>NZ_JAWIRU010000012.1:0-67500 GCF_036320025.1 Stenotrophomonas sp. SMYL86
AAGGTGGGTCAAGCCTGCTTCCAGCAGGCTTGACCACGAACATAGGATCTCGACTCTACAGAGACTCCGCCGCCGCTCATGCACCTTCTTGCCTGGCTGGGTAGTGCCGGCCGCTGGCCGGCAACCTCATGAACCTTCGGCATGAACCTGCAGCTGCCGGCCAGCGGCCGGCACTACCGCGCTGGACGCCACCTGCCGCGTCCACCCGAACCGCTGCGCGGCCCAGATCTCCAGCGCCACCAGCAGCGCGATGATCAGCAACGGCAACAGCAGCCCGAAGTACACGCCGGGCATCATGCCGTTGATCTGCGCCTTCACCAGCCGCAGCACGCCACGGGTGTGCAGCAGCTCATCGACGTGCATGGTCAGCGCCTCGCGCACCACCTTGGGCTCCAGGCCGAGCGTGCCGGCCTTGTCCACCAGCGTGTCTTCCACCATGCCGCGCAGCAGGCCTTCGCGCACTTTGCCGATCACCCAACCGGTGCCGCGCGCCAACGGGCCGTTGCCAAGACGATCAAGACCGGGCAACGGATGTTCGCTGAGGTAGGCCGAGGCGATGGTGTCGGCCACATCGCCCACCGTGCCCTGGCTGCGCAATGCCTCGCGCATGCGCGGGTCGTCCAGCGAATCGGTGAAGCCTTCGCTCCAGCCTTCCACCAGGGTCTGCAGGTGCGGCTGGAAATGATCGAGCTGCTTGAACAGCGCGCGGTGCGCACCAGCAGTGAAGCCCAGCTGCAGGCCGAAGAAGGCGGTGGCCAGCGGCAGCAGCACCACGTAGCTGGCCAGCAGCCAGTGATGCCAGCGCTTGCGCCGCTGGAGCCAACCGCGGCGGTGCAGCCAGCGCCAGGCGAAGATGCCCAGCACCAGGCCAAGCAGCGTACCGAGCAGGCTGCCGCCCAGCAGATCGAGCACGCTCAGGCCCGTCCAGAATTCGTTCAACCAGTACTGCGTGTCCTGCATGGGTCTTCCTTCCGTGGATGCGGCTGCGCCTGAAATGCCAGCCAGGTAGAGTCGACTGTCAGTCGACTATCGCGCGCAGCGCGGAGGTTTCCGGCATCGCGCCAAGAGCAGTCGACTGACAGTCGACTCTACCAAAGCGAAAGCCTCCCGGCCCGGAGCACGCCAAGCAATGCGACAATCGCGCTCCTTTCCTGCAGCAACGAGGGCCACATGGCCAAACTGACCCTGGCCAGCGTGGATGCGCTGCGTACCCGCTTTGCCGATGACGCCGCCTGCGACGCGGCACTGGCCGCCTTCGCCGACACCGCTGCCCTGCGCGTACCGCTGCGTGAGCTGGTGGAGGCACAGCACCGCTACCTGCAGGCCGAATTCGAAGTGGCGCAGGTGGCCGATGTGCTGCGCCGCGACCAGAAGTACGCGCCGGTGGGCCGGCCTTCGATCAACATCGTGCAGCTGCGCAAGCAGCAGGCCGCGACCAAGCAGGCGGCGCTGATCGCACGCCAGGTCGTGGCGCAGGCGGCGCAGACCTTCGTGCGCGTGAGCGGGCTGGCGGTGAAGGCCAAGCAGAGCCCGAGCGAAGCGTGCGTGGCATGGTTGGGCGCGCTGCGCTGAACACGCGTACCCGGTAGTGGCCAACCTTGGTTGGCCCGCGGAGTGCTCGTGTGCCAACCAAGGTTGGCACCTACCAAAGCACTCTCCGGCCCTGCATGAACCGGTAGTGGCCAACCTTGGTTGGCCTGCGAAATGCTCGTGCGCCAACCAAGGTTGGCACCTACCAAAGCACTCTCCGGCCCTGCATGAACCGGTAGTGGCCAACCTTGGTTGGCCTGCGAAATGCTCGTGTGCCAACCAAGGTTGGCACCTACCAAAGCACTCTCCGGCCCTGCATGAACCGGTAGTGGCCAACCTTGGTTGGCCCGCGAAATGCTCGCGTGCCAACCAAGGTTGGCACCTACCGAAGCACTCTCCCGCCCTGCATGAACCGGTAGTGGCCAACCTCGGTTGGCCTGCGGAGTGCTCGTGTGCCAACCAAGGTTGGCATCTACCAAGGCGTCCCCCACGCCCAAAAAAGAAGGCCCGCTTTTCAGCGGGCCTTCTGCCTTCTCACGACGAGTGAGCGGGGTGCATCAAGCGGCCGGCTTTTCGCCGGTGGCTTCGGTGGTGATGCGGATCTTCACTTCATCGCTGACGTTCGGAGCATACGCGCCGACGCCGAAATCGCTGCGCTTCAGGGTGGTGGTGGCATCGAAGCCGGCGGCCGGAACCTTGGCCATCGGGTGCTCGCCGCCGCCGTTGACGGTCACGTCCAGGGTGACCGGCTTGGTGATGCCCTTGATGGTCAGGTCGCCGGTGACGGTCAGCTTGTTGGTGCCAGCGGCTTCCACCTTGGTGCTCTTGAAGGTGGCATCGGCGAACTTGGAGGCGTCAAAGAAGTCGGCGCTCTTCAGGTGCTCGTCGAACTTGGCGGTGAAGCTGTTCAGGCCGCTCAGCGGCAGCTTCACTTCCACGGTGGACTTGGTCACGTCTTCGGCGTTGTACACCAGGGTGCCTTCAACGTTTCCGAAGTGCGCGCTCGGGTTGGAGAAGCCGAAGTGGCTCCACTGGGCCAGCACGTCGGTGTGGGTCGGGTCCAGCTTGTAGGTGCCCGAGGCGATCTTGATCGCTTCGGCGGCCGGCGCAGCGGCAGCGGCATCGGCAGCCGGGGTGGCAGCCTGTTCGGTGGTGGCCGGGGCGGCAGCGTCAGCAGACGGGGCAGCGGTGTCGGCCGGCTTGGAGCAGGCGGCGATGGCCAGGGTCAGGGCCAGCGGCAGCAGCAGTTTACGGGTGGCGCTCATCTGAGGAACTCTCCGGATCGTAGGGTGGGTACACGGTGCAGCAAGAGCCTGCCACGGGACGGCAGGCCCGAAACCGATACAGCGACTTACGCGATGCGCGCCGCTTCGTCGAACGACAGGCGCGGCAGACGCGGGAACAGGCCCGCCGAGTCACCGTAACCCAGGTTGACCAGGAAATTCGACTTGATGGAGGTGCCGGCGAAGAAGGCTTCATCCACCTTGGCTGCATCGAAGCCCGACATCGGGCCGGCATCCAGGCCCAGCGCGCGTGCGGCCAGGATCAGGTAGGCGCCCTGCAGGCTGCCGTTGCGGATGGCGGCTTCGTGGCGGCCTTCCTGCGGGCCGTCGAACCAGGCCTTGGCATCGGTGTGCGGGAACAGGTACGGCAGCTTCTCGTGGAAGTCCAGGTCGAAGCCGATGATGACGGTGACCGGGGCGGCCATGGTCTTGTCGTGGTTGCCTTCGGACAGGGCCGGGGCCAGCTTGGCCTTGGCTTCCTTCGAGGTGACGAAGACGAAACGGGCCGGCGTGGTGTTGGCGGCGGTCGGGCCCCACTTCACCAGGTCATACAGTTCCTGCAGCAGGCTGGCCGGGACCGGCTTGTCGAGGAAAGCGTTCTGGGTGCGGGCAGTACGGAACAGCTGGTCGAGGGCAGCAGCGTCGAGCGCGTGGGACATCGGTGGATCTCCAGGGCGGCTAAGGGAAGTCAGTGCCCGCGGGCGGCGCGGGGCGAAACGACGAGCCGCAGTGTAGAGTGTCGCGACTGTTGCAACACCCAGCAGGGCTGAAACGAATTAATGCCACAGGTGAAACGATCGAGCGCGCCCTGGACGGTCACGGACGGCCGTGCGGGCAATGTCCGCCAGGCGGTCGCGCTGGCCTCTGCGCTGCGCCAGGGCACCCATCGGCCGCTGGTCCTGCAGCCCCGCGCACCCTGGCGCTGGCTGTCGCCGCGGCGGCTGCCCGGTGATGTGAACGGCTATGGCGAGGCATTCGCGACGCTGGCCGCGGACGCACCGCCGCTGGCGATCGGCTGTGGCCGTCAGGCCGCCGGCGCACTGCGCGTGCTGCGCGCACGTGGCAGCCAGGTGGTGCAGATCCTCGACCCGCGCATCAATGCCCGCCACTGGGACATGGTGGTGGTGCCCGAACACGATGCCCTGCGTGGCAGCAACGTGCTGACCCTGCTCGGCAGCCTCAATCCGGTGGACGATGACTGGCTGGCCTGGGGCCGCGCCGCGTTCGCCGGCTTCAGTACCCTGCCCGGCCCGCGCACCGCGCTGCTGGTGGGCGGGCCGACACCGCTGGCGCCCTGGGACGAGACCGCGATGGTGGGCGTGTTCCAGGCGTTGGCCGAGCAGATCCGCAGCGAGGGCGGCAGCCTGCTGGCCACGACTTCGCGGCGCACGCCACCGGCCTTGGCCGAGATCCTGCGCGCGACGTTCGCCGACCTGCCGCACGTGATCTGGGGCGACGGCGGCGACGGTACGAATCCTTATGGCGGCCTGCTCGGCTGGGCCAACCGCGTGGTGGTCTCGCCCGATTCGGTGAACCTGCTGTCTGAAGCCTGCGCCACGCGCATGCCGGTGATGGTGGCGCTGGCCGATACCGCGCAGGGCCGCTTGGCGCGCTTCCAGCAGCAGCTGCGCGAGCGTGGGCGGTTGCAGGCGCACTGGCTGGACTGGCAGTACGACCGTATCGAGCCGCTGCGCGAGACCGCGCGGGTGGCGGCAGAAGTGAAACAGCGCCTGGCATTGCGGTAGTGCCGGCCGCTGGCCGGCAATCCTCGGCGCCTGGCATCACGGTAGTGCCGGCCGCTGGCCGGCAACGCTGTACCCATTGCCGAACACCCTGTCGTTGCCGGCCAGCGGCCGCCTGGGCGGCGGGCGCGCCGGGGCCCGCGCCCGGCGCCCCCGCGGCCCCCCCCCCGGGGGGGGCCCGCCCCGCCCCCGCCACTACCCGGGTGCCCAGCGTTTTCTGAACATTTCGATCCGGCTGCGCGGTTAGAGTCCAGCGTCCCCCATCACTCTGAACGTCTTCATGCGTACCCTGCTCCTGCTGCCCCTGGCCCTGCTCGCGGCCTGCTCCACCACGCCCACCGAGCTGGATCCGATTTCGTATCAATGCCAGCAGCAGCTGGACGCGTACCGCGAACAACCGGCGCTGCGCGATCCGAAGGGCCAGCGCCCGCCGCTGCCGGTGGCCCCGATCAGCGATGCCTGCGACAAGGAGCTCCAGCGCAAGGGCGTGGATCGTCCCCTGCGCTGAGCAGCGTATGATCGGCGCGCGGGCCTGCCCGCCGTTGAAGGTATCGACATGGATCGTTTCTCCCGCCTGCCGCGCGCCGCGCTGCTGATCGCCAGCCTGCTGGCGACCGCACCGGCCTGGGCCAACAGCACCGAATGCCGCGAGCGCTACCCGAGCGTGGCCGCGCAGGCGGCGATGCTGGACGTGGCCTGGACCACCGCTGAGCGCCTGGACGCGCTGCCCGATGTGGACGTGGTGGTGGCCGCGCGCGGTGGCCAGGACCTGAGTCGCTACGGCCTGCGCCACAGCCATCTGGCCTTCCTGCTGCGCGAAGACGATGGCCGCTGGCGCGCGATGCACCTGCTCAACCGCTGCAAGACCGACAGCTCGCAGCTGTACCACGAAGGCCTGGGCAACTTCGTCGGCGAGAGCGGCGGCCATACCGACCTGCGCATCGGCGTACCGTCGGCACCGCTGCGTGCAGCACTGCGCGCGATGCTGGTCTCGCCCTCGATCCAGCCCAAGGCGCTGCACGAAACCAGGTACAACGTGGTCGCCTACCCGTTCGCCACCGACTACCAGAACTCCAACCAGTGGGTGCTGGAAGTGCTGGCAGCAGCGATGGCACAGGCCGATGGCGCACCGGCCATCGTCAAGCGCGAACAGGCCCAGCAGTGGCTGCGCCAGCAGAAGTACCAGCCCAGCGTGCTGCATATCGGCCTGGGCAAGCGCGTGGGTGCGCGCCTGTTCGTGGCCAACGCCACCACCACTGACCATCCGGCCGGCGAACGCATCTCCGGCAACTATTCGGTGGTGACGGTGGAATCGGTGTTCGATTTCCTGCACCAGCGCAGCCAGCTGCAGCAGGAACTGGTGATCCCTCACGTGCCGGTAGCTGGTGCTGCCGCCGCCACGCCCTGAATCCAGCAAGGAGAACGACATGCGTACCCTGCCCGCCGTCCTGATGCCGATGCTGATCGTCGCAAGCCTGGCCTGGTCCACGGCCGCTCATGCAGAGCGCCGCATCGTGATCATCCATGACCCGGGTCCGCAGGGACCGAGCCTGGAGATGTCCACACAGATGGTGACGTCGGCCCGCGCGGCGGCGGCGAAGGAAGCCCAGGATGCCGCCGACGCTGGCCAGCCGCTGGCCCGCCCGCAGCAGATCAAGCTGCCGCAGATGCAGGTGAGCGCCATCGCCACCACCGTGGATGGCCGCCGCGAAGTGCTGCTGCGCGATGCCAACGATCCGCAGAACACCGCATCGATGCAGTACCCGCGCGGCATCGGCGATCCCGCCGTGCAGTTCACCGTGGGCCAGACCGTGAACTTCGAACCGACCGGCGCCGACCAGGGCTGGCAGCTGAAGGACAACCAGGGCCGCCCGCTGGAATACCTGCCCGAGGCCACCGGCCCGCGCGACATCTTCGATACCCGGCGCTGAGCCGCCGTCCCCACCCTGACCAGGAGGTCTCCATGTTCCGTTGCCTGCGCGTTCCCGCCACTGCCCTGCTGCTTTCGGCGCTGGTGGTGCCCACCGTCCATGCCGGCGCCGCGCCGCAGTTGAACAGCGGCCAGACCAGCGTGCTGGTCACGTCGCTGATCGTGCTGTCGATTCCGTTGGCCACGTCGATGGGACTGGCCGAACTGTCCAAGGCCCCGTTCAAGGCCAGCGAGCGCAACGGCAAGGTCGCCGCACGCACGCCGGCGGTGCCGCTGCCACCGATGGAAGTGAAGCAGGTCGCCACCACGCCAGCCGGTGATCGCCAGGTGCACCTGCAGGTGCCCGGCAAGGCCGACCAGACCGCAACGCTGCAATGGCCGGCGGCTGCAGGCGATGACCCGATTGCCGGTTTCGTCGTCGGCCAGCAGGTGCGCTTCGACCCGACCGACGCGGGTGCCGGCTGGACCGTGAAGAGCGCGCAGGGCCAGGCGCTGGCCTATGTGCCGACCGCCTATGCCGCCGGCGATGTGATGAGCGAAACGCTGTAAAGCTGAACGGCCGGTTTTGGCATTGCCGCGGGCCGGGCGGATAATGGGCGATCCCCTTTGTCCCCCTGGCTCGCCATGTCCGTGCGTCCTGCCCCTGTGTTTGCCCCGTTGACCGCCCGCGCCCTGGTGCTGGCGGTGCTGGCCATGGGCGCGGTGGTGCTGCTGTCCAACGTGCTGGTGCAGTACCCGATCAACGATTGGCTGACCTGGGGTGCTTTCAGTTACCCGGTCGCGTTCCTGGTCAGCAACCTGATCAACCGCCGCTTCGGCCCGGGCCCTGCCCGCCGCGTGGCGTGGATCGGTTTCGCGGTGGCGGTGCTGCTTTCGATCTGGGTGGCCACCCCGCGCATCGCCATTGCCTCGTGCTCGGCCTTCATCGTGGCGCAGCTGCTGGACATCACCGTGTTCGACCGCCTGCGCCGTGGCAGCTGGTGGCGCGCACCGATGGTGGCCACCACCTGCAGCGCGACGGTGGATACCACCATTTTCTGGTCGATCGCGTTTGCCGGTTCGACCCTGCCGTGGGTGAGCTGGGCTGCCGGCGACCTGGCGGTGAAGCTGGCGATCGGCGTCTGCCTGCTGGCCCCGTTCCGCGCGCTGTTGTGGAAGATGGCGCCGCTGCGCACCACCAGCTGACCGCCGTTGCTCTGGTAGGTGCCAACCTTGGTTGGCACGCTGTTGCCGGGGTCATGAACGCTGACGGATTGTGCCAACCAAGGTTGGCACCTACCAACAGCAGGCCAATGCTCAGATCATTGATCCGGCGGGTCATCGCCGGGCTATTGATCCGGTAGTCGCCAACCTTGGTTGGCGCTTTGCATTCATGCCAACCAAGGTTGGCATCTACCAACAGCAGGCCATCGCCGGCCAATGATCCGGTGGGTGCCGACCGTTGGTCGGCACGCCCTGCAGAACCCATCGCTGCCGACAGATGGTGCCGACCAACGGTCGGTACTCACCCAAAGTTGTTGCAGCATTTGCACCCACTCAGGCGAACGGCAGCTCCGCGGCGATGCACGCGGCGGTAATCGCGGCACACGCGTCTTCAATCGCGGGCGTGGTCGGTGCCAGTCGCGGGCGCCGGTCCAGGGTGCAGGCCAGGCCCACGTCCAGCAGCGTGGCATGTGCTCCATGCAATGCCTGCGCCGTGTCTTCCGGCAGGAAACCGGCAACCGCCAACGCATCGATCAATGACGGCGTATCGCGCGGCTGCAGCAGCGCTGCATGCCGGGCGCTACGCGCCAACACGCCAGTCTGCAGCAGGAACTCCAGGTCCACCACGCCACCCGCGCCCTGCTTCAGGTCCAGCCGCGCGGCATCGCTGCGGTCCAGTTCGGTGCGCATGCGGCCACGCATCTTCAGCACGTCCGCGTACAGCACACCCGTGTCGCGCTCACGCCCAAGCGTCTGCGCACGCACCTGCTCGAAGTCGGCCAGCAGACTGGCATCGCCAGCCACGCCACGCGCGCGCACCAGCGCCTGGTGTTCCCAGGTCCACGCGCGTTCGCGCTGGTATTCGGTGTAACTGGCCAACGAAGACACCAGCGAACCCTTGCCGCCATCCGGGCGCAGGCGCACGTCGATGTCGTACAGGCGCCCGGCGGCGGTCACCGCACCGAGCAGCGCCATCACCTTCTGCGCGAGGCGCGCATACCAGCGCCCCGGCTCCAGCGGACGCGCGCCATCGCTGGCATCCACGCCGGCCGGGTTGTCGTGCAGGAACACCAGGTCCAGGTCGGAACCGAAGCCCAGTTCAAGCCCACCAAGGCTGCCGTAGCCGATGATCGCGAAACGCCCGCCGGGAATCTCGCCGTGCGCGGCATGCATGTCCGCTTCGGCCATCGCCAACACGGTGACTACCACCGCCTGCGCCAGCTCGGCCAGTTGCCGCGTGCTGTCGACCGCGCCCTGGCGGCCATCCAGCGTGGCCATCGCCATGCGGAAGCTGAGTGCCAGCCGCGTTTCATTGAGCCAGCGCAGTGCGGATTCGGGATCCTCCACTGCCAGTACCTGCTGGCATTCGGCCAGCATGCCGGCGAAGTCGGGCATCGGGCCGGACACGCGTACGTCCAGCAGCTCGTCCAACAGCAGCGGATACGCCGCCAGGCGCTCGGCCAGCAGCGCGCTACGCGCCAGCACATCGACCAACCGCGCCAGTGCGCTGGGCTGTTCGTCCAGCAAGGCGAGATAGCTCGTCCGGCGCAGCACCGCCTGCAGCAGGCCGAGCACGCGCTTGAGCGCGGCATCCGGCTGCGGCGAACGCGTGGCCGCATGCAGCAGCGCGGGCAGCACGCGATCCAGCCGCGCACGCGCGGCATCGGACAACGACTTCACGCCGGTGCCCTGGGCGAAGTCGCGCAGCGACTGGTCAGCGCCGTTGGCATCGAGGAAACCGGCTTCGGCCAGCAGCGGTGCGTTGCTGCCTTCGGGCAGGCTGCGCCAGTAGTTGGCCAGCGCATCGGGCGCGGCCTGGCCCTTGCGCGGTGCCAGCAACGCGGCGAATTCGGTACTGACCCGCTGCTGCTGCACGGCCAGTGCCGCGCGCAGCACCTCCCAGTCCGGGTAGCCGAGCCCAACAGCGATGCGTTCGCGGTCAAGGGCGTCGCTGGGCAGCACATGGGTCTGCGCGTCACGCAGCATCTGCAGGCGGTTTTCCAGCCGGCGCAGGAACAGGTAGGCCTCGCGCAGCGCACTGCCGTCCTCGGGCGCGATCTGCCCGGCGGCCACCAGTGCGTCCAGCGCCACCAGCAGCCGACGCTCGCGCAATGCCGGTTCACGACCACCGCGGATCAGCTGCAGCGCCTGGCACAGGAATTCGATTTCGCGGATGCCACCGGCACCGCGCTTGATGTCGTCGTGCAATTCGCGGCGTGCGACTTCAGCGGTGATGGCCGCCTTCATTTCGCGCAGGCCGTCTAGCGCGGTGAAATCCAGGTAGCGGCGGTACACGAACGGGCGCAGGGTCTGCAGCCACGCCTCACCGGCCTCGATATCGCCGGCCACCGCGCGCGCCTTCAGCCAGGCATAGCGTTCCCAGTCGCGGCCCTCACGCTGGAAATACTGGTCCATCGCCGCGAACGACAGCGCAACCCGACCGGCGCTGCCGAACGGGCGCAGGCGCAGGTCGACGCGGTGGCTGAAACCATCAACGGTGGTTTCGTCCAGCAGCTTGGCCAGGCGCTGGCCGAGACGGGCGAAATATTCTTCCGCCGCCAACGGACGCGGTCCATCGGATTCACCTCCCTGCGGATAGGCGTAGACCAGGTCCACATCGGAACTGAAGTTGAGCTCGCCACCGCCCAGCTTGCCAAGGCCGAACACCACCAGCTGCTGCGGCGTGCCATGTTCATCAGCGATGACGCCGTGGCGCTGGGCGAATTCCTGCTGCAGGGCGTCCAGTGCCAGCCGCAGGCAGTCCTCGGCCAAGGTGGTGGCGCCAGCGAGGGTCTGCGCCACGTCGTCCAAACCGGTCAGATCGCGCCAGATCAGCCGTGTGGACATTGCCGTGCGCCAGCGCCGGATCTGCGCCGGCCAGTCGCTGGGCTGCAGCGGATCGAGCATCGGCGCCGGGATCGGCGGGCAGCCGGGGGCGGCCAGCTGTGCCAGCAGCGCCGGTTGCCGCACCAGGGTGTCCAGCGCGAAGTCGCTGGCCACCGCCAGCCGGGTCAGCAGCGGCAGCAGCTCGGCAGGAACGGGCTCGGGCAGGGCCTGGGCCAGGCGCGCCAGCGCGCGGTCGACGAGGGGCTGCAGGGAGGTGGGCAGATCGGCGGGGGCGAGGGTCATGGGCTGATTGTATCGACCCGGCCGGGACGCAACGGACCCGGTAGTGCCGGCCGCTGGCCGGCAGATCCGATGATCCTGCCGAAGGTTACTGGGGTTGCCGGCCAGCGGCCGGCGGGGGGGGGGGGGGGCGGCGGGGGGGGGGGGGGTGGGGGGGGGGGGCCCCCCCCCCCCCCCCGCCACTACCGATAATGGAGACCGCGTATTCATACTGGACGACAGGCAATAAAAAAGCCCGCTTGCAGCGAACTGCCAGCGGGCTCTGCTCCCTCCCCCACGTCGGGATGCAGGTCCATCGTGCGGGCTGCGAAAGCACTTTGCACGCTGCACTGCAAAACAAAACCGGCGGGTTTGGGTGACCCCTGCGGGAAAAGCCATTCCACGAAGGTAGAACCCCCCGTACGGATGAGGATGGCCGATAATCGGAATTCCCCCCAGCAACACGTGTCGTCATGTCTGTTGATCGCATCGCCAACGCGCGTCTTCGTGACCGCGTGGTCTCCGCAGAGGCCGCAGCCGCGCTGATCCAGCCCGGTGAAACCGTGGCCATGAGCGGCTTTACCGGCTCCGGGTATCCCAAGGCCGTTCCCGTCGAACTGGCCCGCCGCATCGAAGCGGTGCATGCCCAGGGCCAGCCCTTCCAGATCAGCCTGATGACTGGCGCCTCCACCGCGCCGGAACTCGATGGCGCGCTGGCCAAGGCCGATGGCATCGCCATGCGCATGCCGTTCCAGAGCGACCCGGATGCGCGCAACCGCATCAACGAGGGCAAGCTGGATTACATCGACATCCACCTCAGCCACGTGGCCCAGCACGTGTGGTTCGGTTTCTATGGCGAGATCGATACCGCCGTGATCGAAGTCTCGGCCATCCGCGAAGACGGTTCGCTGGTGCCCTCCACCTCGGTCGGCAACAACAAGACCTGGCTGGACCTGGCCAAGAAGGTGATCGTCGAGGTCAACGAATGGCAGCCGGCCGGCGTCGACGGCATGCATGACATCTACTACGGCACCGCGCTGCCGCCTCACCGCAAGCCGATTCCGCTGGTGAACGCCAACGACCGTATCGGCGACACCGCGCTGCGCTGCGACCCGGACAAGATCGTGGCCGTGGTGCGTACCAACGGCCCGGACCGCAACAGCCCGTTCAGCCCGATCGATGCGACCAGCGAGCAGATCGCTTCGCACCTGATCGAGTTCCTCAAGCATGAAGTGAAGAAGGGCCGTCTGCCGCCGAACCTGCTGCCGCTGCAGTCGGGCGTGGGCAATATTCCGAACGCGGTGCTGGCCGGCCTGGCCAAGAGCGGCTTCCGCGACCTGGCCGCGTTCACCGAAGTGATCCAGGACGGCATGCTCGACCTGCTGCGCGACGGCGTGCTGAGCTATGCCTCGTGCACCGGCTTCGCGCTGAGCCCGCAGGCCAACGAGACGTTCAAGGAGAACATCGATTTCTACCGCGAGCGCATCATCATGCGCACGCAGGAGATCTCCAACCATCCGGAACTGGTGCGCCGCCTCGGCTGCATCGGCATGAACGGCATGATCGAGGTGGACATCTACGGCAACGTCAATTCGACGCACGTGATGGGCACGCGGATCATGAACGGCATCGGCGGTTCCGGTGACTTTGCCCGCAACGGTTTCCTGTCGGCGTTCCTGAGCCCGTCCACCGCGAAGAACGGCACCATCTCGGCGATCGTGCCGATGGCCAGCCATGTCGACCACACCGAACACGACGTGTCGGTGATCGTCACCGAACAGGGCTTGGCCGACCTGCGTGGCCTGACCCCGCGCAAGCGTGCGCAGGTGCTGATCGACAACTGCGCGCACCCGGATTTCCGCCCGCAGCTGCAGGACTACTTCGACCGCGCCAGCCGCGAGAGCTACGGCAAGCACACCCCGCACCTGCTGCCGGAAGCGCTGTCGTGGCACCAGCGTTGGCTGGATACCGGCACGATGAAGGGCTGAGACCCGCTTTTGTAGAGTCGAGCCATGCTCGACTGCTTTTCTCGGCAGCCGAGCATGGCTCGGCTCTACAGAGGGCAGCGCCATGACCCCAGGCACGGACATCGGGTAGAGCCGGGGGGGGGGGGGGGGGGGGCGCCCCCCCCCCCCGGGGGGGGGGGGGGGGGGCCGGGGGGGGGGGGGGGGCCGCTGGCCGGCTTCCCAAAACAGCCGGCCAGCGGCCGGCTCTACCTTCACGCGGTGCGCAGGCTCGCCAACGATTCGGCCTGCAGCCGCTCGTAGATCTCGAACTCGTCATTCACCGCCACGCCCAGCGCCTGCTCGAAGGCCTCGCGGTTGGCATGCGCGGCATAGGCACGCTGTTCTTCACCGCCCAGGTTCGACTGGAAGATGCCCGCGGCACTGACCGGCAGGAAATCCTCGTAGACGATCGGGTCGGCCGTGGCCAGGCCTGCGGCCACCAGCACTTCAGCCGGCAGATCGGCCACGCGCTCCGGCGCGGCGCGGCCGGCATCGGTCAGCTGGTAGCGGTAATAGCCCAGGCCTTCCTGGCGCAGCGTGTCATGGTCATCCGGGAAGCTGGCGAACACCGCCTGCAGGCGCTGGCCGTAGTCGCCGCCGGTGCTGCCTTCGCCACCGGCATCACGGGCCTGCGAAAGCAGCTGGTCGTACAGCGCGCGGCCCTTCGGGGTCAGCGCAAGGCCACGCTGTTCGATCTCGCCGAAGCGCGCTGTGTGGGTGCCGGCATCACCACCCTCACTGTCCGGGAAATGCACGGCTTCTTCCAGTGCCTTGAAACTGGTCTGCCGCAGCAGGATCGGGCAGGCACGGCGCGGCGGGCCTTCGATCACCGCCTTGGCCGCCATGCCATGCTCGATCATCGCCGCCTGCGCCGCGTCGATATCCAGCGTGCGCGGGGTCAGGTGGTTGATGTGCGGGCCACGGAAACTGACCACGTCGGCCACCAGCCGATGCGCGTTGTGCAGCGCGTGGTAGGTCGGCAGATCGACGGTGGCATCGCCGTGCCAGCGGAAGGTTTCCAGTGCTTCATCGACGAAGCGCTCGGCATCGGCCTGCGACAGCCCGCCGTCACGCTCGGCCTGCTCGATCAGCGCCAGCGCGCCCTCGGTGAAGATGCGGCGACGTGCAAGGATCTTTGCCGATTCGGCACGCAGCGCTTCGTCTTCGATCAGCTCCAGGCGCAGCAGCGAGGTGAACACGCGGAACGGGTTCTGCGCCAGTGCGGCACCAGTCAGCGGGCGGAACGCGGTGGAATGCACCGGCACACCGGCCACGGACAGGTCGTAGTAGCCGACCGGGTACATGCCCATCACCGCGAACAGGCGGCGCAGCGTGGCCAGTTCCTGCACGGTGCCGACCCGGATCGCGCCGTGGCGCTCTTCATCCAGGCGCGCGCGCTCGTCGTTGCGCTGCAGCTGCGCGGCCAGCGCAGGGTCCTGGTCAAGCACCTGCGCGTTGATCCGCTCCACCAGTTCCACCAGCGTGCCGTACAGCGGCACTTCGGTGCGGTACATGCGGGACATGGCCTGCGCGAACAGGCGGCGGATCACATCAGGCGAAACGAAAGAGGAGCTCATCAGTCACTCGATTACGGGAACGGGGAACAGCTCGAACCCGTATTGTCGCCGGAGCGCGGGGCCGCGGCGATATGCAGAGCAACATGAAGGAAATCGGTAGTGCCGGCCGCTGGCCGGCAAACTCGGGATGCCTGGAATGATGCAGTTGCCGGGCCGCGGCCCGGGCAACAGGGAGATCTGGGGGCTCAGGGGTGCATCACGGACCCGGTCCCCCCGCCCCCGCCCCCCCAACCGCGGGAGCCCGGCGCCGCCCCCCCCCCCCCCCCCCGCCCCCCACTACCGCTTGAGCTGGCGCCTCAGGGTGGCATCCAGGGTGATCGGCCGGTCCCAGTGCTGGTAGCTGGCCACGATGGCATGGCGCACGGCGCGGTAATGCAGGTTGTCCGGCTTGGCCGGCATGCGCTTCACCACCGCCTCCCAGCCGCCCTCCGGGTCCTGGCTGAAGGCGCGCACGCTGTCGCGGCAGGTCTGGCCGCTGGCCTTGGCCCAGAAGCAGGCGAAGTAGATATCCCCGGCCTGCCAGCCATGGGTGGTGAACAGCGCGCTGATGTAACCGCGCGGCACCTCGGCATAGCGCGACACTTCGTCGAGGAAGGCGTCGGGGTAGCGTTCGGCGTAGTGGTTGATGTCCTGCAGCTGGGCATCGACCCAGCGGTCACCGGTTTCCACCGTGTAGGCCGCCGAACGTTCGGCGGTCTGCTGGGCCAGCACGGTGGCCGGCACCAGCAGCAGGGACAACAACAGCGCGCGCACTCGGACGTTCATGCCCCGATTCTGCCGCAGCCGCCGGGTCCTGTCAGGCCGCCGCCGAGGCCTTGGCCTCGATCGCGGCCAGTGCGGCCGGCCAATCATGGGCGGTATCGGCAGTGACCATGCGCGGTTCGTCGTCGGCCACGCCGTGCTGGGTCTCGTGGGCCCAGGTCACTGCATACGGGGTATGCACGCCCCAGCCGCCCAGGGTCACCACCGGCTCGATGTCCGAGCGCAGCGAGTTGCCGACCATCACGAAGCGCTGCATCGGCAGGTCGAACTCGGCCAGCACACGGGCGTAGGTTTCCGGGTCCTTCTCGGAGACGATCTCGATGCGCGGGAACAACTCGGCCAGGTTGGCGACCTTGATCTTGGCTTCCTGGTGGAACAGGTCGCCCTTGGTGATCAGCACCACCGGGTAGTGCTCGGCGATCGCCGCCACCGCTTCGCGCACACCGTCGATCAGTTCGACCGGGTGGCGCAGGGTGTCGTGGCCGATGTCCAGGATGCGCTGGATGTCCTTGGCCTCGATGCGCTGGCCGGTGATGTCGATGGCCGCTTCGATCATCGACAGCGTCATGCTCTTCACGCCGTAACCGAAGGTGCCCAGGTGGCGCTGCTGCACTTCCAGCAGGTGGCGCGCGGTCTGCGTGTCATGCACGTCGACGTAGCGCGACAGCAGGTCAAGATAATCCTGCTCGGCCTTGCGGTAGTAGTCCTCGCTCTTCCACAGCGTATCGTCACCGTCAAAACCGACCAGGCCGATGGCGCGCGACGGCGCAGGCGTGGGGGTGTTCATCGCACAAGGATACAGGGGTGCTGGTGACGATAAAAACCCGGGCGGCCGCAGCCGCCCGGGTCCCCATGCACCGGTCTTCCCGAATCAGGCGTGGATCAGCGGCCCTGCGCCGCGCCGGCACCTGCACCGGCCTGCTGGGCGGCCACGTAGGCCTTGTACTCGTCGGCGCTCAGCTCGCCGTCCTTGTTGGTATCGGCCTGGTCGAACACCTGAGCGAGGCCTGCGTTCACCTGCGCCTCGGTCTTGCTGATGGTGCCGTTGCCATCGGTATCGATGCTGGCCCAGGTCTGGCCACCGCCATTGGCCTGTGCCGAAGCCGCTGCGGCCGCGTTGGTCGCCTGGTCAGCCGCCTGCCCTGCCTGTGCCGCCGACTGCTGCGCCTGCGCGGCCTCATTCTGTGCCTGCGCGGCCTGCTGCTTGGCCGACTGGGCCATCGCCGGAATGGCCAGCACGCTGCCGGCGGCGACGATCAGGGCGATCAGGGGCTTGCGGTTGCGAATAGTCATCAGGGGTGTCTCCTACCAATTGGGTGGTGTTGCGCGGCGTGTTGTTTCCGCACGGCACCTACCCTGCCACCGCGTTTCTGAATCGATTTTGCCCCGCGACCGGCGTCAACACGCACGATTAACCACTCACCTCCACGCATGCTTTAGCGCGGTGGTTAGCAGCAAGTGAGCAGCTCATAAGATGCGCATTCAGCGCTGCTGGATTTAACCGGCAACCAACGAAAAACCTGCGTCAGTCGACGTTCTGAGCCGATGACCGCGAACTGAACACCACCCAGCCGAGGGCAACACCGGCGAGCGCACCGGCGATTTCCAGCACCACGCGGCTGCCGAGTTCGTTCGGATCGTGGATGGTGGCGAGGAAAAGGCGCGCATACAGGGGCGACTCCAGACGCACGATGCCCATGTAGAACAGCTTCCAGGCATCGATGCCGGCGGAGATGATCACGGCGATGACGCAGGACCAGCCGATCGCGTGGCCAACCGTCCAGTGCAGGAGCCGGCACAGCTGCGACCACAGGAAGTACACCAGCAGCCCGACCAGCAGGGCGATGGCGCCCGCTTCGAGGGTACCGAGCAGGCCGAAGTGCAGGGGAAGGTTCATCGGGTGGGCAACGGTGGGATGGCGGCCAGTGTAAGGGATCTGCCTCGGACCCAATCCGGTAGCCCCGGTAGATCCACGCCATGCGTGGATGAATCCCCATCGAAATCGAATACTCCGATGATTGAACGAAGAGCATCCACGCATGGTGTGGATCTACCGTGTCGACCAAGGTCGACACCTACCAACAGCAGCGCCCCTCTGCCGATGTCCCTACCGCACGGGGACGTCGTATGCGGTGCCCGGGTCCGGTTCGGGCTGCAGGGTGTAGTGCCACCACTCCTGCGGATAGTTGACGAAACCACGGCGTGCCATCGCCTGCACCAGCTGCTTGCGGTTCGCCTGCTGCGCAGCGCTCAGCCCGCTCGTCTGCGTATGCGCGCGTGGCCCGAAGAAATCGAAATCCGTCCCCATGTCCAGTGGCGTACATGCACCACTGCCGCAATCCAGCAGCCCCAGATCCACCGTGGCACCGCGACTGTGGCCGGAGCGCTCGGCGATGTAGCCGTCGGCCAGCAGCCGTGGCTTGTCCAGATCCGGGTACTGCAAAGCCTTGCGCGAGCGCTCGCGCGGATCGTTCACCCAGGCCATGAAGGCCTGCACCGAACGCACCGGCCGGTAGCAGTCGTAGAGGCGCAGGCCAAAGCCATCCGCGCGCAGGTCCTGTTCCACCTGTGCCAGTGCCTTCGCCACCGGCGCCAGCAGGTAACAGGACGGCGCCTCGTAACCCGGCACGCGCGCGCCGGTGAAGTTGTTGGCGCCGGCGTAGCGGATGTCCATCTCGATGCCTGGCGACAACGTGCGGATCTCCACGAATCCGGCGCTGGCGGCATCGGTGGCCGGCGAAACACGCGGCGGCTCAGCGGCGCTGGCGCTCGCTGCCAGGGCAGTCGCCAGTACGAGTGAAATGCAGGTCCTGGAAGTCATAGCTGAAGTCGATGTCCGGGTCGATGGCACGCAGGTCCAGTGTGGGCGGCGCACCGTCACCGGGCTGCAGCCAGGCCTGTGCGTCTTCGCCCAGCGTATCCCAGCGCAGCAGCCAACGCCCCTGCAACTGCAGCACCGTGGCCTGCAGCCGGGGCGACTTGTCCACGCTGAAGCGCAGGCCATCCGCGCCCGGGCACAGTGAGGCCGGGCCCAGCCACGGATCGCGGTAACGGCCCTGCCAGTGCGGCAGATCCGTGCGGCTCGTCTCCTGCGCCGCAACGGTGGACGGCCGCGGATGGCCGGTCGCCGCCCGCGTTGCCTGGTCTGCCTTCAATTCGGCCAGGTACTCCATCGCAGGCCGCGCATCGTCCGCTGCGGTGAAGCGCTTCAGCGCGGCCTGCATCAACGCGGTACGCGCATCCTCGCCTTCGCCATTGATCAGCATCACCACACCCACCTTGCGGTCGGGCAGCAGCGCCAGCGACGAGTACATCCCTGACAGCGTGCCGGTGTGTGCCACCTTCCACTGCCCATCCATGTCAGAAACGCGCCAGCCATAGCCGTAGCCGTAAAAATGCGCGTTGTCCCAGCGCCGCTGGCGCTCACCCAGCGGCATCGGCATGTGTAATGTCCACAACGTGCGGCGCTGTTCACTGTCCAACCAATCCGGCACCACGGCAGGATCAAGCAGTACCTGCATCCAGCGCGTCATGTCGCGCAGCGAACAGCGGATGCCTCCGGCAGCCATGGACGGCAGGTCCGGGCTGATGGCACCGTCAGCGTTCACCACCTCATTGCGATCACGACGCCAGGCATGTGGCTGCGCGACGTTGCCTACGCGCTTCACCGACCAGGCCCCCACCTGGCAGCGCGTCATGCCGAGTGGTTCAAACACCTGCTCGCGCATCAACGGGTCGTACGATTTGCCACCCGCCGCAGCGGCCACTTCGCCGGCCACCACGTACATCAGGTTGTCGTAGGCATAGTGGCTGCGGAAGCTGCTGACCGGCTTCAAGTGCGCCAGTCCGGCAATGATGTCGGCGCGGGTGAACGTGTTCGGTTCCGGCCACAGCATCAGGTCGCCGGCACCCAGGCCGAGGCCGCTGTTGTGGATCAGCAGGTCGCGCACCTGCATCTGCTGGCCCACCCATGCGTCATGCATGCGGAAACCGGGCAGGTGCCGCCGCACCGGGTCATCCCAGCGCAGCTTGCCCTGTTGCACCAGCCTCGCCAGCAGCGCCGCGGTCATCGCCTTGCTGTTGGAGGCGATCTTGAACAGCGTGTCCTCGTCAATGCGGGCCCCATCACCGCGCGCCCCTTCCGCATGGCGATAGACCACGCGCCCGTTCTCGACTACTGCCATGGCCAGCCCGGGGAGATTCTCGGCCCGGACCACGGCGGCGACATCGGCATCGATGGATGCGGTATCGACCGCCGAAGCGGAGGGTGCGGCCAGTGCCGCTGCGAGGATCAGCAGGGAATGCATGGGCGTTCCTCACGGGGTATGACCCAGCCCCCGCGCCACCCATCGGGATGGCGCGGGAGGGTGCCTCAGTAGCTCAGGCTTACGGTCAGCTGCGCATAGCGCGGCGACTGGAAGCTGGTCGGCCACAGGAAGGTATCGCTGATGTGACCAATGGCGTTTTCCTTCTCCTGGTCCACCGACATCTTCTTCTGCTGGTTGGTCAGGTTGTAGATGGACAGCTTGACCTTCAGGTCGGCCTCGCCGAACTGCTTGTTCCAGGTGATGTTCGCACCCAGTTCGTAGGTCCACGGCATGCGCCCGTAGCCTCCGCGCGGGGAATGCTCGTAGACGCGCTCGGAAGGAACACTGGAGGTGCAGTTCTGCACGCAGATGTAGTAGCTGTGGAAGGGCTTGGTATTGCCGCTGGGGTTACCCACGCCAAACCCCGTGATCGGACCGCCGGAGCGGGCGTCAAGGGTGGCACCGACCAGCAGGTTCTCGGTGATCGCGTAGCTGCCGCGCAGCTTCAACTGATGGCGACGATCATTGGCCAGGTAGCCGTAGCCCCCTCGGTTGACCCACGGATCATCGAAGTTCTCGGTGCGGCCGGTATCGGCAAAGTCGGTATCGGAGTTGACCGGGCCTTCGGCGTTGCCGCGCCCGTAGGCCAGCGTGTACGAGGCATTCATCGCCCACGTGCCGTCCCAGCCACGGTCCAGCTGCAGTTCCAGCGCCTTGTAGTCGCGACGCGGCTTGTCCCAACCGATCTGGCCGATGTAGTTGCCCTTGTCGTCGTACTGGGCGAAGCCCTCCTTGCTGGTGTCCACGGTCAACCAGCCATCGGAGACACCGTCGCAGTTGGTATCACCCCACACGGTGACCTTCCTGCCCGGGTTGGCCATCACCCAGCCCACTTCGGCATTGCCGCACTGCGCGCTGGCCGTGATGTGCATGTCATCGATGGCGTTGTGCAGCTTGCGGTAGATGCCACGCACCCCATAGGACCAACGCTCGTTGAGCATCTGCTGGAAGCCCAGGATCAGTTCATCCTGGTAGACCGGATCCATGTCACGGTCCACTTCCGAGCGCAGGTCACCCACGGTGCCATCCCCCTGCGAGTTGTCCACCGGCCCGATCTGCGCACCGGTGCGCGGCACGGCATAGCGGCTGCCATTGATCTCACGGATGTCCCAGCCGTTGAAAGCGTAATAGGTGCGCTCATCAAGCAGCCCACCGGCCTGTTTGATGTTAATCACGTTGGCCACCGGCAGGTAGTAGCGGCCGATGTTGCCGAACAGCTTCATCGCGCCATCGCCCTTGATGTCCCAGGCGAAGCCGGCACGCGGCGCCCACATGTTGTCCATCTTGATGTAGCTGCGACCTTCGGCATCCTTGTTGTCGAAGGTCTCCATGCGGATGCCGAGGTTCAGCAGCAGGTTGTCGGTGACCGACCAGTTGTCTTCCAAGTAGTACGCCGAATTGGTGCTCTCGAACTCCCCCCCTACTTCATTGCGCCGCGCGCGCACGTAGGCGGTAGTGCCCGCTGGTACCACGCCGCCGTTCTCCAGGATCGAACCCGGAGTGGTCTTGTAGACGTTGTAGTAGAACGCACCGGGGCCCGGATAATAGCGGTCATAGGTGGACACGTTCTTCTCGTGATCCACACCGAAGCGCAGCAGATGGGCGCCCAGCTGCCACTCGAAATCCAGGCGCGCCTGCTCGCGGTCATCCACGCGCGACTGCACGGTGGAGTTGGTGGTGCAGCCCAGCGGTACGCCTGCCGGAGCCAGTCCGCTCTCGGCCACCACACGATTGCATTCCAGGTCGGTCATGCTGCGCTGCGAGGCATAGCGCTGGTTCTTGCCGTACATCGCACGCACCGACAGGCCTTCGGTGAGTTGGCCGTTGTAGGACGCGGCCCAGTTCTTGCCGCCATTGGTGGTGTAGATCTCGTTGGTCTTGGCAGTGGGCTCGCCCTTGGCCAGGTCGAAGCCGTAGACGTCGTAGGCCCAGTTGTCCTTGTCCGAGAACCCCATCAGCGACAGGCGGTGGTTGTCGTTGATCTGCCAGTCCAGCTTGCCGCCCCAGAACGGATCGTCGGTGCTGCCCTGGTTGAAGACGTTGCCATCGTTGTTGGTGTACTGGGCGCGGTTGTCGCGGATCTCGTACATGCCGAAGAAGAACAGGCGGTCCTGTACCAGTGCACCCGAACCCCACACGTTGAGCCGGTTGGTGGTGTGCTTGTCCTGGCTGCCGATGATGTACGGCGTGCCGTCAGCGGTGTAGTGATCGTTCTTGCTGGACTGCCAGGCACGCGGCTCGAAGGTGTACTCGACGCCAGCGTGGAAATCGTTGCTGCCCGAGCGCGTCGCAGCGTTGATCACGCCGCCGGTGGTACGGCCGAACTCCACCGAGTAGCCACCGGTCTTCACCTGGAATTCCTGGAAGAACGCGAACGGCGCCGATGAGAAGCCGACGCGGTTGTAGAAGTCGGTCACGTTCAGGCCATCGATGTAGACCGCGTTCTCGGCCACCGACGAACCACCGAAGGAGATGCCCTGCGCACCCAGCGAGCCTTTGCCCGAGACCACGCCCGGGGCCAGCATCGCCACCGATTTCAGGTCCTGGTCGACCGGCAGCCGCTCGATGTCCTGGCGGCTGAGGTTCATGGACGAATCGGTGGAGGTCACGTCGACCATCGAGATGACCTGTGGCGCGCGCACCTGCACGGCACCCAGCGTGCTGATGCCAGAGACGGGCACATTGACCGTTGTGGCGTTGCCAAGCGACACCGTCACTTCACCCACCTGCGCCGGCGTACCGCCAGCCACCGCGACCTCCAGCGTATAGGTGCCTACCGGCAACTGTGGAATGCGGTAGCTGCCGTTGGCGTCGGCCTTCACCGAACGCGAGAAACCGGTAGCCGGATTGCGCACGGTTACCGTGGCGGCGTCCAGGCGCTGGCCCGAATCGGTGACCAGCCGGCCAACCACCGAACCATCCTGTGCGAATGCGCTGGGCGCGATCATGCCCAGACACGCCCCAAGGGCGACGCACAACGCCGCCCGCTTGATGCTGTAAGCCTTCATCCCCTGCTCTCTCCTGCAAGAATTGAATGGTGTGGAGTGCGATGTGTCGCGCTAGCGTTGCCCGGCTGGCAGTACCCGCCACTGGAAGTCGTAGTTCCATTGGTCGAAGTACAGGTTGCCGCCAGCCCACTCGGCCTCGCCGCGCTGCGAGTCGACCGTTTCCGAGCGGAAGTGCTGCTTGGCCGGCACCAGGGCCTGGCCGAAATCGTCGTTGAAGGCGATGCGGTAGCCGTCGAGGCCACCCAGGTAGAAATCGCGCAGGGCCGGCACGTCGCTGGCCAGTGCGCCGGTGGTCACGTCCATCGGCAGCCATCCATACGGCGCCAGGTAGACCTGCCCCCAGTCATGCAGGTTGTTGTAACCACTGCCATCGCCGGAGAACACCATGCCCGACTGCCAGCGTGCGGGAATGCCGTTCATGCGCAGCAGCGCGATCAGCAACAGCGTCTGCTGGCCGCAGTCGGCATGTCCGGCACGCAGCGCGTAATCGCTGATGTTGCTGATCGTGGAGTATTCGCGCGCACCGGCCCATGGAATGCGATCCACGGCAGCAAACAGCTTGCGCACCACTTCATACGGGCGGGTTTCCCCCTGCAGCACCTGGTCGGAGAACAGCTTCAGTGCCGGCGTGAATCGCACGTGCGGCGGCTGCTCGGCCAGGTAGGGTTTCAGCGCCGGATCGGCCGGTGTCGGCTGCACCTTGGCCGGATCGATCGCGGTATGCCGGGCCAGGATCGTGACCGCGTAGCGGACCTCGAAGCGCGTCGGCTGCCCCGCCACCGCCTTGGCTTCCAGATAGGCCGTGCGCTGCAGGGTGCTGGCTGGCGCCACGCGCGCCTTGCCCGGGGTGCTGCCCAGCCACTGCACCCGCTCCTGCTGGCCCGGGATCTCGCGCGGGTACGGAATCCAGGCGCGTACGGTCTCGCCGGCCGGCACCGCATCGGCTTTCACCGTGAGCGACTGGGTGAATTCAATGCGCTGCGGCAGTACCGACGCCCGGCCGCTCTGTTCGGCTGCGGCAAGCACGCGTGCGTGGTGCGCGTTGAGCACCTCGTTCGGTCCCGGCGGTGACATCGGTGCATCCGCGCGCCGGCGTGCGCGAGCCTCGTCGCTGAGCAGGAACAGGTTCGACGGTGCGCGCTTGAAGTACCAGCGCGTGCCATCGATGTCGAGGTGTTCGATCAGTCCAAGCTGGTCCCAGCGTGCGAATTCCTCGTCGGTCAGGTCGGGAATCCAGCGGCGCACGGCAGACTTGGCGGCGGCTTCGTCGAGGGAAAAATCCAGGCGGATGCGGCGCATGCGCTCTTCCTGGAACGCGATGTCGTCGAAACTGACGCCAGGCTCCGCCGCGTCCGCAGCCGACCAGGTGTTCAGTTCGCTGCCGGCTTCAAAGAACCGTCCCGCGTCGATCATCTGCACGACGCGCGCGAACTGGATGGCCGAGGGTGGCGGCTCCGCTCCCGCCGACCACGCGCACAGCAGCAGCGCGGCACTCAGGCCGGCAGCAGCAGGCAGACGCAGTTTGCGAACGGCAGACTCCACAGCGACACTTCCCCAGCGCGGGTGGTAACGGCTGTGTAACACGGGCCGGGATGCCGGTCAATAATTTATTCTTGCTTTCGATGCCAAAAGGAATAAATATTCCAGCAGGCATTCGAGGAGGGTGTGCAGCGCATGATCCTGGCTTCCCGCGAACGGCATCGGCATTGGCCACGCCGCTTGACCCTGGCCCTGTGCCTGCTGGCCGCACCGGCCTTTGCACAGGCGGCCCCGCCGCCCGACCCGGGCGCGCCGCTGCCCTATGTGATCGGCCTGCACGAGGCCTACCTCACCCCGCAGTACTGGACCGCGCGCCTGGACAACGCAGACGTGCCGATCCTGGACCGCAGCCAGATCGAGGCACAGAACGCGCGGATGCAGGCACAGGACAGCCACATCCAGGACATCGCCGCACTGCCCGCGCAGCTTGATGCGGCGGCGGTGCGCGCCAGCATCACCTCGCTGTCGAGCTGGCCCATCCGCACTCTGTACAACGACAAGGGCAAGGCCATTACGCCGGCACTGCGCAGCGCGACCGAAGCCAATCTGGGCCTGCAGTCCATTCCCGCGCAGACGACACCGCAATACGGGCTGGTGGTGAAGCGCGCCGCACTGCGCACCTTCCCCACTCGCGAGCGCGTGTTCAGCAGCATCGGCGACACCGACATCGATCGCTTCCAGGAATCGGCGCTGTTCCCCGGCGACAAGGTTGCCGTGGTCCATCGCAGCGCCGACGGCCGCTGGTTGTTCGTGCACAGCGAGCGCTACAGCGCATGGATCGAGGCCGATGCCATCGCCAGCGGCGACAAAGCCACGGTGCTCGGCTACGGCGCGAAGGGACCTTACCGGATCATCACCGGCGCCACCGCGCAGACTGCCTACACCCCGGAAGAACCGCGCGTCTCGCGCCTGCAGCTGGACATGGGCGTGCGCTTGCCGGTGCTGGCCGACTGGCCGGCGTCAGAGCCGGTGAACGGCCAGCAGGCGCACGCATCGTGGGTGGTGCAGCTGCCGGTACGCGAGGCCGATGGTCGATTGAAGCTGATACCGGCCCTGCTGCCGCGCTCGCAGGACACCGCCGCCGACTACCTGCCGCTGACCCCACGCCTGCTGCTGCAGCAGGCCTTCAAATTCCTCGGTGAACGCTACGGCTGGGGCCACGACTACGACACCCGCGACTGCAGCGGTTTCGTTTCCGAGATCTACCGCAGCTTCGGCGTGCTGCTGCCGCGCAATACCAGCGCGCAGGCGGTCAGCCCGGCGCTGGACCGCGTGCCATTCACCGGCAAGGACGGCAAGGCCGTGCGCGACCGCGCCGTCACCGACCTGCAGGTGGGCGACCTGGTCTACATCCCCGGCCACGTGATGATGGCCATCGGCCACGTCGACGGCCGCACCTGGGTGATCCACGATACGGCGGGCGGCAGCTGGTTTGGTGCTGACGGCACGCGCGTGCAGGCCCACCTCAATGGTGTTTCGGTCACCCCGCTGGAGCCGATGATGGCCAGCGACAGCGTCCGCTACATCGACCGCATCACCAACATCCAACGCCTGCGTGCCAAGACCCCCTGAATGAAGATCACTGCCATCGAACTGGGCATGCTGCGCGTGCCGCTGAAAACACCGTTCAAGACTGCCCTGCGCACGGTGGAAACCGTGGAAGACGTGGTGGTGCTGATCCGCACCGACACGGGCAACACCGGCTACGGTGAAGCCCCGGCCACGGCGGTGATCACCGGCGATACGCACGGCTCGATCATCGAAGCGATCCGTCACTTCATCGCGCCGCGCCTGATCGGCCAGGACGTGGCCAACCTCAATCGCCTGTGCGGTCTGGTGCAGACCGCGATGGAGCGCAACACCAGCGCCAAGGCGGCGGTGGAGATCGCGCTGTACGACTTGTGGGCACAGCTGCATGGCGCGCCGCTGTACCAGATGCTGGGCGGCGGCGACCCGGTGATCACCACCGACATCACCATCAGCGTGGACTACATCGACAAGATGGTGGCCGATTCGCTATCGGCGATCGAGCGCGGCTTCGAGTCGCTGAAGATCAAGGTCGGCAAGGACATCGGTCTGGACATCGAACGGGTCAAGGCGATCCACGCTGCTGTGGAAGGCCGCGCCCTGCTGCGGCTGGATGCCAACCAGGGCTGGACCGCCAAGCAGGCGGTGCATGCCATGCGCACGCTGGAGGAAGCGGGCGTGGTGCTCGAGCTGCTGGAGCAGCCGGTGAAGGCCGCCGACATCAGTGGCCTGAAGTACGTGACCGACCGCGTCAACACGCCGGTGATGGCCGACGAAAGCGTGTTCAGCCCGAGCCAGGTGATGGACCTGATCCAGCAGCGCGCGGCCGACATCATCAACATCAAGCTGATGAAGACCGGCGGCCTGTCCAACGCGATCCGCATTGCCGACATCGCCGGCATCTACGGCGTGCCCTGCATGATCGGCTGCATGATCGAATCCAGCGTCAGCGTGGCCGCGGCCGTGCACCTGGCGGTGGCCAAGAGCGATGTGATCACCAAGGTCGATCTGGACGGCCCGTCGCTGGGCCAGTTCGACCCGGTCAGCGGGGGCGTGCATTTCAATGAATCGGAGATCAGCATCAGCGACGTACCGGGGCTGGGCATCACCGAAGTGCGTGGGCTGGAGATGCTGGGTTGAACCGCGCAGTCGAGCATGGCTCGACTCTACAAGGGCCGTGCGTATCTGATGCCTGGTCGGGCGTTACTTTTCTTTTCGCGAAAAGAAAAGTAACCAAAAGAAACGCTCCGCCGGCCGCGAGCCGACGTGCTGCGCACGTCGGTGCCCTGTGCTCCTCGGTCCGGCGAGGGACGGCGCGGAACTCGCTGCGCTCAGACACCCGCGCCTCTTCGCCCTCGCCGGACCTGCGGTGCTCGGCTCGCTACAAGGCGGACTCAACGTCCAAAGCAACAGCTGCACCCAGTAAATCCATGCCATGCGTGGATGCTCCTGCTTCTGCTCTACCCCGTACCCCCCTCGCGTCTGGCACCCGCCCGGCCCATTCCATGACACGCTCTACGCTGCCAACCGCAATGCGCCTACACATGCCCGGACTCCCCGCATGCCGCCCCTGCTGAAGATCCGTTCCGAGCGCGGGCAGATGTCGGCCATCGAGCGTCGCATCGCCGACTTCATTCTCGACAACGCCCACCTGCTGCGCGACTACTCGTCCCAACAGCTGGCCAGCGCGCTGGGCATCAGCCAGTCCAGCGTGGTGAAGTTCAGCCAGAAGCTCGGCTTCAAGGGCTACCCGGACCTGAAGTACTCGATCGGCCAGGATGTGGCTCGCGCCGGTGCCGACCCGCAGCAGGCGCCCAGCGAACCCGACAGCGGCGATGACTACCTGCGGTTGGGCGAGGCCCTGCGCCGCAGCAAGGCACAAGCCGAAGAGGAAACCCGCCAGGCCAACCCGCGCGGGGAAATCGAGCGCATCGTGCAGCTGCTCGACGGCGCGCCGAAGCTGTTCGTGTACGGCCTGGGTGACGACGGCCTGTACGCGCGTGAGTTCGCCATGCGATTGTCGCTGCTCGGCCTGCTGGTGGTGCCGCATACCGACCCGATCCTGATGCTGGCCAACCTGTCGGCCGCGCGCCCCGGTGATGCACTGCTGGTGTTCTCCGAGTTCGGCAACCTGCCCCAGCTTTCGCAGTTGTCGCGCCAGTTCCAGGACATGGGTGGCAAGGTGATTTCCATCACCCGCCACACCGCCAACCCGCTGCGCGCGCATGCTGATGCAACACTGGTGGTGTGTGCGCACGACCGCACGCCGCAGGTCGCGCAGCTGCTGTACCGTAGCGCCATGCACGCCCTGCTCGATTTCCTGTTCGTGCTGCTCTGCCACGCCAATCCGGATCGCCAGCAGCAGCTCGCGGTGAACCTGGAGCGGATCGACCACCTGCTGGATTCCTGACCGGAGCGCACGTTGATGAAATCGCTGGTCCGCCTTGCCACCACTGCCGTGCTGCTTGCTGCAGCGATGTCCTCCCACGCCTCGCCGCTGGATGGCGCGCGCCAGCTGATCGTGGTCACCAGCGGAAGCTGGGACAGCACCGAGGGGCAACTGCAGGCCTATGTGCGCGATGGCAAGGGCTGGCATGCACATGGGCAGGCGTTCCCGGTGGCGCTCGGCCGTACCGGCAGCGCCTGGGGGCTGGGCCTGCATCCGGCGCAGGCCGACGGCCCGCAGAAACAGGAAGGCGATGGCCTCAGCCCGGCCGGCGTGTTCGCGCTGGGCAGCGCGTTCGGCTATGCCGTTACACGCCCCGGCACCGCCATGCCCTACCAGCCGATGCTGGACAGCAGCTACTGCATGGATGTGCCCGGCTCTCCGTTCTACAACCGCATCGTGGATGAAAAGAAGGTCGGCAGTGCAGCGGTCAAGGGCTCCACCGAGCCGATGCGGCTGGACCTGCACAACCAGGGCGACGTGCGCTACCGGGAAGGCTTCGTCATCGCCCACAACCCGGACAACCAGCCCGGCAAGGGCAGCTGCATCTTCGCCCACCTGTGGCGCCAGCCCGGCGAGGCCACGGCCGGCTGCACCGCCATGCCGCAGGCGCGCATGCAGGCCCTGCTGGACTGGTTGCGCCCGCAGGATAGGCCGCGCTTCGTGCTGCTGCCGCGCGCCGAGTACACGCGCCTGCAGGCCCAGTGGCAGCTGCCCGCACTGAGCGGAGACGCCCGTTGAGCGCGCAGGACGAACCGCAGCTACAGCGCGCGGTCAGCCGCTGGCAGATCGTCGGCCTGTCGATCAACGATGTGATCGGCAGCGGCATCTACCTGCTGCCGGCCGCCACCGTCGCCCTGCTCGGCCCCTTCAGCCTGTGGGGCGTGGTCGCCGCCGGCATCGTCGTTGCCCTGCTGGTGCTGTGCTACGCGCAGGCCGCCAGCTACTTCGATGAACCCGGTGGCAGCTACCTGTATGCCCGTGAGGCGTTCGGGCGATTCGCCGGGTTCGAGATCGGCTGGATGATCTGGTTGACCCGCATCAGCTCGGCGGCCGCATTGAGCAATGCACTGGCCGATGCGGTCGCGCGCTTCTGGCCGTGGGCCGGCGCCGGCATGGGCCGCATCGCGGTGATCGTGGTGTCGCTGGGCTTCCTCACCGGCGTCAACATCATCGGCGTGCGCTCGGCCGCGCGCACCGGCGTGGTGCTGGTGATCGGCAAGATGCTGCCGCTGCTGCTGTTCGTGGCCATCGGTGCGTTCTACATCGATCCGCAGCTGGCCTTCTCCGGCCAGCGGCCGGACCCGCATGACCTGCAGCGCATGGGCGAAGCCGCCTTGCTGCTGCTGTACGCCTACGCCGGCTTCGAGAACATTCCGGCGGCCGCCGGCGAGTACCGTAATCCGCGCCGCGATATTCCATTCGCGCTGATCACCATGATCATCACCGTCACCGTCATCTACGGTGCGGTGCAGGTGGTGGCGCAGGGCACGCTGGCCGGCCTGGCCAGCTCGGCCACGCCGCTGGCCGATGCCGCCGCCGGCTTCGGTGGCGAGGCACTGGCGCTGATCCTGACCATCGGCGCGACCATCTCCATCCTCGGCACCAACAGCAACACGATGATGATGGGCCCGCGCTTCCTGTTCGCGCTGGCCCGCGATGGCTACGGGCCGAAGATCCTGGCGCAGGTGCATCCGCGCTTCCACACGCCGGCCGCGTCGATCCTGTGCCAGGGCCTGATCGCACTCGGCCTGGCCCTGTCCGGTTCGTTCGTGCAGCTGGCGCTGCTGTCGATGACCACGCGCCTGTTCGCCTACATCGGTACTGCCGCTGCAGTACTGGTGCTGGCCAAGCGCTACGCCGACCGCCCCGGTGCATTGAAGCTGCCCGGTGGCCCACTGATTCCGGTATTGGCGCTGCTGCTATGTGTTGCCCTGTTCGCCAGTGCGAGCTGGCAGAACATTGCCGCTGCACTGGTCGCGTTTGCCATCGGCGCGGTGATCTACAAGCTGCCGCGCAAGGATGCCGACGCCGGGTGAGCGGAGCGCCGGGCCATGCCCGGCGGATTGATCTGGCGATCACGCTGCCGGACCGGGCCGTTAACCGCCTCGCAGGCACGATCAGGTTTCGTCCACAACGGAGCCCTTCCATGACCGAGTACCAGATTCCCGGCCGCGTACCGGACGACAGCACACCGCGCGATGCGGTCAGCAACTACTGGCGCGAGCGCTACACGGCCGAGCCGTACTACGACGACCAGCTGTTCTTCGAGGACTATGAGCCGGCCTACCGCATCGGCCACGCCGCACGTGCGCAGGACATGATCCGCGCCTACGAGGAAGTGGAACGCGAGCTGGAATCACGCTGGGCCAGCGAACGCGGCCGCAGCCGCCTGGACTGGGCGCAGGCACGCAGTGCCGTGCGCCGTGGCTGGGAGGAAGCGCAGCAGGTGGAACCGCGCCTGGCACGCGGCCCCTGACGGACCCGATATGCGGCAACGCCGGGCATGGCCCGGCGCTATCGTTGCTGCATCACTCCTGTTCCGGCAGCGGCGGCACGGCCGTGCTGCGCTTGCTTTCACCGCCACCGGCGGCGATCAGGTCGCGGGTGTTCTTCTGCACCGCCACCGCACCGAACAGCGACAGCGCGTACGCCATGCCGTAGAAGCCCTTCTCGCTCGACGCCAGGGTGGCATTCCACAGCCCGACCAGCAGCAGCATCAGCGCCGACAGCAGCGCGAACCAGCACAGCGCGTAGTACAGGCCACTCACCGGAATGCCCTCGACACGGTCGCGCACGCTCTTCTGCAGCGACACCGCTGCGAACAGGCCAAACAGGAGCAGGGTGAGGTAGTAGCCCTTCTCGTTCAGCGGCATCTCCGCATTGAACAGGCCTATCAGGTAGGCCACCGCGCCGAGCAGCAGGGCCACCCAGGAGGCGGCAATGAAGGCCGGCGAGGGTCGATGGATGATCGGTGCGTTCATTGCGGTTCCTTGCAGTCAGGCGGGCATGCTTTGCCCGGGCGAACCCACCCTAGACGATCCCGCCGCCGCCGCACAGGGGGAAACAGGACCTTCGGGCCAAGACCGTCACCGCCCCGGTGGTATACAAGGGAGAGCCTGGCCATCCGCATCCCCTTCCGCTGGAGATACCCATGACCCGCACGCCCCTGCTGCTCGTCCTCGGCCTGTTGCCGATCCTCGCCACCACGGCCTGCAGTGCCGCCGGCCCCGATGCCAGTGGGCAGAAAGCTGCCGCTGCCAGCACAGACGCTGCCGACCAGCGACCATTCACCGCATCCGAAATCACTCGTTTCGACCAGCCGTGGGCAATGACCTTCCTGCCCGATGGCAGCCTGCTGGTCACCGAAAAGCGCGGCAAGCTGCAGCATCTGGACCTGGCCAGCGGCCAGAAACACGAGATCACCGGCGTTCCGAAGGTCGCCTACGGTGGCCAGGGTGGTTTCGGTGACGTGATCCTGCACCCGCAGTTCGCAAGCAACCACGTGATCTATCTCAGCTATGCCGAGGAAGGCACGCTGGACACCCGTGGCGCTGCCGTCGCACGCGCCACGCTGGCGCTGGATGCCAAGGGTGGCGGTGAGCTGAAGGACCTGAAGGTGATCTGGCGGCAGAGCCCCAAGGTCAGTGGTGAGGGCCACTACGGCCACCGCCTCGTCTTCGGCCCGGACGGCAAGCTGTGGATCAGCTCCAGCGAGCGGCAGAAGTTCGATCCGGCCCAGGACATGGGCGGCAATCTCGGCAAGATCATCCGCCTCAACGACGACGGCAGCCTGCCCGCCGACAACCCGTTCGCCTCGCAGGGCGGTGTTGCTGCGCAGGTGTGGTCGCTGGGCCACCGCAACATCCTCGGCATGGCCTTCGACGCCAACGGCAAGCTGTGGGCGCACGAGATGGGCCCAGCCGGCGGCGACGAACTGAACCTGATCGTGCGCGGCGCCAACTACGGCTACCCGATCGTCTCCAATGGTGACCATTACGACGGCCGCCCGATTCCCGACCACAGCACCCGCCCGGAATTCGCCGCCCCGAAGGTGACCTGGACGCCGGTGATCTCGCCGGCCGGCTTCGTGATCTACAGCGGCAACCTGTTCCCGCAGTGGAAGGGCAGCGGCTTCATCGGCGGCCTGTCGTCCACCTCGCTGGTGCGCGTGGCCTTCGATGGTGACAGCGCGCGCGAAGCCGAACGCTTCAACATGGGCGAGCGCATCCGCGAAGTGGAACAGGGCCCGGATGGCGCACTGTGGCTGCTGGAGGACGGCAACAAGGCGCGCCTGCTGAAGCTCACCCCGAAAACCTGACAGGACGGTAGTGCCGGCCGCTGGCCGGCACGTTTTCCCGCAACGGCCCCGCACGCGGGGCCGTCTGCGTTCATTGAATGGTGATGACCTTCACCTCGGTCTTCGTGCAGGCCTGGTCCAGGCACTGCCCGTTCAACCACACCTGGCCATCGCCGATCATCACACCCTGCTGATTGACGAAGACCTTGCCGAAGTCCTGTTCGGACACCGCCTTGACCACCGCCGGGGTGATGATCTTCTCGTAGTTGCGCTGGAACTCACCGGGGCCGGTGATCTTCCTTCCGTTAGCGATATTCAGCGGGAAGCGCACTTCCTCCACCACCGCAGCGCGATCGCCGCCGACCACGGCGGTCTTGAACGCGTTGAACACCTTCTCGTACTGCGCGGCGTCGCCGAGCAGCGTCTCGATGCGCGCACGTGCGTCTTCGGTAGTCGCTTCCGCTGCGGGCGCGGCCGGTGCCGAAGCAGCGGATTCAGCGGCAGGTGCCGCAGGCGTTGCCGCAGCACTGGCCTCCATCGGCGGCGGTGCGTCCACCGCAGGCTCGGCCGGCGGTGCCGGCTGCGAACAGGCCGCCAGCAACAGGGCGGGAATCAACACAGCGATCGTGCGCATGCGCGGGCATCCATCGGTTCAAGAACACCGATGGTAGCGCCGCCCCAGTGAGGACAACAAAAAAGGGGACGGAGGGGATTAAGTCGTTAGTGGCACAAACGACTTAATCCCCTCCGTCCCCTTTTTCTCGATCAGGCCTTCAGCAGCTCGAACTGCACGGCTTCGCCTGCTGCCGACGAGGCGCAGACCCACAGGTCGAACTGGCCAGGCTCGGCACGCAGCACGCCGTCGCGGCCGGTGAACGCCAGCTGCTCGCGGGTCAGGGTGAACACCACTTCGGTCGACTCGCCCGGCTGCAGTGCCACCTTGCGGAAGTCCTTCAGTTCGCGCACCGGACGCACGCGGCTGGCCACGCGGTCGTGGATGTACAGCTGCACCACTTCCTCGCCGGCCACGTCGCCGCTGTTGGTCAGCGTGGTGGTGATGGTCAGGGTGTCGTCCCAGCCGAGCTGGCCCGCACTCAACTGCGGCACGCCATAGGCGAAGGTGGTGTAGCCGATGCCATGCCCGAACGGATACAGCGGCTCGTTCGGAATCTCGCGCCAGCGGGCCTTGAACTCCGACATGGTCGGCAGTTCCGGGCGGCCGGTGCGCGGGTGGTTGTAGAAGTACGGCTGCTGGCCGGATACCTGCGGGAAGCTGACCGGCAGGCGGCCGGACGGGCTGTAATCGCCGAACAGCACATCAGCCACCGCGTGGCCGGTCTGCGTGCCCAGGTACCAGGTCACCGCCACGGCCTGTGCATTGCGCACCGCGCCCTGCAGGGCCAGCGCGCGACCATTGCGCAGCAACACCACCAGCGGCTTGCCGGTCATCGCCACCGCTTCGGCCAGCGCCTGCTGTGCCGGCGGCAGGGTGATTTCCACGCGCGACTGCGCTTCGCCGCTGTAACGCTGCGGCTCGCCCAGCGCCAGCACCACCACGTCGGCGCGCAGCGCGGCGGCCACGGCCGCTTCGGTGCCACCGGGGATGGCCACTTCCAGTTCGCAGCCCGGCACGATTTCCAGCAGCGCGTCATCGCCGATGGCGGCGCGAACGCCGGTTTCCAGGTCCACGTAGCGCTGCTTGTCGCCGAACAGCGTCCAGCAGCCTTCAATGTTTTCGCGGTCCTGCACGAACGGGCCGATCAGCGCGATCTTCTGCCCGGTCTTCTGCAACGGCAGCACGTTGTCGCGGTTGTTCAGCAGCACGATCGAACGACGCGCCGCATCGCGCGACAGCGCGTCATGTGCGGCAATGTGCGAGGTATCGGCTTCGCGCGCCGGATCCAGCGAACGGTACGGGTCGTCGAACAGGCCGATGGTTTCCTTCAGCCACAGGATGCGGCGCACGCCTTCATCCAGCACCGCCATCGGCACCTCGCCGCTCTCGACCAGGCCCGGCAGGTGCTCGGCGTAGAAGCCGCTCTGCATGCTCAGGTCGAGGCCGGCGGTGAACGCCTTGGCGGTGGCATCGCGGTCGTCGGCGGCATAACCGTGCGCGACCAGTTCCATGTCGGCGGTGTAATCGGAGATCACCACGCCCGGGAACTTCCACTCACCGCGCAGGATGTCGGTCAGCAGTTCGGCGTTGGCGCTGGCCGGCACGCCGTTGATGTCGTTGAACGAGGACATCACGGTGATCGCGCCCGCATCGAAGGCGGCCTTGAACGGCGGCAGGTGCACGTCGCGCAGGGTCTGCGGCGAGATGTCCACCATGTTGTATTCCATGCCGGCCATCACCGCACCGTAGGCGGCGAAGTGCTTCGGCGTGGCCAGCAGCGAATCGGCAGCGCGCAGGTCGCTGCCCTGGAAGCCGCGTACGCGGGCGGCTGCGAATGCACAGCCCAGCACCACGTCCTCACCGGCACCTTCGGCACCACGGCCCCAGCGCTGGTCGCGGGCGATGTCCACCGCCGGCGCATAGGTCCAGTGCAGGCCGGCAGCGGTGGCCTCGACGGCGGTGGCGCGTGCGGTGCGCTCGGCCAGCTCCGGCTCGAAGCTGGCGGCCTCACCCAGCGGGATCGGGAACACGGTGCGCATGCCGTGGATGACGTCGGCGGCCAGGATCACCGGGATGCCCAGACGGCTCTCTTCGGTGGCGACCTGCTGGATGCGGCGGCCCAGCTCGGCGCCCACGCCATTGAACAGCGAGCCGACCTTGCCCTCGCGCACCTGCTGCAGCACCTGGTCGGCATTGCGCACGTTGGCTTCCGGGTTCACGTCCGGGGCGAACGGGCGGACCATGTCCGCGAAGACACCCAGCTGGCCGACCTTTTCCTCGACGGTCATCTGGGCAATGAGGGATTCGATGCGATCGGAGGCCACCGGCAGTCCTTGATGAAAACGTTTACAAGCCCGGCATTCTAGCGATCCCGGGCGATTTGGCGAGAGGTTTCTTCATTCAGTTTCAGCCACCAGCGGGGTCCGTATGGCCCCGCCAGCGGCACCGCAGCTTACTCCGAGCCGGCCAACTGGCGCTGCCCGGCCATCAACATGGCGTCGCTGGAGGCCTGGAACACGCGCAGGCCGAAGGCCGGCAGGATCGCCAGCAGGTGGTCGAAGATATCCGACTGCACCGCCTCGTACTCGCCCCAGGCGGTGCTGCGGGTGAAGCAGTACAGCTCCAGCGGCAGGCCCTCGGTGGTCGGCTGCAGCTGCCGTACCAGCAGGGTCATGTCGGTATGGATGCCCGGGTGGCTGCGCAGGTAACGCTCCACATACGCACGGAAGGTGCCCAGGTTGGTCACCCGGCGGCTGTTGACCTCGGCCACGCCCTGCTCGCGCAGGCGCCCGTTCCACTGGCCCAGTTCCTGCTCCTTGGCCTGCAGGTAGTCACGCAGCAGCGCGAATTCGCCGAGGAAGGCCAGGTCGCCCTCGTCCAGGAAACCGACGCTGTGCTGGTCCAGGTACAGCGCGCGCTTGATCCGGCGGCCACCGGCCTCCTGCATGCCGCGCCAGTTCTTGAACGACTCGGTCACCAGCTTCTTGGTCGGGATGGTGGTGATGGTCTTGTCGAAGTTCTGCACGGTGACGGTGTGCAGCGCGATGTCGATGACGTCGCCATCGGCGTTCTGGCTGGGCATCTCGATCCAGTCGCCGATGCGCACGCGGCCATCGCCACTGATCTGCACGCTGGCCACCAGCGACAGGATGGTGTCCTGGAAGATCAGCATCAGCACCGCCGTGGCCGCGCCCAGGCCGGTGACCAGCGGGCCCAGCTTCACCCCCAGCAGGGTGGCGACGATGGACAGGCCGGCGGCCACGAACACCACGATCTTGACCACCTGCAGGTAGCCCTTGATCGGCTTGTTGCGCGCATCGGGCTTGCGCTCGTACAGGCTGTTGGCCGCGTCCAGCGCATGCGAGAACGCCATCGACACCGTCAGTACGGCCCATACGATGCACAGCTTGATGATGACCTTGACCAGGCCTTCCGGCAGATCCGGGATGAGGGTGATGCCCGAGGCGATCACCTGGCTGGGCACCACGTTGGACAGGCGCGAAATGACCCGCATCAAGTGGCTGCCGCGCCCGGACTCGGCGCCCGGCAGGCGCTGCAGCAGGCGCCGCAGGCCACGCACCAGGATGCGCTTGGTCACCCAGTTGGCCAGGCCCGCTGCGATCAGCAGGGCTGAGATCATCAACGCCAGGTAGGCGCCGGGATAGGGTTCCAGTGTGTTCTGCAGCTTTTCCAGCCACTGTACCGCCACCACCGCGTCCACCATCAGTTGTCTCCTTGCGTTGTCGTTGTTGTTGGGGGTGCCGGCCAGCGGCCGGCACTACCGGATCAGTCCCGCGAGCGCTCGATGATCACGCCCACCGCGCGCGCGCCACGCACCGCGCCCGGCTTGCTCAGTTTCAGGCGCAGCCACTTCACGTCGAATTCGTCCAGCACGATCTGTGCGCAGCGCTCGGCCAGGGTTTCCACCAGGCCGAATTCCGACTCGCGCACGAACTGCTCCAGGCGCTTGCTCACCGCCTTGTAGTTCAGGGTATGGGCGATGTCGTCGGAGGCCGCGGGACGACGGTTGTCGAAGCCCATCTCCAGGTCGAACACCAGGTCCTGGCGGATCCGTCGTTCCCAATCGTAGATACCGATCAGGGCGTCGATCGTCAGCCCCTCGATGAAAACCTTGTCCATTGCGCTTACCAGCCCGAGTACAGGGGGCCATGGTAACGGCACGGCGGTGAGCCTGCCCGGAACGGGCGATGGGTGGCCGGCAGGGGCGCGGTTCCAGAAAAAACAAAGGGCCCCGCTAGCAGGGCCCTTTGGTACTACCGTTTGTCCCCGGGGGGAGCTGTTGAACAGCCGCGGGTCCCGGTGGCGCAGGCACGCAGATTAGGTAAAGACGAGATCACCGGTCAAGGCCAATTCCGACAGGGCAGGTCAGGTAGTCGTCCGAGGTCAAACGCAGAGAATCAGCCGCGCAGACAACGACGTTCCCTGATGGTGGCCGCCGCCCACTCTCGCGAACATCGATCCCTCCTTCACCACCGCACATGACGATGGCTCCATACGATGTACTGCGGCGCGCGTTGTCAGCGGAGCGTCTGTCTACTTACGAGAGAATCGCATCGACCTGCAGCCCCGACGTCACGGCCGAATCTCTGTACCTCTGGAACATGCGGATGTGCGGTGCACTGATGATGCCGGTCCATCTGTGCGAAGTGGTCACCCGTAACGCCGCTGCTACCGTGCTCGCCCGGCAGCATGGCCCGCGTTGGCCCTGGAATGATGCCTTCCGACGCAGGCTGCCAACCTCGTCCTGTACTTCCGCACGTGCAGCACTGGAACAGGTTGCTGGCCGCACGACCGATACACCCGAAATCGTCGCCAAGCTGCCGATGGTGTTCTGGCAGCAGCTTTTCACCTGTCGCTTCGACGACACGCTGTGGATACCCGCACTCAATGGAGTTCTGCGGCATGCACCCTCAGCTCATCCCAGCGTCATCAGAAAAGCCATCCACGCTGACATCGGACGCATTCGCCACCTGCGCAACCGCATCGCGCACCACGAACCCATCCTGGAACGCGACATCGGTGCCGACCTGGCGGCGATCGGACGGCTGATCCACGCCCGCTGCCCGCATACGCTGGGCTGGCTGCAGCGCCATGAGCGGGCGACAACGGTGTTGGCGGCGTCGCCGTTGGCAGGGCGTCCGTAATGTGTAGCCGGGCGTGGCCCGGCGCTACGGAGGCCTGCCTGTAGAGTCGAGCTTGCTCGACTGCTCTGTGTCCGTCATTGCGCCCAGTCGAGCAAGCTCGACTCTACAAACGCCGATCGAGCGGTTCGCGCGGCCGGGGGCTCAGACCGCCGGCAGGGTCGCCATGTCCCAGCGGGGGGTGACGTCCACCTTCGGCGGGCTGTGCTGGCCGGCCTGCAGCCGCAGCGCGCCGGCGAAGGCGATCATCGCGCCGTTGTCGGTGCACAACGCCGGCCGCGGGAAGCAGGCACGGCCGCCAAGGCGCTCGGCCATCTGCTGCAGGCGTGCGCGCAGGCGCTTGTTGGCGCCGACGCCGCCAGCCACCACGATCACGTTGGTGCCGGCCGCTTCCAGCGCGCGCTCGCATTTGATCGACAGAGTCTCGACCACGGCGTCTTCGAAGCCCCGAGCGATGTCGGCGCGGGTCTGTTCGCTCTGGTCACTGTCGCGCCAGGCCATCAGGACCTGGGTCTTCAGGCCGGAGAAGCTGAAATCCAACCCCGGGCGGTCGGTCATCGGCCGCGCGAAGCGGTAGACACCCGGCGTGCCCTGCTCGGCCAGCCTGGCCAGCTGCGGGCCGCCCGGATAGGGCAGGCCCATCATCTTGGCGGTCTTGTCGAAGGCCTCGCCGGCCGCATCGTCCAGGGTCTCGCCCAGCAGGCGGTACTGGCCGATCGCATCCACCGCCACCAACTGGGTATGGCCACCGGACACCAGCAGTGCCACGAACGGCGCTTCCGGCGGGTCGTCTTCCATCAGCGGGGCCAGCAGATGGCCTTCCATGTGGTGTACGCCCACCGCCGGCACCTCCAGCGCCCAGGCCAGCGACCGCGCCACGCCAGCGCCGACCAGCAGTGCGCCGACCAGGCCGGGACCGGCCGTATAGGCCACGCCGTCGATATCACCTACACCCAGGCCGGCGTCGGCCAGGGTCTGGCGTACCAGTGGCAGCAACTTGCGGACGTGGTCGCGGCTGGCCAGTTCGGGCACCACACCACCGTATTCGGCGTGCAGGGCGATCTGGCTGTAGACCGCATGGGCGCGCAGGGCCGCGCTGCCGGCCAGGTCGGTGTCATACACCGCCACGCCGGTCTCATCACAGGAAGATTCGATGCCAAGGACTCGCATGCCTGCTATTATGACGCCCCTGCCGCCCCCTCGGGGGACGTGCAGGTCTCACTGCTTTCGAACCTCTGGCCCGTATTCAGGGTTGGCCGCTTGCAGTTTGTCTATTCGCCGCTATAATGTGCGGCTCGCCGGGCGTGACCCGGTTCTACTGTGTCCCGGAGATTCCATGCCCAGCGTCAAAGTCCGCGAGAACGAGCCCTTCGAGTTTGCTCTTCGCCGCTTCAAGCGCACTTGCGAAAAGGCCGGTGTGCTGGCCGAAACCCGCAAGCGCGAGTTCTACGAAAAGCCGACCCAGGAGCGCAAGCGCAAGGCCGCCGCTGCTGTGAAGCGTCAGCTGCGCCGCTCGTCGCGCGACGTTACCAAGCGTCAGCGCCTGTACTGATCGGACGCATCTTCATTGCGATGGGCTTGCCTGTCGCGATGGAGCCGAAGCCGGCACGCGCGAGCGTCGCCGGCTTTTTGCGTTTCCGGGTTCGGGCATCCGCCCCGCCCCACCTACCACCACGAGGTTCCTCATGAGCATGAAGCAGCAGCTCACCGAAGACATGAAGGCCGCCATGAAGGCGGGCGAGAAGCACAAGCTGGGCGTGATCCGCCTGATCAACGCCGCCATCAAGCAGCGCGAAGTGGACGAGCGCATCGAGCTGGATGACACCGCCGTGATCGCCGTGCTCGACAAGATGGTCAAGCAGCGCAAGGACTCGGTCAGCCAGTTCGAAGCCGCCAACCGCGAGGACCTGGCCGAGATCGAGCGCGCCGAGATCGTGGTCATCGAAGCCTACCTGCCGGCCAAGATGGGCGAAGCCGAGATCGTCGCCGCGATCCAGGCCGCCATCGCCGAGACCGGCGCTTCCGGTCCGGCCGACATGGGCAAGCTGATGGGCGCATTGAAGCCCAAGCTCGCTGGCCAGGCCGACATGGGTCTGGTCTCCAAGCTGGTCAAGCAGCAGCTGGCGTAAGCCATTGCCGGGGTCGGATCCCTTTCGCATCGCGGAAGGGCTCTGACCCCATTGATGCACCCGCTTCACCGCACCTTCGACCCCCGGCTGCTACAACATCCCCATGGTCGAGCAATCGCACTCCCCCGCCGACACGCGTCCCCACGGCATTCCCGCACGGCTTCGCCACTACGCTGACCGCCTGCAGGACAGCTTCCCGATGGCCGTCGCCAAGCGCTTCGTCGAAATCGACGTGCTGACCCAGGCCGCCTCGGTCTCCTTCTACGCCCTGCTGTCGATGGCACCGCTGCTGGTGCTGCTGCTGTGGCTGACCGCCTCGCTGTACCCACCAGCACAACAGACGTTGATCAGCCAGATCGGTTCGGTGGCCGGCAGCAGCGTGGCCAGCGTCGCCGACACCGTGCTGCACAACGCCAACAGCCAGCCCAGCGTCGGTTCATTGGCCGGGCTGTGGAGCACGCTGCTGCTGTTCATCGGCGCCACCGCCGTGTTCGCCCAGCTGCAGAACGCGCTGAACCGGATCTTCCACACCAGCGGCCAGCGTCTGGAAGGCATCAAGGCCTGGCTGCGCAAGCGCGTGTTCTCATTCGGCGTGGTGTTGGCACTGGGCTTCCTGCTGATCCTGTCGATGACCGCCACCACCGCACTGCAGGTGGTGTTCGCGCAATTGCCCTCGGTACTGCCGGCAATCGGCTACCTGACCTCGCTGCTGCTGTACACGCTGGCCTTCGCCTTCCTCTACCACTACCTGCCGGACCGCCGCGTGGCCTGGCGCCAGGCCTTCATCGGCGGTGCCATCACCTCGGTGCTGTTCACCCTCGGCCGCTATGGCATCGGCGTCTACATCGCCACCGTGGCCCCGGGCAGTGCCTACGGTTCGATGGGCGCGCTGGTGATCTCGCTGGTCTGGATCTACTACGCCACCGCCGTGTTCTTCGTCGGTGCGTTGATGACCGCGGTGATCGACGAACGCCAGCATGCACGGGCGCAGCTGGCCAGGGCCGGGGTCGAGGCCGAACAGGCCAGTCCCGACGTCGCCAGCGAGTAAACTAGGGGAATCCGCCGCCCCTGCTGCGCGCCCTGGCGGCCGCGCCCCGTTCTGTTGCCCATGGCCCGTATCCCCGACGCTTTCATCGACGACCTGCTCGCCCGCTCCGACATCGTCGAGGTGGTGGGCAGCCGCGTGCCGCTGAAGCGCCAGGGCAAGGAATACGCGGCGCGCTGCCCGTTCCATGATGAGCGCTCGGCCTCGTTCACGGTCTCGCCCACCAAGCAGTTCTATCACTGCTTCGGTTGTGGCGCGCACGGCACCGCGATCAGCTTCCTGATGAACTACGACCGCCTCGAATTCCTCGACGCGGTGGATGAACTGGCCAAGCGCGCAGGCATGGAAGTGCCGCGCAGCGAGAACCCGCGCAGCCCCCAGCAGCAGGACGACAGCCGCGAGCTGTACTCGGCGCTTGAGGCGGCCACGAAGTTTTTCCAGAGCAACCTGCAGGGCAGCGACAAGGCCCGCAGCTACCTGGATGGCCGCGGCGTGGATGAAGAGAACCGCGCGCGCTTCCAGATCGGCTACGCGCCGGATGGCTACAGCGGCCTGCGCGATGCGCTGGGCAAGGACGAGCGGCGGATGAAGCTGCTCGACCGCGCCGGCCTGTTCTCCAAGAACGATCGCGGTCACGTCTACGACAAGTTCCGCGACCGGGTGATGTTCCCGATCTTCGACCGCCGCGGCCGGGTCATCGCCTTCGGTGGCCGCGTGTTCGAAAAGGACGACGGCCCCAAGTACCTCAACTCGCCGGAAACCGCGCTGTTCCACAAGGGCCGCGAGCTGTACGGCCTGTGGCAGGTGCGCCAGGCCAACCAGAAGATCGAGCGGCTGATCGTGGTCGAGGGCTACATGGACGTGGTCTCGCTGTTCCAGTTCGGGGTCACCCAGGCGGTGGCAACGCTGGGTACCGCAACCACGCCGGACCATGCCGAGCTGCTGTTCCGCAACGCACCGGACGTGTTCTTCTGCTTCGATGGCGACGCCGCCGGCCGCCGCGCCGGCTGGAAGGCGCTGGAGTCGGTGCTGCCGCGCATGAAGGATGGCCGCCAGGCCTTCTTCCTGTTCCTGCCCGATGGCGAAGACCCGGACACCATCGTGCGCAAGGAAGGCGCCGAGGCCTTCAACGAACGCCTGAAACAGGCCACACCGCTGTCGCAGTTCTTCTTCGACGAGCTCACCCGCGAAATCAACCTGGGCACGCTCGATGGCAAGGCGCGCCTGGCCGAGCGCGCAAAGCCGATGCTGGCGCAGATTCCCGACGGCGCCTTCGGCGACCTGATGAAGCAGCAGCTGGCGCAGCTGACCGGCCTTGGCGGCAATGCCCAGGCAGCGCGCGCACCGATGCCGCAACGCCAGCCCTCGCGAGCGATCCAGCCGGTGGCCAAGCGCAGTCTGGTGCGCGGCGCGATCGCCGTGCTGCTGCAGCAGCCTTCGCTGGCACTGACGCTGGGCGGCAAGCACCACTTCCAGGGCCTGCGCCTGCCGGGCGTGGAGCTGCTGCTGGAGCTGCTGGACCTGGTCGAGCAACGTCCGGACATCAGCACCGGCGCACTGCTGGAGCACTTCGACGGGCGTGAGGAACAGGCGTCACTGCACACGCTGGCCGCGCAGACGATGCCCGGCGACGACGCGATGTGGACCCAGGAACTGCACGATGCCGTGGCCCAGCTGGAGAAACAGCTGCTGGTGCAACGTCTGGAGGAGTTGTTGGCAAAGCAGCGCCAACAGGGTCTGGACGATACTGACAAATACGAACTGCGCGAGCTGCTGAAGGCGCGGGCCGGACTGCGCCTGTAGCGGGCAGAACGTTTTCACGGAGAGGACCATGCTGCTGCGCCTGACCTGCCTGCTGTTGTTGTCGCTCTGCCTGCCGCTGACGGCCCTGGCCGAAGACGCGTCCCTCAACGAAGTCCGCCCCGGCCTGTATGCCGGCGGCCAGCCCAGCGCCGCACAGCTGCAGGTCTTGGCCGCACAGGGCGTACGCACCGTGATTGACCTGCGCCAGCCCGACGAGGACCGTGGTTTTGACGAAACCCGCCTCGCCGAATCGCTGGGCCTGCGCTACGTGCGCATTCCAGTGGCCGGCGCCGAGGGGCTCGATGCCGCCAACGTACGCGCCGTGCACCAGGCACTGCAGCAGAGCCAGGGGCCGGTGCTGCTACATTGCGCGTCCGGCAACCGCGCCGGCGCCGTGCTCGGCCTGGTCAACGCACGCTACGAACACGCCAGCCCCGAACAGGCCCTGCAGCTCGGCCAGCGTGCCGGCCTGAAGTCGCTGGAAGCCGCCACCCGCCAGCGCCTGGCCACGCCGGTCACCTCGCCCTGAACCCTCCGCACCAAGGACTCTGCCCACCATGACCCGCTGGTGGTCGCGCCTGCGACCGGACAACTTCACCCTCGCCCTGCTGTGCACCGTCGGCCTGGCCTCGCTGCTGCCGATGAAGGGCGCCGCCGCCATCGTCCTCGATGATGTCACCACCCTCGCCATCGCTGCGCTGTTCTTCCTGCATGGCGCGCGCCTGCCGCGCGAGTCGATCATCGGCGGCATGCTGCACTGGCGGCTGCACCTGACCATCCTGGCCTGCACCTTCATCCTGTTCCCGCTGCTGGGGCTGATGTTCAAGCCACTGTCGGGCTGGCTGCTGACCCCGGAGCTGTACCTGGGCGTGCTGTTCCTGTGCACCCTGCCCTCCACCGTGCAGTCGTCCATCGCGTTCACCTCGATGGCACGCGGCAACGTGCCTGCCGCGGTATGCAGCGCGTCGCTGTCGAGCATCCTCGGTGTGTTCCTGACGCCGCTGCTGCTGACCGCACTGGCCGGTACCTCCGGCGGCGTGCACGACCCGCTGCACGCGATCGGCGGCATCATGCTGCAGCTGCTGGTGCCGTTCGTGGCCGGCCACCTGCTGCGGCCGTGGATTGCCGGCTGGGTGGAGAAGCAGCGCGCGCTGCTGCGCTACACCGACCAGGCCACCATCCTGCTGGTGGTGTACTCCGCGTTCGGCGAAGCGGTGACCGAAGGGCTGTGGAGCAAGACACCTCTGCTGTCGCTGCTGGCCGTGGCGGTGGTCGCCGCCGTGCTGCTCGGTATCGCCATGCCATTGATCACCTTCATCGCCCGCCGCCTGCGCTTCAACCGCGAGGACGAGATCGCCATCGTGTTCTGTGGCTCGAAGAAGAGCCTGGCCACCGGTGTGCCGATCGCCAAGGTACTGTTCGCCGGCGGCAGCCTCGGCGCGATCGTGCTGCCGGTGATGATCTACCACCAGATCCAGCTGATCGTCTGCGGCGTGATCGCGCAGCGTTACGCGCGGCGCAAGCCCTGACAGGGCGCGCGGGTCGTTCCGGGTAAACCATCCAGGCATGGCGTGGATCTACTCCAAACCGCGGATGGCGTGAACCTACAGTAGATCCACGCCATGCGTGGATGCGCCCACCATCAGACCGGGTCAGAGCCCCGACGGGGATCCGCCCCCGAGTCGAGCATGGCTCGACTCTACAACCAGGGCAGGATCCAATGGTCCACCAGCAGGAAGGCGAACAGCGCCATCAGGTAGACGATGGAGTAATAGAACATCTTCATCGAGAACAGTTCGTCCGGCGGATTGAGCATGCGCCAGGCGTACCAGAGGAACACCGCATTGAGCACGATCGCGCCGCCCAGGTAGAACGCACCGCTCATGCCCACCAGGTACGGCAGCAGACAGACCAGCGCCAGCACCACCGAATACACCATGATCTGCTTGCGGGTGTGCACCACGCCGTGGGTCACCGGCAGCATGGGAATCTCCGCCTTTGCGTAGTCCTCGCGGCGGAAGATCGCCAGCGCCCAGAAGTGCGGCGGGGTCCAGATGAAGATGATCAGCACCAGCAGCGACGAATACGCCCAGTCCGACGAGCCCTGCATGCCGGTCACCGCGGCCCAGCCCAGCATCGGCGGCATCGCGCCGGCCAGGCCACCGATGACGATGTTCTGCGAGGTCGCACGCTTCAGGTACACGGTGTAGATGACCGCGTAACCGATCAGCGAGGCGAAGGTCAGCACTGCGGTGATCAGGTTCACCCACAGCACCAGGATGACCATCGACAGCACGATCAGCACGCTGGCGAACACCAGCACCTGCCACGGCTTGACCTTGCCCACCACCAGCGGCCGCCACGAGGTACGTGCCATCTGCGCATCGATGTGCGCATCCAGCAGCTGGTTGATCGCGGCCGCGGCCGACGCCGCCAGCCAGATGCCGAGGAAGCCGAGCACGCCCGCGCGCACCTGCTCCCAGCTGGGCACGCCGGGGATGGCCAGGACCATGCCGACCAGGGCAGTGAAAACAATGAGGGCGACGACCTTGGGCTTGGTCAGGTCCCAGTACTGGCGGTAATTGGAAAACATGGAATCAGTCCGGGGCACGCAGGCGGGCCAGCAGGCTGACCAGCACGAACAACAGGGCAACGGCCACGCCGTTGTGGGCCACCGCCACTTCCAGCGGCAGCGCCAGCTTTACATTGAGGATGCCGAGGGTGACCTGCAGCACCAGCAGCGCGATCAGCGCGCTGGCCCAGCCACGCATGCTCGGCAACCGGAACAGGCGCACGCCCAGCCACAGCAGGTAAACGGCCACCACCACCGCGAACAGGCGGTGTGCCATCTGGATGGCGATGCGCGAGGCGCCATCCAGCACGCCGCCTTCGTAATCCACGCCGATGCCACGCCACAGAGTGAAGCCTTCGACGAAGTTATGCTGCGGCCACCACTGGTTGGCGCAGCGCGGGAAGTTGTCCAGCGAGGCGCTGCCACCGCCGCAGGCCAGCGCCGCGTAATTGGCGCTGACCCAGCCCCCCAGCGCGATCTGGGTGACCAGCACCGCTACGCCGATGCGCAGCAGCCACTTCAGCTTCGGCGCCTCGGCCAGGGTGATCGGCATGTGCGTCGCGCGCCAGGCCATCCACACCAGCAGGCCGAACATCAGCATGCCACCGAGCAGATGGCCCATCACTACAATGGGTTTGAGCAGCAGGGTCACCGTCCACATGCCCAGCAAGGCCTGGAAGATCACCACCGCCAGGGTCAGCAATGCAGCGCGCGCCAGGTCGATGTTGCTCCAGCGCAGCGCGGCGATCAGCAGGATCGCCTCACCGATCAACGCCAGCACGCTGGCCGTGCCATGCCAGCCCATCATGTACAGCGGTATGCCGGCGGCCACCAGCACGCAGGCGGTCACCACCGCCGTGCTTCCGAATCGCCGCTTGCGCGTGGCCAACAGGGCCAGGGTCAGGATCTCGATGCCCAGCGCGCCAGCCAGGAAGCGGTGCACCTGCTCACGCCAGGCCTTGTGGGTCTCCAGCGGGCGGATCTCCGCCGCCGGGTGGCCGATGGTCTCTTCCACGTGCTGCGGCCAGGTGGCCTGGCCATAGCAGGTCGGCCAGTCCGGGCAGCTCAGGCCGGCATCGGACAGGCGCACGAACGCGCCGAACATGATCGTGCTCGCGGTCATGATCATGGCGAACCACGCCAGGCGGTGGAAATTGCGGTGCAGCGCCGGACGCGCGGAAAGGCTCATCAAACGGGACTCACTTCAGTTTCAGCAACGTGGCCATGTCCTTGCGCAGGCCACCCAGGTCGGTGCCCGGGGCATGACGCATGATCACGAAGCCGTTCGGATCGATCACGTAGACCGGCAGGCCAGCCGGATCGTCGACGCCGGGCAGGGCCGCGCGCAGTGCTGGCGACGGAGCCAGCGGCCGCAGCGCGGGCAGCGAGGCGATCGACGCCGGTGGCGTTCCCAGCCACAGGATTTCGACATTATCGGCGTTATGGCCGAACAGCTGCCACACCTTGCCCAGTCCCTGCGACAAAGTGACGCACTGCGCGTCGCAGGCACCGGCCGGCGCCACCAGCAGACGCCAGGTACGGGCCTCGGGGTTCCAGGCGTAGGGCTGGCCGCTGGCCAGGGTCGGCGCCTGCTGGCGCAGGTCCACCGGCGGCTTCAGCAGCTGGCCGGCATTGCGGTGCCCGGTCGGTTGCCAGCCGGAGAAGCGCAGCACGGCGGCCAGTGCCATCGCACCGAAGAACACGGCAAACAGCAGCACCAGGGTCCGGCGGCCGGAGCCGCGCGCCTGCGGGGACGTAGCAGTGTTCATGCGGGGCATTTTCTCATGGTTGGGTAAGGGATGCGGGTGTGGTGCCCCGGTAGTGGGGGGGGGGGGGGGGGGGGGGGGGGGGGGGGGCGCCGCGGCGGGGGGGGGGGGGCGCCGCGGGGGCGCCGCCGCGCGGCGCCCCCGCGGCGCCCCCCCCCCCCCCGCGGGGGGCCCCCCCCCCCCCCCCCCCCCACTACCGGGCCACGGCACGTCTCCTGCGCCACTCCAGCACCAGCGCGACCACCAGCACGGTCAGGGCCAGGCCGAACCACTGCACGGCGTAGCCCAGGTGACGCTGCGGCGGCAGCGTGTTCGGCAGCAGGTCCAGATCGCGTTCGTCGCCGAATGGCAGTGCCGGGTCCAGGCGCAGGACGCGGTCGGGCAATACCGGTAGGCCAAGCGCCGCCGCCAGGCCTTCGGCGGGCAAACGGCTGGCCAGCCAACGCCCGGCCTCATCGGTAGCGGAGAACGCCGGGCCCAGTGCCAGTCCCGCCGACGGCGGCGGCGCCAATAACCCACGCACCGCCACCGGCGAAGGCGGCGCCGGCACATCCGGCAGCGTGCGATCCGGCGGCAGCGCGCGCCAGCCGAGGTCGACCAGCAGCACGCTGCCTCCGTCACTGCGGAACGGACGATAGATCTTCACCCCGGCGCGACCATGCCGGGTCTGGTTGTCCAGCAGCACCACGCCGGGCAGGAAGCGGCCGTGGTCGGCCACGCCGTGCAAGGCGCCGGGCGCCGCCAGGGCCTGCGACAACGGAAGCGCTTGCGCCACAGCTGGACCCTGCGCATCCAACATTGCCTGTTTGGCATGCATGCGCTGCAGTTGCCACAGCCCCAATGCGCTGAAACCGGCCATCGCCAGCACCGCCAACAGCCAGCCGATCACGCGCGTGTGCTGGCGCATCATGACAAGTCCGCGCAAACGCGGTCAGATAGGCGCATCCACCCTGCCCTCGAGCCGCGCATGAGTGATTCGCTGAAGACCCTGCTGGTAATCGCGTTTCTGATCGTCATCGTCTGGAATCTGGGCGCCGGCCTGTATTACCTGCTGGTCGACCGCGGCCAGACCAAGCGCACGGTCAACGCACTGACCCGCCGCATCGCGGTGTCGGTGGCGTTGATCCTGCTGGTGATCGTGAGCATCTACATGGGCTGGATAAAACCGCACGGCATCGGCGGCTGAGGCCACCGATACGTGCGCGGTCAAAGCACGTAGACGAACATGAAGAGCATCAGCCACACCACGTCGACGAAGTGCCAGTACCACGCGGCGGCTTCGAAACCGAAATGGTTGTCGCGGGTGAAGTGCCCCTTGGCCGAACGCAGCCACATCACGATCAGCATGATCGTGCCCAGCAGCACGTGCGCACCGTGGAAGCCGGTCAGCATGAAGAACGTTGAACCGTAGATGCCCGAGCCCAGTGTCAGGTTCAGTTCCTTGTAGGCGTGGATGTACTCCTCCGCCTGCAGGGTCAGGAAGCCGAGGCCGAGCACCACGGTCAGGCCCAGCCAGATCAGCAGCTGGCGACGGTTGCCCGCCTTCAGCGCGTGATGGGCGATGGTCAGGGTCACGCCGGAGGTCAACAGGATCAGCGTGTTGATCAGCGGCAGGCCCCAGGCCGGAATGGTCTGGAACGCGCCACCGATCGCCGCCGGGCCATTGGTCGGCCATCCGGCGGAATAGCCCTGCCAGAGCAGCTCGTTGGTCATCACCCCGCGGCCTTCGCCGCTGAGCCACGACAGGCCCAGGTTGCGGGTGTAGAACAGCGCGCCGAAGAACGCACCGAAGAACATCACTTCGGAGAAGATGAACCAGATCATCCCCATCCGGAACGAGCCATCGACCTGATGGTTGTAGTTGCCGGCCTGCGATTCGCGCACCACGTCGCTGAACCACCAGAACAGGGTCAGCACCAGCATCGCGATGCCGATGTAGAACGTCCAGCGTCCCCAGCTGGCATCGTTGAGCCAGCTGGCCACACCGACCATGGTCACCATCATCGCGATGGAACCCACGAACGGCCATTTGCTCTGGGCCGGGACGAAGTACACGTTGGCGTCGGTCGGTGTCTGGGCCATGTCGGTATCCGGGGTCAGGGTGCGGCGTGCGCGCCTTCCGAGGTGGCGGCCGGAGCCAGCCGATCGGACAGCGCGTCGTTGCGGTAGAAGGTGTAGGACAGCGTGATCGTCTTGATCTCCGGTGGCAGGTCCGGATCGACGATGAAGCGCACCGGCATGTCGCGCTTCTCGCCGGCCTGCAGCGTCTGCGCGGTGAAACAGAAGCACTCGGTCTTGCTGAAGAAGCCCGACGCACGCGCCGGCGCCACCGAAGGCACCGCGCTGCCGACCACTGCCTGCTGGCTGTCATTGCGGGCGAAGTACAGCGCTTCGTTGAGTTCGCCGGGCACCACGTCCATGGTCAGCTGCTCGGGATGGAACGACCATGGCAGCCGTGAGTTGACCCCGCCATCGAATTCCACGCGCACGGTGCGCTTGCCGGTCACGGCGCCGGTACTGGCCTCGCTGCCGGGACCGCGCTCCAGGCGCACGCCGAATACCTTTTCGCAGGCGATGCGGTACAGCGGCACCAGCGAGAACGTCAGCAGGAACACCGCCACCGCCATGCCGATCAGGCGCGGCAGCCCCGCACTGCGTGACGGTGTGCTGGCCGGTGCGTCGCTCATCGGCCGATCACCCCGCTGAGGATGAAGCCGACGTAGACCAGCACGGCGATGGCGCCGACCCACATCGCCGTGCGCCTGGCGCGCTGGCGTTGCTGCTCGATGCTTCCACCCTGGTAGAGCCGACCGCTGGTCGGCTGCGCTTCGCTGTTGTAGAGCCGAGCCGTGCTCGGCTGCTTTTCGTCAGTCGAGCATGGCTCGACTCTACCGATCGGGAGCGGGCTTTCGTTATGCATGCCCCACCTCAATGCGTGATGTCGTCATGCGCCAGATCCCCCGGGCGGATGGTCGGCGGCGTGGTGAACGTATGCGCCGGTGCCGGCGACGGCAGCGTCCATTCCAGGCCGCGCGCACCTTCCCACGATCGGGCCTCGGCCTTCTCGCCGTTGCGCAGCGAGGACAGCAGGATCGCGGCCATCATGAACGGGGTGACGAACATGCCGAACGCGCCGATCGAGCTGATCAGGTTCCAGTCGGCGAAGGCCACGCTGTAATCGGGAATGCGGCGCGGCATGCCGGCCAGGCCGAGGAAGTGCTGCGGGAAGAACAGCAGGTTGACGAACACGATCGACCACCAGAAGTGCACCTTGGCCCACTTCTCGCTGTACATCCGCCCGGTCCACTTCGGCCACCAGTAGTACACCGCCGCGATCAGCGCGAACACCGCACCGGTCACCAGCACGTAGTGGAAGTGCGCGACCACGAAGTAGGTGTCGTGGTACTGGAAGTCAGCCGCCACGATGGCCAGCATCAGGCCGGAGAAGCCACCGATGGTGAACAGGATGACGAACGCCACCGACCACAGCATCGGTGCCTCGAACGTCAGCGAGCCACGCCACATGGTGCTGACCCAGTTGAACACCTTCACCCCGGTCGGGATCGAGATCAGCATGGTGGCGAACATGAAGTAGATCTCGCCACCCAGCGGCATGCCCACGGTGAACATGTGGTGGGCCCAGACGATGAACGACAGGAACGCGATCGCGGCGGTGGCGTACACCATCGCCTGGTAGCCGAACAGCGGCTTGCGGCTGAAGGTCGGGATGATCTCGCTGACCACGCCGAAGGCGGGCAGGATCATGATGTAGACCTCGGGGTGCCCGAAGAACCAGAAGATGTGCTGGTACATCACCGGGTCACCGCCACCGGCGGCGTTGAAGAAGCTGGTGCCGAAGAACTTGTCGGTCAGCAGCATGGTCACCGCACCGGCCAGCACCGGCATCACCGCGATCAGCAGGAACGCGGTGATCAGCCAGGCCCAGCAGAAGATCGGCATCTTCAGCAGGTCGATGCCCGGCGCACGCATGTTCAGCACGGTGGCGATGATGTTGATCGCGCCCATGATCGAGCTGATGCCGGCCACGTGGATGGCGAACACGCTGAAGGCGACGTTGTAGCCGCCCTGCAGCGACAGCGGCGGGTACAGCGTCCAGCCGCCGGCCGGCGCACCACCGGGCAGGAACAGGGTCAGCAGCAGCAGGCTGAAGGCCACCGGCAACAGCCAGAACGACCAGTTGTTCATGCGCGGCAGCGCCATGTCCGGCGCGCCGATCTGCAGCGGGATCATCCAGTTGGCGAGGCCGACGAAGGCCGGCATCACGCCGCCAAAGATCATCACCAGCGCATGCACGGTGGTCATCTGGTTGAAGAACTCGGGCTTGACGAACTGCAGGCCCGGCTGCGCCAGCTCGGCGCGGATCACCACGCTCATCGCCGCACCGATGATGAACATGATGAAGCTGAAACCCAGGTACAGCGTGCCGATGTCCTTGTGGTTGGTCGAGAAGAACCAACGCTCGAAGAAACTCTGCTGGTGATGGTGATCGTCGTGCCCAACTGCCGAGTGCGCCATTGCAAAACACCTCTCAGAATCGGTTGTCACCACGGCCGCGAACGGCCGCGGGCTTTACATCACGCTCCGCTGGCCGCGGTGGCAGGCGCGCTGCCGGCTTCAGCAGCGGCAGGCGCTGCAGGTGCCTCTCCCGTCGGTGCAGTCGGTTCGGCAGGTGCCGCCGGCGTTGCCGGCTCGGCGGGCGGCGCCGGCTTGCGCTGCGCCAGCCACTGCTTGAACTCTTCCTTGGACACCGCCTCGACCACGATCGGCATGAAGCCATGGTCCTTGCCGCACAGCTCGGCGCACTGGCCGCGGTAGACGCCGGGCTGCTCGATGCTGGTCCAGGCCTCATTGATGAAACCGGGGATGGCGTCCTGCTTCCAGCCCAGCGCCGGCACCCACCAGGCGTGGATCACGTCGTCGGAGGTGATGACGAAGCGCACCTTGGTATCGACCGGCAGCACCAGGCGGTTGTCGACATCCAGCAGGTAGTGCGGATGGCTCTCGCGGGTCGGCACGATGCCACTTTGCCGCACGCGGTCGGATTCGCGGTCCAGGCGGCTGGTGAAGGTGACGTTCTCGCCGAGATATTCGTACTTCCACATCCACTGGTAGCCGGTGACCTTCACCGTCATCTCGGCATCGCGGGTGTCGTACATCTTGATCAGGTTGGCCGTGGCCGGCCATGCCATCACGATCAGGATGATCACCGGGATCACTGTCCAGATGATCTCGGCCTTGGTGTTGTGGCTGAAGGTGGCGGCGACCGCGCCCTTGGATTTGCGGAACTTGAAGATGGCGTAGGCCATCGCCCCGAACACGATGACGCCGATCACCGTGCAGATGATCAACGAGAGATTGTTCGATTCCCAGGCCAGGCGCGAGGTCTGGGTCACCCCCTTGCCCATGTTCAGCTGCCACGGCTTGGGATCGGCCGCCTGGGCCCAAGCCAACGCCGGCATCAGTCCCCCGGCCACCATGGCGGCGACCGCTGCAACGCACTTCGTGCCCCACCTGCTGCTTTGCTTCATTGCCTAGACCCTTAGCGTCGTCGGTTGCCGCCATCGCTGGCGGCGAGCAAGCTTTCAAGTGTCTCTGCGAGCGTCTGACGTTCGGCCGGCGCGAGGAAACTCCCCACCTCCACCTGCCGGCCGCTGGATGCCAGCCGGACCCTCTCGTCGTCGGTGAGCAGGCGCACCCAGTGGGGGTGGGCCCGGAACACCGGCGATCCACCGGGTACGGGGATGACCTCCACGTACGCCGGCACTACCCGGATCTCCTCCTGCCGTTCACCACTGCGCCACAAGGCACGCAGTGCCGCCGCCAGCACCAGGCTGTACAGCAGCGCGAACAGGGGGGCGAATGCATTGCCGGCCAACCACCCGAGGGCGGACACCAGCCACATCGCACCCGACAACACGGTGAACAACAGGACGAACTGCCGGGCATCGAGCGCCCGTGGGGGACGCAGCCGCAGCTGCGTACCTGACCCATCCGGAGCTGGAAGCACCTCGATCATGTCGCAACCGCGTTCCTGCCGCGGGAAACGTCTCGATGGTAGCCCCGCCCTCTCGCCGGTAGCAAGGGTGCATTCACACTTTTTACCATGCTGCAACACAGCATGAGGTCGGCGGCACGAATGACGAATTCAGCACAAATTCTGCCGAGCTTGCTGAACACGCTGAATCCACCGCAGCTAGGGGCTATCAGCGCTTCACGAAGGTGGCTGATGGGCACTTCCGCAACCCGCAAAAATGATTAAAATCGCCAAGTTTTCCACTGGCCGGACCGGCATGAACGCACCTTCCTCCTCCCCTGCCGCCCACGACGCTCCGCGTCCCGGCGCGCTGCTGTCGCCGGAACTGCCGGCGCCCCCCAACCCGTTCCGCCAGGCCATCACCGATGGCTGGTTGAAGGACGAGGCCAGCCACGTGCGCGAGCTGCTGGCGCAGGCCCGCCTGCCCGCCGAAGAGCAGGCCAAGGTGCAGGCGCTGGCCGCCGACCTGGTCGGCCGCGTGCGCGTGCGTGCCAAGGACCAGGGTGCGATCGAAGCCTTCATGCGCCAGTACGACCTGGGCAGCGAGGAAGGCGTGCTGCTGATGTGCGTGGCCGAGGCGCTGCTGCGCATTCCGGACCAGGACACCGCCGACAAGCTGATCCGCGACAAGCTGGCCGATGCCGACTGGGAAAAGCACCTGGGCGGCAGCGACTCCGTGCTGGTCAACGCCTCCACCTGGGGCCTGATGCTGACCGGCAAGCTGGTGCAGATGAACGACGCCACCCGTGCCGATGCGCCCAGCGCGTTCAAGCGCCTGGTCGGCCGCGTCGGTGAGCCGGTGGTGCGCCTGGCCGTGCGCCAGGCGATGAAGATCATGGGCCACCAGTTCGTCATGGGCCGCACCATCAGCGAAGCGCTGTCGCGCTCGCACAAGGGCGACAACGCGAACTACCGCTACTCGTTCGACATGCTGGGCGAAGGCGCGCTGACCATGAAGGACGCGCTGCGCTACCTGGAAGACTACCGTCGTGCGATCCACGCCATCGGCGGCGACCACAAGGCACGCGGCGGCCGTCCGGACGGCGACGTCAACAACGCGCCGGGCATCTCGATCAAGCTGTCGGCGCTGTACCCGCGCTACGAGCACGCCAAGCGCGAGCGCGTGCTGAAGGACCTGGTGCCGGGCGTGCTGGAACTGGCACAACTGGCCAAGAGCTACGGCATCGGCTGCACCGTCGACGCCGAAGAGTCCGACCGCCTGGAACTGTCGCTGGACATCATCGAGCAGGTCTTCTCCGACGCCTCGCTGGCCGGCTGGGACGGCTTCGGCGTGGTCGTGCAGGCCTACCAGAAGCGCACGCCGTACACGATCGACCACCTGGCCGACATGGCACGCCGCGCCGGTCGCCGCCTGCAGGTGCGCCTGGTCAAGGGCGCCTACTGGGACGCCGAGATCAAGCGCGCGCAGATCGAAGGCTACCCGGGCTACCCGGTGTTCACCCGCAAGCAGAACACTGATGTCTCCTACCTGGCCTGCGCCAAGCGCCTGTTCACGCATGCCGACGCGATCTACCCGATGTTCGCCACGCACAACGCGCACACCATCGCGGCCGTGCGCAGCATCGCCAATGGCGGCGTGTACGAGCACCAGAAGCTGCACGGCATGGGCGACGACCTGTACGCCGAAGTGGTGCCGGCCGACCGCTTGAACCTGCCCTGCCGCGTGTATGCGCCGGTCGGTTCGCATGAAGACCTGCTGCCGTACCTGGTGCGCCGCCTGCTGGAAAACGGCGCCAACTCCAGCTTCGTCAACCGCATCACCGACGAGCGCGTGCCGATCGCCGACCTGATCCGCGATCCGGTCGAGATGGTCGCTTCGTTCGAATCGATTCCGCACCCCAAGATCCCGCTGCCGGTTGACCTGCTGCGCAGCCAGAACCACGACAGGAAGAACTCCATGGGCGCCAACCTCGCCAACGACAACGAACTGCGCGCCCTCGCCGAGCAGATCAACGCTGCAGTGAAGCCGTGGCAGGCCGCCCCGCTGGTGCCGGGTGCCAACCCGGCCGGCGCCGCGCTGCCGGTGACCAATCCGGCCGACACCCGCGAAGTGGTCGGCCAGTGGCAGGCCGCCGATGCCGCCACCGTGCAGAAGGCCCTGGCCAATGCCGTGGCCGCGCAGCCGGCCTGGAACCGCACCCCGGCCGCCAGCCGCGCCGCCATCCTCGAGCACGCCGCCGACCAGCTGGAAGCGCGCATGCCGGAGTTCATGGCGCTGTGCGTGAAGGAAGCCGGCAAGAGCCTGCCCGACAGCATCGCCGAAGTGCGCGAAGCGGTGGATTTCCTGCGCTACTACGCCAAGCAGGCACGCGAGCAGTTCAGCCACGCCGAGAAGCTGCCGAGCCCGACCGGTGAATCCAACGAGCTGCAGCTGCATGGCCGCGGCGTGTTCGTCTGCATCAGCCCGTGGAACTTCCCGCTGGCGATCTTCCTCGGCCAGGTGGCCGCTGCACTCGCCGCCGGCAACAGCGTCATCGCCAAGCCGGCCGAGCAGACCAACCTGATCGGCTACTACGCGGTGAAGCTGCTGCACGACGCCGGCGTGCCGGCCGAGGTCGTGCAGTTCCTGCCGGGCGACGGTGCCACCGTCGGTGCCGCGCTGACCGCCGACCCGCGCGTGGCCGGCGTGGCCTTCACCGGTTCCACCGACACCGCCCGTGCGATCAACCGCGCGATGGCCGCGCGTGATGCCGCCATCGGCGTGCTGATTGCCGAGACCGGTGGCCAGAACGCCTTCATTGCCGACTCCTCGGCACTGCCGGAACAGCTGGTCAAGGACGCGATCGGTTCGGCCTTCACCTCCGCCGGCCAGCGTTGCTCGGCCGCGCGCGTGCTGTTCGTGCAGGACGACATCGCCGACAAGGTGATGACCATGCTGGCCGGCGCGATGAAGGAACTGAAGGTCGGCAACCCCGGCCTGCTGTCCACCGACGTCGGCCCGGTGATCGACGCCGACGCGCTGAAGATCCTGCAGGACCACGCCGAACGCATGGACCGCGAAGCGCGCCTGATTGCTGCCGCCGAGCTGTCTGCCGAAGCGGCCAATGGCACCTTCTTCGCGCCACGTGCGTACGAACTGAAGGACCTGGGCCAGCTGCAGAAGGAAGTGTTCGGTCCGGTCCTGCACGTGATCCGCTGGAAGGGCGACCAGCTCGACGCGGTGATCGACCAGATCAACGCCACCGGCTACGGCCTGACCCTGGGCGTGCATTCGCGCATCGACGAGACCGTCGACCGCATCAGCAACGGCGTCCACGTCGGCAACGTCTACGTCAACCGCAACCAGATCGGTGCGGTGGTCGGCGTGCAGCCGTTCGGCGGCCAGGGCCTGTCCGGCACCGGCCCGAAGGCTGGCGGCCCGCACTACCTGCTGCGCTTCGCCACTGAAAAGACGGTAACGGTGAACACCACCGCTGCCGGTGGCAACGCCTCGCTGCTGACCCTGGGCGACTGATCGCCCGATAGTTGCAGTGAACGAAAAACCCCGCGAAAGCGGGGTTTTTTGTGCTTTTTTCCTGTGGCGCCGAGCATGGGCTCGGCTCTACCCCCGCATCAGGTGCCGCCAGTGGCGCAACGCCACCAGCGCGTTGATCCAGAAGCCCACGTACAGGATCGAGGTCAGGTGCAGGCCACGGCTGTAGTACAGCGGCACTGCCACGGTGTTCACCAACAGCCACACCCACCACGATTCCAGCTTGCGCCGCATCATCAGGATCTGCGCGATCACGCTCAGCACCAGTACCGCCGAATCGATGTAGGGCGCGTAGGCGTTGGTCAGGCGGGTCAGCATCCAGCCGTAGCCGAACGTGGCCACCACCGCCAGCGGCGCCAGCCAGGCCCATGCACGCGGTCGCAATGAGGTGATCGGCAGCGGCGCACCGTGATCGCCACGCAGCCACTGCCACCAGCCCAGCACGCTGATGGCAATGAAGAAGAACTGCAGCACCATGTCCGCGTACAGATGCGAGCGCTCGAACACCGCGGCAAACAGCGCACAGCCGACGATGCCCAGCCACCAGGTGTGCACGTTGTTGCGGCCGGCCAGCAGGATCGAGCCGGCGACGGCGATGTTGGCAGCCAGCTCCAGCTGGAAGTTCGGATCGGACAGGTTCATGGCGCTATTGTCGTGGATCCACGCCGTGGATGGCTGCGCTCTTCAGTAGATCCACGCCACGCGTGGATGGCCCGTGGCCACAGAAAAAGAAAGCCCCGCTTACGCGGGGCCTTCCGTGTGCTGCGTCAGGCCGAGGCCCGAATCAGAACTTGTACTGGAACGAAGCCGCCAGCACGTCGCCACGGACCTTGTACTTGCCCGACAGCGAGTTGCCCTGGTTGGCAGTGGTGGCACGCACGTTCACGTTCGGATCGCTGGTGAACAGGTGGGTGTAGCCAAAGTTGTACTCGGTGTTTGCCGACGGGGTCCAGCCCACGCCCAGCGACAGCCACTTGCGGCTGGTATCCGGCACGCGCACGTCGCGGTGGGCATCGGTGGTCGGGGTCTGGTCCAGCGCAACACCACCGCGCAGGGTGACGGTGTCGCTCAGCTTGTAGTCGGCGCCCAGCGACACGAAGGTGGTGTCGCGGTAGCCGAACTCCAGGACCGAGTCCGCCTGCGGCGACGCGTAGTCGACGGTGACGCTGTCAAAGGCGGTCGACCAGGCGGTACGGGTCACGTCGCCCATCACGGTCCAGCGGTCGTTGACCTTGTGGGTCACGCTCAGGGTGGCCGAGGCCGGCATGGTCACCGTGGCCTTGCCGCTGGTGTCCATGAACCAACCGCGGGTACGCGGCGAGTTGGTCAGCAGCGAACGTGCGCGGTCGGCGCCGCTGAAGGTCGCATCACCACCGGTGATCTTGTGCTCGACCTTCGAACGGTAGCTCAGGCCGATGTGGGTGTTCTCGTCGATCGAGAACAGGCCACCGACGGTCCAGCCCACGGCATTGTTGTCACCCTCGATCTTCAGGGTGCCATCCGCGCTGCCCGGGGCGAAGCCCGGAGCGCCGGCGCCGGCCAGGATGCTGCCGTAGTCGACGGCGTTGCTCAGCTCGATGGTCAGGTGCTCGACGAACACCGACGCGCCGAACGACACGTACGGGTTGACGTCATACGACGCGGCGAAGCCAAGGTCGATGGCCTTCAGATCGGTCTTCAGGCCGCTGTAACGACCCACCCAACCGTTGTCGTATTCGGTCTTGAAGCCGAACGGTGCGGTCAGCGACACACCGAAGTGGGCCTTCTCGCCGATCGGCATGTGGAAGTACGCAGCCGGGACCGGAGCGATCATGCCGGCGTCGCCGCCGTCACCACCGGTCTGCGGGCGGCCTGCCGCATTGCGGCCCTGGCCCTTGAACTCGGCCTTGAAGCTGATGGCGCTCAGGTCGCCCTGGACCATGGTGCCTTCCAGCTGGCGCATGCCGGCCGGGTTGACGGCGATGATGGAGGCGTCGCCTTCGGCGCTGCCGGAACCGGCGAACGCGCGGCCGAGGCCCTTGGCGCTGTTTTCCTTCAGCTGGAAGGCGGCAGCGTTGGCATCGGCGGCGGCCAGCGCACCGGCAACGCCGACGGCCAGCAGGGTCAGTCGGGCAATGGTGGAAGCGGTTTGCATCGTAGTTCTCTCTCCGGTAAGCGGTGATGGTGCTCTGAGTGCGCCTGCGCCCGGCAGGCCTTGGGGCCCTTCGGAGCGCGCCGGATTCCCCTCCCGACATACGACGCCGTATGCGAGTATTACCCAGAGCTGTTAATGAAACAATAACAGCGCAGGCGCTTTTTTCGTCCCAGAAGCTGAACAGGACAATCCCCGCCGTAAGCGCCCGCACGCTAGGCTATTGCCCATGTTCGTCTCCCTCCCGTCGCGCAAGAAGGCGGCCCTGCGCTGGGCCACGCCCGTGCTGTTTGCGGCACTGTGGCTGGCGTTCCTGTGGTCGATCTCGCGTCCGGACGACGCCCGGGGCAGCCTCTGGCTGGACTGGGGCGCCCTGTCCACCGGCCTGACCCACCCGCTGGACTGGTGGGCGACCCTGCAGGACGGCAGCGTGCTGCGGCTGTTCACGGCCCTGTTCCTGCACGCGGACTGGTCACACCTGCTGGGCAACCTGGTATTCCTGCTGATCTTCGGCCTGCCTGCTGAGCGGGTGCTGGGCCCGTGGCGGCTGCTGCTGCTGTTCCTGGTCGGAGGCGCGGTGTCCAACCTGGTGGCGATCTACACCATGGGCAGCCCGGACCAGATCATCATCGGTGCCAGCGGCGCGGTGTCCGCACTGATCGGCGCCTATCTGGCCCTGTTCCCGGGCGCCCGGCTGGGCGTGGTCATTCCGCTCGGCCTGTTCCTGGAGTTCGTGCGCGCCCCGGCCTACCTGCTGATCGGCGTCTGGGCCGCCCTGCAGGTGGTGTTCGCCCATATCGGCCCAAGCTTCGGCATGGTCGCCTGGTGGGCGCACATCGGCGGCTTCGTGTTCGGCGTGGTGTACGGGGTCTACGTGCGGGCGGCCATCGCCCGCCGCCTGCGCAAGCGCCACGGCTTCTGACCCCTGGTAGTGCCGGCCGCTGGCCGGCTCCACGCGCACCCGCTCGTTCTTGGATCAGTCGAGCACGGCTCGACTCTACAGAATCAGGGCTTGGCCGGGACGGGTGCGGGCTTCGCTTCCGGCTTCGCTTCTGGCTTCGCTTCTACCTTCGCCTCCGGCTTCGCCGCAGCGGCCTTCGCAGCCTTGGCCGCATCCGCTTTTGCCGCTTCGGCCTTCAAGCGTGCAGCCACCGAACCCGGGGTCTTCAGCTCGGCCAGCGCGTCGTTGATCGGGCCATCGCCCGGCAGTACCGCACCTGCGTGATAGCCCTCGGTGCCCTCGTCGTCACCGCGCAGATGACCCGGCAGGGTCGCTTCGCTGTAATCGCTCAGGCTGGCCGGCAGTGCATCCTCGGCCGGCGTAGCGGCCGGCTTCAGTTCGACCTCCGGCACGATGCCCGTGGCCTGGATCGACTTGCCGCTGGGCGTGTAATAGCGCGCGGTGGTCAGCTTCACCGAGTCACCGTTGTCCAGCGGCAGCACGGTCTGCACCGAGCCCTTGCCGAAGGTGCGGCTGCCAACCACGCGGGCGCGCTTGTTGTCGCGCAGTGCGCCGGCCAGCACTTCCGAGGCACTGGCCGAACCGGCGTCGACCAGCACCACCACCGGTGCGCCCTTCAACAGATCGCCCGGCGTTGCATCGAAACGTGCATCGCTGATGCTGATGCGGCCGCGGGTACTGACGATGTTGCCCTTGTCGAGCAGGTCGTCGGCCACCTGCACGGCAGCAGTCAGCAAGCCACCCGGGTTGCTGCGCAGATCCAGCACCAGGCCCTTGAGCTGGCCACCGGACTGCTTCTGCAGCTGCTGCACGTGCTTCTGGAAGTCCGAACCGGTGTCGGCCTGGAAGGTGCTCAGGCGGATGTAGCCATAGCCCGGTTCCAGCAGGCGGCTGCGCACGCTGGTCACGCGGATGGTCTGGCGGGTGAGGCTGACATCGAACGGCTTGGGCTTGCCTTCGCGCACGATGGTCAGCACCACCTTGCTGCCGGCCGGGCCGCGCAGCGGTTCGCTGGCATCGATCGCGCTGATCGGCTTGCCGTCGATGGCGATGATCAGGTCACCGGCGAGGATGCCGGCCTTGGCCGCCGGCGTGTCGTCGATCGGCGAGATCACCTTCATGCTGGCGTTGTCTGGCTGCTGCTGCAGCTCCACGCCGATGCCTTCGTAGGCGCCGCTGGCCTGTTCGTCGAAGGCCTGCGCGTCTTCCTTGTTGAAGTAGGTGCTGTGCGGGTCGAGGTCGAGCAGCAGGCCACGCACCGCTGCCTGCATCAGCTTCTTGTCATCGACCGGATCGACGTAGGCGGCCCGCACTGCGTTGTAGACGGCCACGAAGCGGCGGATGTCCTCCAGCGGCACCTTCGAGGTCACCGCCTCCTCGCTGCTCGCTGCCTGCCCGCCGGTTTCCTGGCTCGGGGCGGGCGCGGTCTGCTGCGCCCAGGACAGCGCTGGCAACAGGGCCAGCAAGAGGGTGGCGGTACGGGCTGCGCGCATGGATCACTCCTGTCGACGGTGGCATGGTGCCCAAGGCACATGCACCGATTATGCGCGAAGCACAGCTAAATTCCCGTTGAATCCGGCCCGCACGTGGCGAGCCGGGATTCAGCGCCGCTGCAGCCAGCTGTCCGGATTCACCGGTTGCCCGCCACGACGCAGCTCGAAGTACAGCGCGGTGACCCCTTGGCCCCCCGAGTTGCCGACCTTGGCCACCGCATCGCCACGGCTGACCCGTGCACCGGCGTCCTTGAGCAGGGTGTCGTTGTGGGCGTACAGGCTCATGTAGCCATTGCCGTGGTCGACGATCAGGATCATGCCGTAGCCGGTCATCCAGTCGGAGAACACCACGGTACCGTCGGCCACAGCGGTGACGGTGCTGCCGGCCGGTGCGCCGATCAGCACGCCGCTGCTGGTACGCCCGTCAGGCAGCTTGCCGCCGTAGCGGGCCAGCAGGTTGCCGGACAACGGCCAACCCAGGCCCCCCACCTTCGGCGCCGGTGCGGAAGCCACCGCCGGCGGAACCTTGGTGGGCGGTGGCGGCCGTCCCTGTGCCGCTGCCTGGCGTGCGGCACGTTCGGCGGACGCCTTCTCCGCAGCCGCACGGCGCGCAGCCGCGCGACGCTCGGCCTCGGCACGGGCGGCGGCCGCACGCAGATTGGCCAGCAGTGTTTCCAGCGCCTTGGCGTCCTGGCCCAGCGCCTGTTCCTTCTCGCGCTGGTCCTTGAAGCGCTCGTCCAGCGAGGCCACGGTCTTTGCACGATCGCGGCGGTCGGCTTCCAGCGCCGCTGCCTGCTGCTTCTGGTCCTGCTGCGCCCCCTGCAGCTTCTGCTTGCGCTCGGCAATCTGCGCCTGCAGCGCTTCCAGTTCCTTCAGGTCGGCGGTCAGCGTGGTGATGCGCTGGGCCCGCTCACGCTGCAGGTAGCGGTGGTAGGCCAGGGCGCGATTGGCATCGGCCACCGTGTCCTGCGACAGCAGCAGCTTCAATGGTGCGTGGTTGCCCAGCTGGTAGGCCGCACGCAGCAGGCCGGCCAGCTCGCGATGCTGCTGGGCGAGGTTGACCTGCAGCGTGCTGCGGCGTTGTTCGGCCTCGGCCAGGGCGTGGCCCTGCTCGCGCAGCGCGGTTTCCGTCTGCGCAAGCGCGCGGCCGGTGCGGGCCACCTTCTCGTCGGCCTCACGCAGCTGCTGCGAGGCCTGGCCACGCTGGCCCTCGATCTGCCGGCGCTCCTGCGCCACGCCCTTCAGTTCACTGCGCAGTTTCTGCAGCTTGCGCTCGGTCTCGCGCGTGGTCTGCGCGGCCCCCGGCAGCGGCAGGGCCAGTGCCAAGGCCAGCCCCAACAGCAGGCAGCGCCCGCCGCGAGCAGCGGCGATGTGATGTCGGCGTGATGGGAAGGCGTTGTCGCGCAAGGGCTTTCCAGTGACTTCAGGCAGTTGCAGGGGGTACCGGGGAATGGTGACATCTCCGCACGCGGCCTGCCAGCCGCACATCCATCGAGGTCCCCATGAAAGCTCTCTCCATTCCGCTGCTGTTGGGCGTACTGCTGGTCACCGGGCCAGTGGCAGCGCAGGAAAACATCAGCAAGGTCAACGGCAGCATCAGCGCCGAACCCGGCCAGCGCTACGGCAAGCTGGACACCGTCAACGGCGGCATCCGTGTCGGCGAAGGTGTCGAGACCGGCAGCATCGACACCGTCAACGGCGGGGTCAAGGTCGCCGATCGCGCGCGCACCGGCAAGATCGAAACGGTCAACGGCGGCGTACGCCTGGGCCGCGAAGTGATCGCACACGGCAGCGTCAGCACCGTCAACGGCAGCATCTTCAGCGATCGCGGCAGCCAGATCGAAGGCGGCGTTGAAACCGTGAACGGTGGCATCGGGCTGGTCGAAAGCCGCGTCGGCAACGACGTGGAAACCGTCAACGGTGACATCACCGTGGGCATCGGTTCGCAGGTCAAGGGCGGTGTGCACGTGCGCAAGCCGAACTTCAGCGTCTCGCTGACCGCCAGCCGCAAGCCACGCGTGATCATCGGTCCGAATGCCGTGGTCGACGGCCCGTTGCAGTTCGAACGCGAGGTGGTGCTGTACGTGCACCGCACGGCCCGCATCGGCCCGGTCACCGGCGCCGAGCCGATCCCGTTCGACACCGAAACCGCTCCGGCGGACTGAGCACACCGCGCCCATCGGTTCGGTGATACTCGCTGTTACCGGTCGTACACGTGGTGCGGCCGCCCTTTGTTTTCCAGGAATCGACGATGCCCCGCAAACTCCTCCTGTGCCTGGCCGCTGCGGCCGCGCTCAGTGCCTGCAAAGGCGAAGACACTCCGGCGCCCGCGCCGGTCACCGACACCGCCACTGCCAAGCCGGCGGCCCATGCGTTCTCGCCGGAGATCAACGCCGGCGACTTCGCCGAGATGGTCAAGACGCTGGCTTCGGATGAATTCGAAGGCCGCGCCCCGGGCAGCAAGGGCGAGGAACTGACGGTCAACTACATCCGCGACCAGATGCAGCGCATCGGCCTGCAGCCCGGCAACGGCGACAGCTGGTTCCAGGATGTGCCGATGACCGAGACCACGGCCGACGAATCGACCGTGCTGAAGATCACCCAGGGCGGCAAGACCACCGAGCTGAAGTTCGGCACCGACATGGTGGTGGGTACCCGTACCGGCCAGGCCGAGGTGAAGGTCGATGCCAGCGACCTGGTGTTCGTCGGCTACGGCGTCGACGCGCCGGAGCAGAAGTGGAACGACTACGCCGGCCAGGACTGGAAGGGCAAAACGGTCGTCATGTTCGTCAACGACCCGGGTTTCCATGTCGATGACGCGAAGCTGTTCGACGGCAAGCGCATGACCTACTACGGCCGCTGGACCTACAAGTTCGAGGAGGCTGCGCGAAAGGGCGCCGCTGCCGCGCTGATCGTGCACGACACCGCCGGCGCTTCCTACGGCTGGGATGTGGTGAAGAACTCCTGGGCAGGCCCGCAGTACGACCTGCCGGCCAAGGATGACCCGGAAGCCCGCATTCCGGTGCAGGGCTGGCTGAGTGCCGACGCTGCCAAGGCGCTGTTCGCCGGTGCCGGCCTGGACCTGGCGCAGGCCTACAAGGACGCCAGCAAGCGCGGCTTCAAGCCGGTGCCGCTGAAGGCCACCGCTGCAGTCGATCTGAAGAGCCAGATCGCGCAGAAGCAGTCGCGCAACGTGGTGGGCGTGCTGCCGGGCAGCAAGCGCGCTGACGAGGCCGTGCTGTACATGGCGCACTGGGATCACCTGGGCAAGCACGAGGGCGAGACCGGCGACAACATCTACAACGGCGCGGTCGACAACGCGACCGGCGTGGCCGGCATTCTCGAAGTGGCCGAAGCAATGGCCCATCAGGAGCCGAAGCCGGAACGTTCGGTGGTGTTCCTGGCGGTGACCCTGGAAGAATCCGGCCTGCTGGGTTCGAAGTACTACGTTGCCCATCCGACCTTCCCGCTGGACAAGATCGCCGGCGTGATCAACATCGACGCGATGTCGGTGGCCGGCCGTGCCAAGGACGTGACCGTCACCGGCTTCGGCAGCTCGGAGCTGGAAGACATCCTCAAGCCGCTGGCCGCGGCCCAGGACCGTACCCTGCACGGCGAGACCTCGGTGCAGAGCGGCTTCTACTTCCGTTCCGACCACTTCAACTTCGCCAAGGCCGGCGTGCCGGCCCTGTACGCCGATGGCGGCGAAGACCTGCGCGAGGGTGGCGTGGACGCGGGCCGCAAGGCTGCAGCCGACTACGGCGCCAACCGCTACCACGGCCCGAAGGACGAGTTCGATGCGGCCACCTGGAAGCTGGACGGCACCGTGGAAGACCTGCAACTGATGTACGGCGTCGGCAAGGAACTGGCCGGTGGCGATCGTTGGCCGAACTGGTACGAAGGCAACCCGTTCAAGGCAGCCCGCGACGCGATGATGAAGGACAAGGCCCCGGCTGCGGCGAAGTAGCGTCGAGCTTGCTCGACTGAGTACTGAAGCAAGCCAAGGCGGCGCCCGCAAGGGCGCCGCTTTTTTGTGTGTGATCGCGCCCTGCAGTTGTAGATGCCAACCTTGGTTGGCGCCGTGGTTCCATGCAGAGAGCATCCACGCATGGCGTGGATCTACTTGTAGTGCCTGCCGCTGGCCGGCAAACGATCGCTGTGTGGGCCTGCTGTTGGTAGCCGCCAACCTTGGTTGGCGCCGTGGTTCCTCGCAGAGGGCCTCCACGCATGGCGTGGATCTATGGGGCGATGTAACGCCGTCGGGTTGCCGGCCAGCGGCCGGCACTACCCGCATTTCGCGCGCATAAAGAAAAACCCCGCTGCGTGAGCAGCGGGGTTTTGGGTGTAAACCCTGGCGATGACCTACTCTCGCATGGCTTGAGCCACACTACCATCGGCGCAGCTGCGTTTCACTTCCGAGTTCGGGATGGGATCGGGTGGTTCCACAGCGCTAATTTCACCAGGGAGACGGTTGCAGCAGCGCTTGCAGCGCCAGCTTCGCGATCTTGCCCTTGGGGCGGAAGGCACCCGGGAAATGCAGTGCCTTCACTTAATAAGAAAAACCCCGCTGCGTAAGCAGCGGGGTTTTTGGGTGTAAACCCTGGCGATGACCTACTCTCGCATGGCTTGAGCCACACTACCATCGGCGCAGCTGCGTTTCACTTCCGAGTTCGGGATGGGATCGGGTGGTTCCACAGCGCTAATTTCACCAGGGAGGCGGTTGGAGCGTCGCCATCCAATACAGCCGGATAAGGCGCCTGCCTCTCGTAGTTCTTGTGACGTAGCGTGCACTTGGATGCTCTTACGACGTTGTCGTAAAGCCAAGGCAACTTGAGGTTATATGGTCAAGCCTCTCGGATCATTAGTATCAGTTAGCTCAATACATTGCTGTACTTACACACCTGACCTATCAACCACGTAGTCTACATGGTTCCTTCAGGGGGCTTGTGCCCCGGGAGATCTCATCTTGAGGCGCGCTTCCCGCTTAGATGCTTTCAGCGGTTATCGCTTCCGAACATAGCTACCCGGCAATGCCACTGGCGTGACAACCGGAACACCAGAGGTTCGTCCACTCCGGTCCTCTCGTACTAGGAGCAGCCCCTCTCAAATCTCCAACGCCCATGGCAGATAGGGACCGAACTGTCTCACGACGTTCTGAACCCAGCTCGCGTACCACTTTAAATGGCGAACAGCCATACCCTTGGGACCGACTACAGCCCCAGGATGTGATGAGCCGACATCGAGGTGCCAAACACCGCCGTCGATATGAACTCTTGGGCGGTATCAGCCTGTTATCCCCGGAGTACCTTTTATCCGTTGAGCGATGGCCCTTCCATACAGAACCACCGGATCACTAAGTCCTAGTTTCCTACCTGCTTGATCCGTCGATCTTGCAGTCAAGCACGCTTATGCCTTTGCACACAGTGCGCGATGTCCGACCGCGCTGAGCGTACCTTCGAGCTCCTCCGTTACTCTTTAGGAGGAGACCGCCCCAGTCAAACTACCCACCATACACGGTCCCCGACCCAGATAATGGGCCCAGGTTAGAACGTCAAGCACGACAGGGTGGTATTTCAAGGATGGCTCCACTGCAGCTAGCGCCACAGTTTCATAGCCTCCCACCTATCCTACACAGACGAACTCAACGTTCAGTGTAAAGCTATAGTAAAGGTTCACGGGGTCTTTCCGTCTTGCCACGGGAACGCTGCATCTTCACAGCGATTTCAATTTCACTGAGTCTCGGGTGGAGACAGCGCCGCTGTCGTTACGCCATTCGTGCAGGTCGGAACTTACCCGACAAGGAATTTCGCTACCTTAGGACCGTTATAGTTACGGCCGCCGTTTACTGGGGCTTCGATCAAGAGCTTCGCCTTGCGGCTGACCCCATCAATTAACCTTCCAGCACCGGGCAGGCGTCACACCCTATACGTCCACTTTCGTGTTTGCAGA
>NZ_JAWIRU010000012.1:72500-152930 GCF_036320025.1 Stenotrophomonas sp. SMYL86
GCCTCCAGGGCCACCGAGTCGTAGCCCTGCACCAGCGGGTACAGGAACTCGTGGATGGCGATGGACTGCTGGGCGGCATAGCGCTTGGCGAAGTCGTCGCGCTCGAGCATGCGCGCCACGGTGTGCTGGCCGGCCAGGCGGATCATGTCGGCCGCGCCCATCTTGCCGAACCACTCCGAGTTGAAGCGGACTTCGGTACGGCTGCGGTCCAGCACCTTGAATACCTGCTCTTCATAGGTACGGGCATTGGCCAGCACGTCGTCCTTGCTGAGCGGCTTGCGGGTCAGGCTCTTGCCTGACGGATCGCCGATCATGCCGGTGAAGTCGCCGATCAGGAAAATGACCTGGTGGCCGAGGTCCTGGAACTGGCGCATCTTGTTCAGCAGCACCGTATGGCCCAGGTGCAGGTCCGGTGCGGTGGGGTCGAAGCCGGCCTTGATCCGCAGCGGGCGGCCTTCCTGCAGGCGCGCACGCAGATCCTCGAGCTTGAGGATCTCGTCGGCACCGCGGCCGATCAGGGCAAGGGCTTCTTCAATCGAGGACACGTGACTACTCCCGGCAACGCCGATTCTTGTGTGGGGTGTTAAAGCAAAGTTAACCCGATTGGCTTCACAAAAGCCAATGGGCACAAGGGTTTGACGCCGTTTTCTCAGGTGTCTATGGTAACCGGCGATCAGGCCCGCGCTCCCGGGCTGCCAGGAAAAAACCGCCGATGCACAATTCCGAACAAGGGCGCGCACGCAAGCAGCGCTTCCAGGAACGCCTCCACGTCCTGCACGACAACGCCCTGCATCGGAAGCTCAGGCAACATCTTCCCGCCGCCTTCAATGAGCGCTGGACCCGCCGTCATTGGATGCATGCCAGCCTGTTCGCGACCATCGGCGCCCTGGTGGCGACCATCGTCCCCGGCTTCTCGCACACCATCGACGCGCCCTTCGCCGACAGCCACACCAGCCTGGCGCTGCCGTTGCCGCCGCTGACCATGGCCCGCCAGCAGCAGGTGCCCGGAGACAGCTGGCAGGTGCTGCGGGTGCAGCGCGGCCAGACCCTGAGCGACCTGTTCGACAAGGCCGGCATTCCGGCCACCACCCTGCACCGGGTACTGGACCACCCAGGTGCGCGTGAGGCGCTGACCAAGCTGCGCCCGGGTGCCGAGATCGCCTTCGACATGCCGCTGTCCGGTGACCTGCGCAGCATCCGCTTCGACCGTGATGCCGACAACCGGGTGGAACTGAGCCTGGCCGGCGATGACATCAAGGAGAAGGTGACCAAACGCGAGACCTCCACGCGCACGGTGGTCACCAGCGGCGAGATCACCAGCTCGCTGTATGCCGCGGCCAGGCGCGCCGGGCTGTCGCCGTCGGCGATCGCGACGATGACCGACGACATCTTCAAGTACGACATCGACTTCTCGAAGGACCTGCAGCCGGGCGACCGCTTCAGCGTGGTGATGGATGAAACCTGGCGCGAAGGCGAGAAGGTGGACACCAGCAAGATCCTGGCGGCGACCTTCACCACCGGTGGCAAGACCTATTCCGGCTTCCGCTTCGACCGCAACGGCAAGTCCGAGTACTACGACATCAACGGCCGTTCGCTGAAGAAGAGCTTCATCCGCATGCCGATCCCGTTCGCACGGCTGAGCTCGACCTTTGGCGCGCGCAAGCACCCGGTGCTGGGCAAGATGCGCATGCACAAGGGCGTGGACTACGCCGCGCGCACCGGCACCCCGATCATGGCCGCCGGCGACGCCCGCGTGCAGTTCGCCGGGGTGCAGCGCGGCTACGGCAACGTGGTGATCCTCGACCACGGCCGCGGCCACACCACCCTGTACGGCCACATGTCGCGCTTTGCGAACATCAAGACCGGCCAGCGCGTGGCCCAGGGCACGGTGATCGGCTATGTCGGCTCGACCGGCCTGGCGACCGGCCCGCACCTGCACTACGAATTCCGCGTCAACGGCGAGCACCGCAACCCGCTGACCGTGACCATGCCGCCGCCGGAGCCGCTGAAGGGCGCCGAGCTGGTCGCCTTCCGCGCGCAGACCGCACCGGCGATGGCGCGCATCCAGGGCATGGAGAAGCTGATCTACGCCGACGCCAGCCCGGCACCGACCAGCCGCGACGAGGCCGCCCCCGAGGTTGCCAGCGCCAAGGACAAACAGGCAACCGGCCGCAAGCGCGGCTGAGCCCCTGCGTTGACGAAGAAGGACGCGGCAGCCCAAGCTTGCCGCGTCCTTTTTTTATGCCTGCCATGAACACAACTGTCGACGCTGACGCCCCCCTGTACCTTGGCCTGATGTCGGGCACCAGCGCCGATGGCATCGATGCCGCGCTGGTGCAGTTCCCCAGCGGCGCTGGCTGCCGCTTCGTGCATGGCCTGACCGCCCGCTGGGAGCCGGTGCTGCGGGCGCGGCTGGTGGCACTGGGCGAAGGGGGCCCGCTGGACTCGCTGGAGGAGCTGGGCGAACTGGACGCGCGGATCGCGATCAGCTTCGCTGAAGCCGCCAATCAACTGCTGGCCGAGGCCGGTGTGGACCGCAGCCAGGTCCGCGCGATCGGCTCGCACGGCCAGACCGTGCGCCATCGTCCGCTGGCCAATCCGGCCTTCACCGTACAGCTGGGCGACGGCAACCGCATCGCCGAGCTGACCGGGATCACCACGGTGTGTGATTTCCGCCGCCGCGACGTGGCAGCCGGAGGCCATGGTGCGCCGCTGATGCCGGCCTTCCACCTCGGCATGCTGGGCACGGCTGATGAAGACCGCGCCGTGCTCAACCTGGGCGGGATCGCCAACCTGACCCTGATCCCGCGCGAAGGCGCGGTGCGTGGCTTCGATACCGGCCCGGCCAACGCGCTGATGGATGCCTGGTGCCAGCGCCACACCGGCCGCACCTTTGATGCCGACGGCGCGTATGCCGCCAGTGGCGCGGTGGACGAGAGCCTGCTGGCGGGTTGGCGTTCGGAGCCGTGGTTCGCGCTGCCGCCGCCGAAGAGCACCGGCCGCGAACAGTTCCACCTGGCCTGGGCCGAGGCCCACATGGGCGAAGGCCAGTACGCTGCCGCCGATGTGCAGGCCACCCTGCTGGAGCTTACCGTGGCAACGGTGGCCGATGCGCTGCTGGCGCAGCAGCCGCAGACCCGGCGCCTGCTGGTCTGCGGCGGCGGGGTGCGCAACCGGCAGCTGATGAAGCGGCTGGCTGCACGGCTGCCGGGGGTGCAGGTGGAGTCCAGCGCGGTGCATGGGCTGGACCCGGAGTACGTGGAAGCGATGGGCTTCGCCTGGCTGGCTCAGCGGACGATGGACGGGCTGGCCGGCAACCTGCCGAGCGTGACCGGGGCGACGGGGCCGCGGATCCTGGGGGCGATACATCTGGCGTGAGGTGGTCATCCACGCATGGCGTGGATCTACCGGGAACGGCGGTCGAGCGTGGCTCGACGCTACATGGGCACTAATCGAAGCCCTGCCCTGCGGGCAGGGCCTGCAGGGCGGCGATGGCATCGGAGAGCGCGTTCACTTCGGGATCGCCGAAGCCGGAGCGGACCTCCAGTTCACTGCTGAACAGGCCCTGCTCCAGCAAGGCGGTGCAGGTCTGTTCGTGGGTCCAGCCGCGGGCAACCGCGACACGTCGGATACGTTCCAGCAGCAGCGGGTCCAGGTCCCGCAGCACAACGTCGGCCATGCTCACTTCCCCGTTCGCAAGGCACCGCCCCCTCGGCGCGTCGGGGGCGATGATCCCGCAGACCGGGCGGGCAGGCAATCAGGCGACCGGCGGTGGCCCACGGTCGGCGATGCGCGGCCACAGCCAGGCCAGCAGCAGCAGGGTCGGCACCACGGTGACCGAGCTGAGAATGAAGAACGTGCTGTAGGACGTGGCTTCGACGATGTAGCCGGAGACACCGCCGACGAACTTGCCGGGCAGGTTGGCCAGCGAGACCAGCAGCGCGTACTGGGTTGCGGTGAAGTTGCGGTCGGTCAGCGACGACATGAAGGCCACCAGCACGGTGCCGGCAAAGCCCTGGAACAGGTTGTCGGCACTGAGCGCGGCATAGAATGCCCACAGCTTGCCTGGGTTGTGCGCCATCAGCAGGAAGGCCAGGTTGGACAGCGCCACGCCCAGTGCGGCCACCAGCAGCATGCGGCGGAAGCCGAACGCGGCCACTGCGATACCGCCCAGGAACGCACCGCCGATTCCCATCCACACGCCGAACAGCTTGGAGACGGTGGCGATGTCGGCCTTGTCAAACCCCGAATCAAGATAGAACGGACCGGCCATCACACCAATGACCTGATCGGGGAACTTGAAGAACCCGACAAATGCGAGCAGCGCCAGCGCCAGTGCCACACCATTGCGGGTAAAGAAGCTGGAAATGGGTTGGACGAAGGCTTCGGCAATGTCGATGCGGCGCTGCACCGCGGTGGCCGGGCGCTCTGGTTCGGCACACAGCAGGGTGGTGACGATCGGCAGCAGCATCAGCGCGGCCATCGCCAGGTAGGCGACGATCCAACCTTCGAACTGAGCCAGGTACAGCGCACCAGCGCCGGCCAGAATCAGGCCGATCCGGTAACCCAGCGTATAGGTTGCGGCCAGCGCGGCCTGCGCAGACTGCGGCGCGATCTCGATGCGATAGGCATCGACCGCGGAATCCTGGGTGGCACCGGCGAAGGAGGCCACCAGTACCCACATCACCAACGGCCAGACCCCTTGCTCGGGCCGCACGAAGGCCAACGCAACCAGGGCCACCAGCACAACGACCTGCGATACCAGCAACCATGAGCGGCGGCGTCCAAGCCCGCCCAGCAACGGGAACGCATAGCGGTCCAGCAACGGTGCCCACAGGAACTTGAGCAGGTAGAAGAAGCTGGCCAGGCTGATCAGGCCGATGCTGCCCAGGTCCAGGCCGACGTCGCGCAGGCGCGTGGACAGGGTCTGCGAAGCGATCAGCAGGAACGGCAGGCCGCTACCGAAGCCAAGCATGGCCATGGTCAGCGCCGACGGGGTACCGAAGGCACGCTTGATTCCTGCCCAGCCCTTGTAGCTGACCGGCGTGGCCGCCTCGGTCACAGGTCGTAGTCCACGATGAACGGCGCGTGGTCGGAGAAGCGCTCGTCGCGGTAGATCGAGCAGCTGCGCAGGCGGTCACGCAGGCCCGGGGTGATGAACTGGTAGTCGATGCGCCAACCGACATTGTTGGCACGGGCGGCGCCACGGTTGCTCCACCAGGTGTAGTCCTCGCCAGTGGGGTTGAGCAGGCGGTAGGCGTCAGCCCAGCCACGGCCGGCGGCGACATCGGTGGCCTGGCCATGGTCGGCGCACAGGGCATTGAGCCAGTCGCGCTCTTCCGGCAGGCAGCCGGAGTTCTTCTGGTTGGACTTCCAGTTCTTGATGTCCAGCGCCGAACGCACGATGTTCCAGTCGCCGCACAGCACGTAGTCGCGGCCGCTGCGCGCCCATTCCTCGAGGATCGGCCGCAGCCATTCCATCACTTCGAACTTGAAGCCCTGGCGCAGGTCGCCCGAGCTGCCGGACGGGATATAGAAGGAGACCACACTGAGGTTGCCGTAGCGCGCCTCGATGTAGCGGCCTTCGTCGTCGAACGGGGCCCAGCCCAGTGAGGTGATCACCTGGTCCGGCTCGCGCTTGCTGTAGATCGCCACGCCGCTGTAGCCCTTCTTGGTGATGGCGTCGCGGTAGAAGCAGTGGTGGCCGTCCGGGCGGAACATCGGGTCGGTCAGCTGGTCTTCCTGGGCCTTGGTCTCCTGGATGCACAGGACGTCGGCGTCCTGGGACCGGAACCAGTCGAGGAAGCCCTTGGTTGCGGCGGAGCGGATGCCATTGGCGTTGAAACTGATGATGCGCATGCGGGGGACCTGCGGCGGGAAACCGGGCAAGCATACCGGTTGCCTGCGGGGCTGCGCAGTCCGCCAGGCCGGGCCGCGACACCCTTCACAGGGCCCCGGACGAGCGCGAAACGCCCAGCTGGATTAGGATTTGTGCTCCAAATGAAGATGAATCGAGTTTTGATGAGCGACCACCGCCACCGTTTCCTGCAGCTGGCCCTGACCGCCGACGCCCTGCGCTTCGGCCAGTTCACCCTCAAGTCCGGCCGGCTGAGCCCCTATTTCTTCAACGCCGGTCGTTTCGACTCCGGTTCGCTGCTGTCGCAGCTCGGCGCCTGCTACGCCGATGCCATCGATGCCACCGGGATCAAGTACGACGTGGTGTTCGGCCCCGCCTACAAGGGCATTCCGCTGGCCACCGCGATGGCCTGCGAGCTGGCCCAGCGTGGCCGTGACCTGCCGCTGTCGTTCAACCGCAAGGAAGCCAAGGACCACGGTGAAGGCGGCCAGCTGATCGGCGCCGACATGAATGGCAAGCGCGTGCTGATCGTCGACGACGTGATCACTGCAGGTACCGCGATCCGGGAAGCGCTGGGCATCATCCGCGCCGCCGGTGGCACCCCGGCCGGCATCGTGGTGGCACTGGACCGCCAGGAGATCGCTTCGGAAACCGATCGCCGTTCGGCGGCACAGTCGGTGGCCGAAGAGGCCGGCATTCCGGTGATCGCCGTGGCGTCGCTGGCCGACCTGCTTGATTTCGCCTCCGGCAACCCGGAACTTGTGGGTTACCGGCAGCCGCTGGAAGCCTACCGGGCCCAGTACGGCGTCCGTTCGATCCGCTGACCGACCCAGGGGAAAGGTCATGTCCCGAGTTCCTGCTGTGCTCTTTGCCGGCCTGCTGCTGGCCGTGCCGTTCACCGTACCGGCGCAGTCGCGCGACAGCGGCAAGACGGAAAAGAAGCTGTACTGCTGGAACGAGGGCAAGGAGCGGATCTGCAGTGATTCGCTGCCGGCCGACGCGGTCAACCATGCCCGCGAGGAGTTCAACGCGAAGAGCGGCCTGCGCAATGCGCAGGTCCAGCGCGCGTTGACCGACGAAGAGCGCGCCGCCGCCAGCACGGAGGCGGCGCAGCAGCAGCTGGACCTGATGGCCGCGCAGACCCGCCAGCGCACCGAGCAGGCGATGCTGACCACCTATGGCAGCGAGGACGACCTGCGCCGGGTGTTCGCCGAGCGCCAGGAAGTGCTGGACAACAACCTGAAGACCGCCGAGTACAACGTCACCAGCCTGCGTGAGTCGCTGGTGGCGCTGCTGGCGGCCGCAGGTGACCGCGAACTGGCCGGTGGCAAGGTGGCCGACAAGCAGGCCGAGGCGATCCGCCAGCGGCACGTGCAGCTGCAGTCGCAGCAACGCCTGCAGGCCGGGTTCCTGCAGCAGCAGCAGGCGTTGAAGGCCGAGATCGACAGCACCCTGCAGCGCTATCGCGAGCTGAAGGGGCTGGTGCCGGCGAGCCAGGCTCCGGCGGGCTGACCACGCTCCCGTCGCCGGGCATGGCCCGGCGCTACCCAGGGCCTGGTTACGGATTGGCCCACGGAATTTATGCACTCTTTACGCGTCGGCCCGGTCCGGCGCGTAGTGCGTTTATGGGGGGCAGGACGACGATGACGGCCTGAGGTGGAGGGGTTCCACCAGGACGCTATTGCAATGTCCCCCTGGCTGTCGTTGTTGTGTGGCGTGCTGGTGCTGGTCGCCGCCGCCTATCTCCTTTATGTCGTGCTGCGGCCCGAGTCGTTCTGAGCGGAGCCGGCCATGACTGAGATGCTTGTGATTATTGCCGCCAGCCTGCTGCTGGCGTGGCCGCTGGGCCTGTACCTGGCCCGCGTGATGCGTGGCACGCCGATGAAGGTCGACGTGCTGTTCCACTGGATCGAGAAGCCGCTGTACAGGCTGTTCGGGGTCGATCCGTCGCGCTCGATGTCCTGGCGCGGCTACGTGCTGGCCTTCGTGCTGAGCAACGTGGTGGTTGCTGTGTTGACCCAGGCGGTGTTCATGACCCAGGCCTGGTTGCCGCTGAATCCGGACCAGATCCCGAACATGCGCTGGGACACCGCGCTGCACACGATGATCTCGTTCCTGACCAACACCAACCAGCAGCACTATTCGGGTCAGGCGCAGCTGTCCTATCTCTCGCAGATGACCGGCATCACCGGCCTGCAGGTGGTGACGCCGATGATGGGCCTGGCGCTGGCGGTGGCGACGCTGCGCGCGTTGTTCTCGCGTGCGCCGCAGGCTGCGGTGGCGACGGGTACCGGCGATGACCGCCAGGTGGCGGTGGGAAACTACTACGTGGACGTGGTGCGCCTGTGCGTGCGCTTCCTGCTGCCGCTGTGCCTGGTGTGGACCCTGCTGCTGACCAGCCAGGGCGTGCCGTCGACGATGACCGGTGGGCCGCAGGCCACGCCGATCGACGCCAGCGCCGGCATGGCCGAACAGAAGCTGCCGCTGGGCCCGGTCGCGGCGATGGTCGCAGCCAAGCAGCTGGGCGCCAACGGTGGCGGCTGGTACGGGCCGAACAGCAGCTTCCCGCTGGAGAACCCGACCCCGCTGTCGAATGCGCTGGAAATCGTCGGCATCCTGCTGGTGCCGATGGCGGTGATCTTCATGATCGGTGCGTTCACCGGCCGACGTCGCTTCGGCGCCCTGGTGTTCAGCTGCATGCTGGGCATGTCGCTGCTTTCCACAGGCGCGATGATGTGGAGCGAAGGACATAGCGCCAGCGCCGCCACGCCGCTGCTGATGGAAGGCAAGGAAGTGCGCTTCGGCGCCGATGGCACCGCGCTGTGGGCGGCGGTGACCACCCAGGTCTCCAACGGTTCGGTCAACGGCATGCACGATTCGCTAGCGCCGCTGAGCGGTGGCATCGCGATGGTCAACATGCTGGTCAGCGCGATCTGGGGCGGCATCGGCTGTGGCCTGCAGCAGTTCATCGTGTACCTGCTGCTGGGTGTGTTCCTGGCCGGGTTGATGACCGGGCGTACGCCGGAACTGTTCGGCCGCAAGCTGGAGACGCCACAGGTACGCCTGCTGGCCCTGCTGGTGCTGCTGCAGCCGATCACCCTGCTGGTGTTCACCGCAATCACCCTGGCCGTGCCCGGCCTGGCCGGCACCTCCAACCCCGGTTTCCATGGCATCAGCCAGGTGTTCTATGAGTACGTCTCGGCCTATGCCAACAACGGTTCGGGCTTCGAAGGACTGGGCGACGCCACGCTGTGGTGGAACCTGAGCTGCTCGCTGGTGCTGCTGCTGGGCCGCTTCCCGCTGCTGATCATTCCGCTGGTGGTGGCCGCACAGCTGGCTGCCAAGCGCCAGGCCCCGGAGTCTGCCGGCAGCCTGCAGATCGAAACCCCGACCTTCGCCCTGACCCTGGTCTCGGTGATCGTCATCCTGACCGTGCTGCAGTTCATGCCGGCGCTGGTACTCGGCCCGATCGCCGACCACCTGAGCCTGGGACTGCACTAAGGACACCCTGATGAGTACCCAAGCAAGTTCAACCCGTAGTACCCATGCAGCGCGCCCTGCCCTGCTGGATGGCGCCGGCCTGCGCCGTGCGCTGGTCGAAGCGGTTCTCAAGCTGTCGCCGATGCATCTGGTGCGCAGCCCGGTGATGGCGGTGGTGATGGCCGGCACGATCGTCGCCGCGATCGTCACCCTGACCGGCAACGCGCCGCTGGGCTTCGGCCTGGCGGTGACCGCGATCCTGCTGGTGACCGTGCTGTTCGGCAACTTCGCCGAAGCCGTAGCGGAAGCGCGTGGCCGTGGCCAGGCCGCGTCGCTGCGGCGTGCCCGCCAGGACCTGGTGGCGCGCCGGCTGGCGGCACCGCAGCCGGGTGCCGCCGAAACCCAGGTACCGGCCGCCGAACTGCGCCCCGGCGACCACGTGATCGTCAGCGCCGGTGAGCTGGTGCCGGCCGATGGCGAGATCGTGCAGGGCCTGGCCACCATCAACGAAGCGGCGGTGACCGGCGAATCGGCGCCGGTGCTGCGCGAGGCCGGTACCGACCGCTCCGGCGTGATCGGCGGCACCAAGGTGCTGTCCGACCAGATCATCGTGCGGGTGACCGCCGAACCGGGCCACAGCTTCCTGGACCGGATGATCGCGCTGGTGGAAGGCGCCAACCGCCAGAAGACCCCGAACGAGATCGCGCTGACCCTGCTGCTGGCGGCGATGACGCTGACCTTCCTGGTGGTGGTGGCAACGCTGCCGGCCATTGGTGCCTCCGTGGGCGTCAAGGTCGACCCGCTGCTGCTGATCGCGCTGCTGGTGTGCCTGATCCCGACCACCATCGGCGGCCTGCTGCCGGCCATCGGCATCGCTGGCATGAACCGTGCGCTGGCCGCCAACGTGCTGGCCAAGTCGGGCAAGGCGGTGGAAGTGGCCGGCGACGTCGACGTGCTGCTGCTGGACAAGACCGGCACCATCACCTACGGCGACCGCCAGGCCAGCCACTTCCATCCGCTGGCCGGCATCGATGCCAGCCAGCTGCGCGAGGCCGCACTGCTGTCTTCGCTGGCCGACCCGACCCCGGAAGGCAAGTCGATCGTGCGCCTGGCGCGCGAACAGGGCTGCGCTACCGCCGAACCGGACCACGCCGAGTACCTGGCGTTCAGTGCGCAGACCCGCATGTCTGGCGTCGATCTGGAACATGGGCGGCAGATCCGCAAGGGTGCCGCCGATGCGATCCGTGCCCACGTGCAGGCGCTGGGCGGCAACGTGCCGGCGGAACTGGCCGGGCGCGTCGAGCAGGTCGCGCGCAATGGAGCCACCCCGCTGGTGGTGGCCGAGGGCCGCCATGTGCTGGGCGTGATCGAGCTGTCGGACGTGGTCAAGCACGGCATGCGCGAGAAGTTCGCGCAGCTGCGGGCGATGGGTATCCGCACGGTGATGATCACCGGCGACAACCCGCTGACCGCCGCCGCGATCGCTGCCGAAGCCGGTGTCGACGACTACATCGCCGAGGCCCGCCCGGAAGACAAGCTGGCACGCATCCGCCAGGAGCAGGCCGGTGGCCGCCTGGTGGCGATGGTCGGCGATGGCACCAATGACGCGCCGGCGCTGGCCCAGGCCGACATCGGTCTGGCGATGAACTCCGGTACGCAGGCGGCGAAGGAGGCCGGCAACATGGTCGACCTCGATTCGGATCCGGCCAAGCTGCTGGCGGTGGTGGAAGTAGGCAAGCAGCAGCTGATCACCCGCGGCGCGCTGACCACCTTCTCGCTGGCCAACGACGTCTCCAAGTACTTCGCGATCCTGCCGGCGCTGTTCGCCGCGGCCGTTCCGACCATGGCCGCATTGAACGTGATGCAGCTGTCGAGCCCGCGCAATGCGGTGCTGGCAGCGCTGATCTTCAACGCCCTGGTGATTCCCGCCCTGATCCCGCTCGCCCTGCGTGGCGTGCGCTTCCGCCCGGCCACTGCAACCGCGCTGCTGCGCCGGAACATGCTGGTGTACGGCCTCGGCGGCGTGCTGCTGCCGTTCGCAGCGATCAAGGCAATCGACCTCCTTCTTGTCCTGGTATTCGGCGCATGAACCGTTCCGCTTCCACCTCCACCTCCCTTTCGCGCGAAGCAAAAGCCGAGGCCCGCGTGGCCAGCCTGCAGGACGGCGCCAGCTGGCGCCCGGCGATCGGCCTGAGCCTGGCCACCCTGCTGCTGGCCGGCGCGGTCTATGCCGGCATCGCCACCGGCTTTGCCGGCCTGGCCTACCCGACCCAGGCCGAAGGCAGCCAGCTGCGCGATGGCAACGGCCAGGTACGCGGCTCGGCGTGGCTGTCGCAGCCGTTCACCGGTGACGGCTATTTCCAGGCGCGTCCGTCGGCGGCCAACTATGACCCGATGGCCGCCGCCGGTTCCAACATGGCGCGCAGCAACCCGGCGCTGGCCGAGCGTGTTGCCGCCAGCACGGCTGCAGTGGCCGCGCGCGAAGGTGTCACCCCCGCGCAGGTACCGGCAGACCTGGTCACGCAGTCCGCGGGTGGCCTGGATCCGCAGCTGTCGCCGGCCGCGGCGCAGCTGCAGGTGGCACGCGTGGCGCGCGCCCGTGGCCTGCCGGTGGAACGCGTGCAGGCACTGGTGCAGGCGCATACCGAAGGGCGCCAGTGGGGCCTGTTCGGCCAGCCGCGGGTGAACGTGGTGACGCTGAACTTCGCGCTGGACCACGCGGCCAAGGCACCGTGATACCGGCCTGCACCGGCTGCGCGCACAATGGCGGCCATGACAGCGGCACCCATGACTGATGCGCGTACCCGCCAGGCCGATGCCCTGGTTGAAGGCCTGCAACGCGAAGCCGGCGGCAAGCTGACCGTGTTCCTCGGTGCGGCGCCGGGCGTGGGCAAGACCTACACCATGCTGACCCGCGCACAGGAACAGCTGCGCCGCGGTGTCGACCTGGTGGTGGGCCTGGTGGAAACCCACGGCCGCGCCGATACCCAGGCGCTGCTGGAGGGCCTGCCACAGCTTCCGCTGAAGGCAGTGGCCTATCACGGCCACATCCTGCAGGAGATGGATCTGGATGCCGTGCTCACACGGCATCCGGCGCTGGTGCTGGTGGACGAACTGGCCCATCGCAATGCGCCGGGCAGCCGTCATGAGCGGCGCTGGCAGGACGTGATGGAGCTGCTGGATGCCGGCATCGACGTCTGGACCACGGTGAACATCCAGCATCTGGAAAGCCTCAACGATGTGGTGATGCGCATCACCGGCGTGCGCGTGAGCGAGACCGTGCCGGACGGCGTGCTCGACCGCCTGCACGACATCGTGCTGGTTGACCTGCCGCCACGCGAACTGATCGCGCGCCTGCAGCAGGGCAAGGTCTATGTGCCCGAACAGGCCGCGCAGGCGCTGCAGGCATTCTTCTCGCCGGCCAACCTGACCGCGCTGCGTGAACTGGCGATGCAGGAAGCGGCCGACCGCGTCGACAGCAGCCTGCGCGAAGCACGCGCTGCACGCGGCGAGAGCAACCTGCCGCTGCGTCGCGGCGTGCTGGTGGCCATTGATGGCGGCGGTCAGAGCGAATACCTGGTGCGGGTGGCGCGTCGCATCGCCGAACGCCGCGATGCGCCGTGGACGGTGGTGACCGTGCAGGGCCGGCGCCAGGATGACGCGACCCGACGCGAAATCGATGCTGCCTTCGCACTGGCACGTCGGCTGGGCGGCGACGCCGAACTGCTGCACGGATCGAGCATCGCCGATGCCCTGCTCGACCATGCCGCACATAACGGCGTGTCGACCCTGGTACTGGGCCGCACCCGCGAGCGACCGCTGGCGCGGATGTTCAACCGCACCCTGACCCAGCAGCTGATCCAGCGCGGCGCGCATTACGAGATCACCATCATCAGCACGCCGCAGGCACGTGCGCGCTCGCGCCGCGAGGGCCTGCTGCCGCCGGTGCGCGGCATCAGCTACGAACCGGCGCAGGCACTGATCGCCACCGCGTTGGCCTGTGCGGTGGCATGGCTGGCCGAACGCTGGGTGGGCATGGCCGATCTGTCGATGGTGTTCATCGTGGCGGTGGTGCTGGTCGCTGCGCGCACGCGCGCCAGCGTGGCGGTGATGGCGGCGATCCTGAGCTTCCTCGCCTACAACTTCCTGTTCATCGCGCCGCGCTTCACCTTCGCCATCGGTGCACGCCAGGGCGTGATCACCGTGTTCCTGTTCCTGGCCGCGGCGCTGGTGGCCGGACGCCTGGCCTCGCGCCTGCGCATGCAGGTGATCGCGCTGCGTGCAGCCAATCGCCATGCGCGTGCGCGCCAGCAGCTGGGCCGCCAACTGGCCAGTGCCGCCGGCAACGGCGAGGTGGCGCAGGCGGGTCGGCATGCACTGGAACAGGCCATGGACGTGCCGGCGTGGCTGCGGATCGGCGCCGATACCGCAACCGGTGGCCGCAGCCAGCCCGGCGACACCGACCTGGCCGCCGCCGACTGGGCGCTGCGCCATGGCCAGCCCAGTGGCCGCTTCACTGACACCCTGGCCGGCGCGCAGTGGTGGTTCCTGCCGTTGCTGGATGGCGAGGACCGCGCGATCGGCGTGGCCGGCCTGTATCTGCCCGGTGCACAGGCGCGCCTGCTGCCCGAGCAACGGCAGCTGGCCGAAGCAATGGTCGATGACATCGCGCAGGCCGCGCTGCGCACGCGGCTGGTGGCGGAACTGGAGCAGGCGCACGTCAGCAACGAGACCGAGCGACTGCGCTCGGCGCTGCTCTCTTCGGTGTCGCACGACCTGCGCTCGCCACTGGCGGCGATGATCGGCTCGGCCGACAGCCTGGCCAGCTATGGTGCGGCAATGGATACGGCCGATCGCCGTGCCCTGCTGGACACCATCCTGGTCGAGGGCGAACGGCTGGACCGCTACATCCAGAACCTGCTGGACATGACCCGCCTCGGCCACGAGGGATTGAAGATCAACCGCGACTGGATCGGCGTGGACGAACTGATCGGCTCGGCCGCACGGCGCCTGCAGCGCTACCAGCCGAAGGTGCGGCTGGAGCTGGACATTCCGGCCACGCTGGCGCCGATCTGGGTACACCCGGCGCTGGTCGAACAGGCGGTGTTCAACGTGATGGAAAACGCGGCCAAGTTCTCACCGCCGGATGCTGCCGTGCAGGTGCAGGCGCGTGAACTGGACGGCCAGCTGCGCATCGACGTGATCGATGCCGGCCCCGGCATTCCCGACGACGAGCGTGCGCGCATCTTCGACATGTTCTACAGCGTTGAACGTGGCGACCGTGGCCGCCATGGCACCGGCCTGGGCCTGACCATCTGCCAGGGCATGATCGGCGCGCATGGCGGCAGCGTGCAGGCGCTGCCCGGACGCGACGGTCGCGGTACCCTGATCCGCATCACCCTGCCCCTGCTCAAGCCAGCCTCCCACGATGAGCCCGACCCCGATTGATGCCAGCGTGCCGGCCGCGCGCGTGCTGGTGATCGATGATGAAACCCAGATCCGCCGGTTCCTGGACATCAGCCTGCGCGCGCAGGGCTACCAGGTGCGGCAGGCGGCCACCGGCCAGGAAGGCCTGCAGCTGGCCGCCAGCGAGGACATGGATCTGGTGATCCTGGATATTGGCCTGCCCGACATGGAAGGCCACGAAGTGCTGGAACAGCTGCGGCAGTGGAGCCAGGTGCCGGTGATCATGCTGACCGTGCGCGCCGGCGAGGCGGAGAAGGTGCGTGCGCTGGATACCGGCGCGAATGACTACGTGACCAAGCCGTTCGGCACGCAGGAGCTGATGGCGCGGGTGCGGGCGCTGCTGCGCACGCGCAGCGTGCCCAGTGATGGCACGCCGCCGGTATTCGACGATGGCCACCTGCATGTGGACCTGGTCCGCCGTGAAGTGGCGCTGGATGGCGAGCCGGTAGCGTTGACCCGCAAGGAGTACGCGCTGCTGTCGCTGCTGCTGCGCAACGCCGGGCGGGTGGTGACCCAGCCACAGATCCTGCAGGAGATCTGGGGCCCGACCCACCAGCACGACACCCATTACCTGCGCATCCTGGTCGGCAAGCTGCGGCACAAGCTGGGCGATTCAGCGCTGGATTCGCGCTACCTGTTCACCGAACCGGGCGTCGGGCTGCGGTTCAAGGGGTGAAGGCGTGCCGACCAACGGTCGGCAACCACCAAAGCGAATCCGGAAGAGCATCCACGCATGGCGTGGATCTACTGTGTCGACCAAGGTCGACACCTACCAACAGCGGTCCATGCCATTCCGACAGATCGCGGAAATTGTCAGGGGTGGGGCGGTGTCGGAGTGCGGGGTGTCAGCCGCAGGGGCCCGAGGCATGCCTCGGGCGGGTTGGGCAGGACGCCCAACCCCGGTCTTGCCGTGTGCGCAGGACAGCGCACACGAGCAAGCGGCGACCGAGCTTACATGGGTGAGGGGGACTTGCGGCGTCCCCGCACTCCGACACCGCCCCGCCATCTCGCGGATAGCCCGCTTTTGATGTTGATGTTGCTGCTGCCGTTGCTTCGGCGGGTGCCGGGCGCAGCCCGGCCCCACCTCAGAACCCCAGCGGGGTGTCGCCCAGCACCGGTTGCAGCTGGCTGCGGAACAGCGCCTGGATGCGTTCCAGCGCCGCCTCGTCATTGCCCTCGAAGCGCAGCACCAGCACTGGTGTGGTGTTGGAGGCGCGCACCAGGCCCCAGCCATCGGAGAAGTCCACGCGCAGGCCGTCGATGGTCGACAGGCGACCGCCCACATATGGGTTGTCCGGCGACTGCGCCGCCGCCACCAGCATCGCCACCAGCGCATGCGGCGTGCCTTCGGCCACCGGCACCTTCAGCTCCGGCGTGGCCACCATCTCCGGCAGCTCTGCCAGTACCTCGTCCGGAGTCTCCTCGCGCTGGGCCAGGATCTCCAGCAGGCGCGCGGCCGCATACAGGCCATCGTCAAAACCGAACCAGCGCTCCTTGAAGAAGAAGTGGCCGCTCATCTCGCCAGCCAGCTCGGCATCGGTCTCGCGCATCTTCGCCTTCATCAGCGAATGCCCGGTCTTCCACATCAGCGGGCTGCCACCATTGCGCAGCACGTGGTCGGACAGCTTGCCGGTGCACTTCACGTCGTAGATCACCATCGCGCCCGGATTGCGCATCAGCACGTCGGCGGCGAACAGCATCAGCAGGCGGTCGGCATAGATGATCTTTCCTTCGCCGGTGACCACGCCCAGGCGGTCACCGTCGCCATCGAAGGCGACGCCGAGATCGGCACCGAAGCGCTTCACCGTCTGCACCAGGTCTTCCAGGTTCGCCGGCTCGCTGGGGTCGGGGTGATGGTTGGGGAAGCTGCCGTCGACATCGCAGTACAGCGGGATGACTTCCGCACCGATCGCTTCCAGCAGCTGCGGCGCGAGCGCGCCGGCCACGCCGTTGCCGGCATCGGCCACGACCTTCAACGGGCGGTCCAGCTGCACGTCGTCGGCGATGCGCTGGATGTAGTCGGCACTGACATCGCGCTGCTGGTAATCGCCCGGCTCGGCGGCCTGTACCAGGCGGCCTTCGACGATGCGCTGGTACAGATCGGTGATGGCATCACCGGACAACGTCTCGCCGCCGATGACCACCTTGAAACCGTTGTACTCGGGCGGGTTATGGCTGCCGGTGACCGCCACGCAGGTGCCGGTACGCAGATGGAAGGCGGCGTAGTACACGACCGGGGTCGGTGCCAGGCCGATGTCGATCACCGCGCAACCGGCGCGCCTCAGGCCCTCGGCCAACCCTGCGGCCAGTTCCGGGCCGGACAGGCGGCCGTCGCGGCCGATCACCACCTCGCGCAGGCCCTGCTCCAGGGCCACGGTGCCGATGGCCTGGCCGATCAGCGCCGCCGTTTTCGGCGTCAGTTCACTGCCAACCACGCCGCGGATGTCGTAGGCGCGGAAGATACCGGCCGCCAGTTCCTCGGCCGGAACCGGTGGCGGGGGCGGCGGTGCACTTTCAGTTGTGCTGGCCTCGGCCACCGGCGGCGGCGCCATCTGCAGGCTCTCGCTCAGGGTCGGGCCATGATCGGCTTCCGCCACGGTCGCCCGACGCGGCAGCGGCAGCGACTTCGGCAGGCGGCCGCGCCCCACCACCAGCAGCACGGCGATGAACGCCAGCAGCAGCGCAACGATGGCGCTGGCCAGCGAACCCAGGCCCAGCGGACCAGGTTCGACATTGGGTACCGCGGCCACCAGCCGCAACGGCGTCCCCGGAATCGGCCGCGCCAATGCTTCGGCACTTTCGGCCAGGCCGGCATCGCCCTGGGCGACGAGGTCATGCGCGCCCTGGCGCAGGCCAAGGAAACCGGCCGATGGCGCACTCACCTGGTCCAGCGGCGAGGTCAGCCGCAGCAATGGCTGGCGCACGTAGAGCACCGCCGGGCCGAGACTGCCCAGTTGAACCGGCGCTGCCAGGCCCAGGCGATTGCCACCGCCATCGCGGACCACGCGCAGGCTGGGCTTGCCTTCGGCCAATGCCGCTTCCAGCAGCGCCAGGCGGGCATAGCCAAAGGCGGCCGGGTCGGCGTAGGCGTTGGCCAGATCGGCGGTCAGTACCTCGGCGTGCTCGACGCCGGTCCAGCTCTCGCGGACCGCGAGTGCTGCCGCAGCGGCATCACCGGCCTGCAGCGCCTGTTGCACGCGCTCGTTCTTCAGCTGCTGCTGCAGCTGCTTCAGCTGGCCGGCAGCGGCCTCCTGCAGGCCCTGCACGGCCTGGTCACGTGCAGCTTCCAGCGCCTGGCCGTTGGCCTCCTGGCGCCATTGCTGCACTGCGCTCCATCCGAACCAGCCGGCCAGCAGGATCAGCAGCACCCCCAGTAGTGGCGCACTGCGTCCCAACGACCGTCCCCGCTGTCCTTCCCCGATGCCGCTCATCGATGTCCCCTGTCAACGCACCCCGGTATGGCCGAATCCACCCGTTCCCCGCACGCTGTCGGTGAAAGTATCCACCACCTGCAGGCTGACGCGGGCAATCGGCACGATCACCAGCTGCGCGATGCGATCGCCCGGCTCGATGGTGAAGGCCTCGCGGCCACGGTTCCAGACGCTGATCAGCAGCGGGCCCTGGTAATCGGCGTCGATCAGGCCGGTGCCATTGCCGAGCACGATGCCGTGGCGATGGCCCAGCCCCGAGCGCGGCAGGATCACCGCGCACAGGTTCGGGTCGGCAATGTGGATGGCCAGGCCGCTGGGCACCAGCGCGGTGTCACCCGGCTGCAGGGTCAGCGCGGTATCCAGCGCCGCGCGCAGGTCCATGCCGGCGCTGGCTTCGGTGGCGTAGGCCGGCAGCGGCCAGCTGTCGCCGAAGCGCGGATCGAGCAGCTTGACCTGCAGCGGTTGGGAAGTGAAAGCCTGGGTCATGCCTGGAGTCTCCGCGCGATCAGCGCCAGCAGTTGTTCGGCCAGCTCACGCTTGGAGGTGGCCGGAAATACCTGTTCACCGTCCTGCCAGAAGGCCGTGGCGGCATTGTTGTCGCTCTCGAAACCGCCGCCGCTGATGCCGACCTGGTTGGCGATCACCAGGTCCAGGCGCTTGTCGACCAGCTTGCCACGCGCGTATTTCTCCACGTCGTGGGTTTCGGCGGCAAAGCCGACCACCAGCTTCAGCGACTGCGTCTGCGCAGCCACCTCGGCAAGGATGTCCGGCGTGCGCACCAGCTCGATCACCAGCGACTGGCTGTCGGCGGTCTTCTTCAGCTTCTGCGGCGCGACCTGGCGCGGCGTGTAGTCAGACACCGCAGCGGCACCGATATAGATGTCGGCCGGCAGCGACTTCAGCACGGCATCGCGCATCTGCGCGGCCGAGCGCACGTCCACACGCTGCACGCCGGGTGGCGTCGGCAGCTGTACGGGGCCGCTGACCAGCACCACCTGTGCGCCCATCGTCGCTGCGGCCGCGGCCAGGGCAAAGCCCATCTTGCCGCTGCTGCGGTTGCCGACATAGCGCACCGGATCGATGTCTTCATAGGTCGGGCCGGCGCTGATCAGCAGGCGCAGGCCCTGCAGCGCGCGGGTTTCCGGCGCGGCAACGGACGCGGCGCTGCTGCCATTGGCGGCCAGCGCGGCCACGATGTCGCCCGGTTCGGCCAGACGCCCCGGACCGGACTCGCCTTCGGCCAGCGGGCCATCGACCGGGCCGATCACCTGCGCGCCGCGCTGGCGCAGCAGGGCGATGTTGGCCTGGGTGGCCGGGTGCAGCCACATGCGATGGTTCATCGCCGGGCAGATCGTCAACGGCGCGGTACTGGCCAGGCACAGCGTGCTGACCAGGTCATCGGCATGGCCCTGGGCCAGCCGGGCCAGCAGATCGGCGGTTCCCGGGGCAACCACGATGCGGTCGGCCCAGCGCGCCAGCTCGATGTGGCCCATGGCCTGTTCGGCGGCGCTGTCCCACAGCGTGGTGCGGGTGGGCTGCCCGGACAGGGCCTGGAAACTGAGCGGAGTGACGAACTGCTGGGCACCGGCGGTCATCGCCACCTGCACCTGGGCACCGGCGTCGCGCAGGCGCCGCACCAGTTCCAGGGCCTTGTAGGCCGCGATCCCGCCTCCGACGCACAACAGCAGTTTCTGACCTTCCAGCGCGCGGGCCTGCGCGGGGGAAGCGTTGGGGGAGTCAGCCACCTGGAATTCCTGTGCAAACGAGGGCGCTAGCTTACCCGATGGTCGGTAATGTCCCGGTGCAGGGTGCACATAGCGGACAGCTATCAGTAGATGGAGCGCGCTGCGCCTGACCCTGGGTCAGCCGGGCATCGGTTTCGGACCTTTCCTATACCTCTACGGGTCTGCGCTTTTGCAGAATCAGGCATTGGCTGCCGTCTGCCGTGGCCTGTTCGACCTTCGAGGAGCCTCGTGCATCCACGCATCATCATTGCCGACGACCATCCCGTGGTCCTGCATGGCATCCGTATCGTGCTGCAGACCCACCTGATGGACATCGTCGGCAGTGCACGTGACGGCGCCCAGCTGCTGGAGCTGGTGGACCACCACGACTGCGATGCGGTGCTGACCGACCTGTCGATGCCGGGTGACGGCCCGGACGGTCCAGAGCTGATCGACGCGCTGCGCGTGCGTCACCCCGGGCTGCCGGTGGTGGTGCTGACCGGCGCCCGCCATCCCGGGCTGCTGGACGGACTGCTGCGCGAGGGCATCAGTGGGCTGGTCGACAAATGCGCCGATTTCGCCGAACTGCCGCAGGCACTGAACGCCGCACTGGCCGGGCAGGTCTTCGTCTCCCAGCAGCTGCGCCACCACCTGCAGGCGCGCGACCTGCTGTTTCCACGCGAACCGTCGCCGCTGTCGGCGCGGGAACAGGAAGTGCTGGATCTGCTGGCGACCGGGCTCAGCGTGAATGCCGTCGCCGAACGCTGCGGGCGCAGCCCGAAGACCATCAGCCGGCAGAAGGCCGAAGCAAAGCGCAAGCTGGGCCTGCAGAACAACCAGGAACTGTTCGACTATCTGCAGACCCGACGCGGGTGAGGCATCGTCCGACCCGGTGCTGCGGTATGCACCGATGGGAGCCGTCACGCAGGCTGGCGATGATGCAGGCATGCCCATCCATGACTGGCCCGAACAGGAACGCCCCCGCGAGAAGCTGATCGCGCGCGGGCCCACGGCACTTTCCGACGCCGAACTGCTGGCCCTGTTTCTCGGCTCCGGGTTCGGTGGCCGCGATGCCGTGCAGACCGCGCGCGACCTGCTGCAGGCGCACGGCCCGTTGCGGGTGCTGCTGGACCGCCCCGCGCGTGACCTGGCCCGCCTGCCCGGGCTCGGCCCGGCGCGCAGCTGTACGCTGGCTGCCGGGCTGGAACTGGCCCACCGCTACCTGGCTGCCGAGCTGGAACACGGCGAAGCGGTCGGCAACAACCCGGCCGCGGTCGGCCGCTATCTGCAGCACCGCCTGCGCGGGCAGGCCCGGGAGATCTTCATGGCCCTGTTCCTGGACAACCGGCACCGCCTGATCGCCTGCGAGGAGCTGTTCCACGGCACCATCAACGCCGCACCGGTCTACCCCCGCGAAGTGGTGCGGCGCGCCCTGCTGCACAACGCGGCAGCGGTGATCCTCAGCCACAACCACCCTTCCGGCGACCCGGAACCCTCCAGCGCCGATACCCGCATCACCGACGAACTGCAGCAGGCACTGGCGATGGTGGACGTGCGCCTGCTGGACCACTTCGTGGTCGGTGAGGGCCGCCCCGTTTCGTTTGCTGAACGAGGCCTGCTGTCGCCGCCCCAGCCCCGCCTGTTCGGCTGAGCGCCCGCCCTCCAGGCGCCATCGGTCGCCCCCACAGGCAGGTTTCGGTCAGCGTGGCCGCTGGTATCTGCGCTAAAATGGGCGATTCCGCCGCTCATTCTCACAGCAGGCCTCGTGAAAAATCTCCTCCGCGCCCTGATCAGCCAAGGCATCGAAGCCTTGCGCGCCAATGGCACCCTGCCCGCCGACTCCCTGCCGCCGGACTTCGTGGTCGAGCGCCCGAAGACCCGCGACCACGGCGACTTCGCCACCAACGCCGCGATGCTGCTGGCCAAGGCCGCGCGCAGCAATCCGCGTGCACTGGCACAGGCGCTGGTCGAGGCACTGCCGCGCAGCGAGGACGTCAGCAAGGTCGAGATCGCCGGCCCCGGCTTCATCAATTTCCACCTGGCGCCGGCCGCGTACCAGCGTGAAGCCGCGTCGGTCATCAAGGAAGCCCACGACTACGGCCGCAACCTGTCCGGCAATGGCCGCACGGTGGGCGTGGAGTACGTGTCGGCCAACCCGACCGGCCCGCTGCATGTCGGCCATGGCCGCGCGGCGGCGATCGGCGACTGCGTGGCGCGCGTGCTCGACGCCAACGGCTGGAACGCCAAGCGTGAGTTCTACTACAACGACGCCGGCGTGCAGATCGAGAACCTGGCGCTGTCCACCCAGGCGCGGATCAAGGGCATCGCGCCGGACCAGGATGGCTGGCCGGAAGGTGGCTACCGCGGTGAATACATCGCCGACGTCGCCCGCGCCTACATGGCCGGCGCCAGCGTCGATCTGGAAGGCAGCACCGTGGTCGGTGCCAAGGACCCGGACGACATGCAGGCGATCCGCCGCTTCGCTGTGGCCTACCTGCGCAACGAGCAGAATCTGGACCTGGCCGCGTTCGGCGTCGACTTCGACATCTATTTCCTGGAAAGCTCGCTGTACGCCGACGGCAAAGTCGCCGAAGCGGTCGCCAAGCTGCAGGCCTCGGGTCATACCTATGAAGAAGGTGGCGCGCTGTGGCTGCGCAGCACCGACTTCGGTGACGACAAGGACCGCGTGATGCGCAAGTCCGACGGCACCTTCACCTACTTCGTGCCGGACGTGGCCTACCACCTGTCCAAGTGGCAGCGCGGCTACGAGCGCGCGATCACCGAGCTCGGCGCCGATCACCATGGTTCGCTGGCACGCGTGCGCGCCGGCCTGCAGGCGATGGAAGTGGGCATCCCGCAGGGCTGGCCGGAGTACGTGCTGCACCAGATGGTCACCGTCATGCGTGGCGGCGAGGAAGTGAAGCTGTCCAAGCGTGCCGGCAGCTACTTCACCCTGCGCGACCTGATCGAGGAGGCCGGCCGCGATGCCACCCGCTGGTTCCTGATCGCGCGCAAGCCCGATTCGCAGCTGACCTTCGACATCGACCTGGCCCGCCAGCAGAGCAACGACAACCCGGTGTTCTACGTGCAGTACGCGCACGCCCGCGTCTGCAGCCTGCTGCGCCAGGCACAGGAGAAGGGCCTGGTGTACGAACAGGGCAATGGCCTGGCCAACCTCGGCCGCCTGGCCGACGACGCCTCGCTGCTGCTGATGAACGAGATCTCGCGGTACCCGGAAGTGGTGGAGGCGGCCGGCGTGGCGCTGGAACCGCATCTGGTGGCGCAGTACCTGCGTGAATTGGCGCACGCGTTCCACACGTGGTATCACGGGACGCCGGTGCTGGTGGAAGACGCTGCGGATCGCAACGCCAAGCTGACCCTGGCCTGCGCCGCGCGCCAGGTGCTGGCCAACGGCCTCGAACTCCTGGGCGTCAGCGCCCCGGAAAAAATGTAAGCATCAGGAGACGCAGTACACATGGCAGCACGACGCGGCAAAAACCAGGCACGACGCAACAGCAGCAGCCAGGGCACACCCGGATGGGTGTGGCTGGTCGCTGGCGTGGCGATTGCGGCCGTGGTGTTCCTGGCGGCGCCGAACCTGTTCAAGGGCGAAGGCGATGGCTTCCTGCGCGCCGGTCCGCAGCCGAACCCGAACGCGCAGCCTGCCCCGGTCGCTGATGCCGACAGCGATGTCGGCACCCAGCCGGCCGCGCAGCCGGCCACGCCGAAGCCGGCCGAACCGGAAAAGCCGGCCGCCACCCAGTACGACTTCTACACCCTGCTGCCGGGCAAGGAAGTTGAAATGTCCGACGCCGAGCTGGCTGCCAGCGCGCGTGCTGAAGACCAGCGCCGGGCCAAGGCTGAAGCGCAGCGCGCGCAGGCGGCACTGGAAGGCAAGCCGGTTCCGCCGCCAGCGGCTACCGCGCCCGCACCGACGGCAACCGCCAGCGTGGCCAGCACCGCACCGGTGACCGCCACCAGCCGTCCGCTGCCGGCACCGCTGAGCGAACGACCGGCTGCGGCAACGCCTCCGGCCAGCACGCCGACGGCGTCGACCAGCACCGCCGCCGCCACTCCGGCAGCGCGTGCGGAAACCGCGCCGACCGCGGCCACTACCCCCGCCGCTGCGGCACCGGCTGCCGCCGACAATGCCCGCTACATCCTGCAGGCGGGTGCGTTCGGTGCCTCCGGCGATGCCGAAGCGACCAAGGCCAAGCTGGCGATGATGGGCCTGGCGGCACGCGTCGAATCGGCGCAGATCAACGGCAAGACCGTGTACCGCGTGCGCATGGGGCCGTATGGCAGTGCAGGTGAACTGTCTGAAGCCAAGCAGAAGCTGGATGGCACCGGCCTGCAGGCGATGGCGATCAAGGCACAGTGAGTCTGCCGAAGTGAATGAAAAAGCCGGGCACAGCCCGGCTTTTTTTTGTCTGTGTAGAGTCGAGCCTATGCTCGGCTTCTGTTGAAAGCAGTCGAGCATGGCTCGACTCTACAAATGAACGTCAGACTTCGCGGGCGACCTGGAAACCGGCGAAGGACTGGCTGACCGGCATCAGTTCCAGGCGATTGATGTTCAGGTGCGGCGGCAGGCTGGCCACCCAGAAGATCTGTTCGGCGATGTCTTCGGCGGTCATCGGGTTGGCGCCGGTGTAGAGCTTGTCCGACGCCGCCTGGTCGCCATGGGTACGCACCACGGTGAACTCGGTTTCGGCCATGCCCGGCTCGATCGTGGTCACGCGCACGCCGGTGCCGTGCAGGTCCGAACGCAGGCCGAGCGAGAACTGGCTGACGAAAGCCTTGGTGCCACCGTAGGCATTGCCGCCCGGGTACGGGTAGACGCCGGCCACCGACGAAATGTTGATGATTGCGCCCTTGCGCTCCACCAGCTGCGGCAGCAGGCGGTGGGTCAGGGTCACCAGCGCGGTGATGTTGGTGTCGATCATCGTGGTCCAGTCCGACAGCTTGGCGCTCTGTGCCGGCGCGGTGCCCTGCGCCAGGCCGGCGTTGTTGACCAGCAGATCGATCTCGCCGAAGGCCGGCGGCAGTGCCAGCAGCGCCGCTTCCATCGCCACCGGATCGCGGATGTCGAAGGCGGCGGCATGCACCACGTCCTTGCCGTAGCGCTCGACCAGCGGCTGCAGGCGTTCAGCGCGGCGGCCGGTGGCGATCACCTTCCAGCCCGCCTGGGCGAAGCGGTGGACGGCGGCGGCGCCGAAGCCGGACGTGGCGCCGGTAATCAGGACAGTGCGGGTCATCAGGCAACTCCAGGGGGAAAAACCAGACCCCCATTCTGGCACCGTCGGCCGGGGGTTGCGTTGCCTGATCGGCCAGATCCGGCCCCACCTGTCGGGGTGACCGGTACAATTGGGGCCATGATCAACAACGATGTCCTGCGCAGCGTGCGCTACTCCCTGGACCTGGGCGACCACCACGTGGTGACCCTGTGCCAGATGGCCGACCCGGCCTTCGCCGTGGATCCCGAACAGGTGAAGGCCTGGCTGCGCCGCGAGGACGAAGCCGGTTTCGAGGCGATGAGCGACAGCGCGCTGGCGCACTTCCTCGACGGCCTGATCGTGCACCTGCGCGGTCGCGACGAAAGCCAGCCGCAGCGTGCGGTGGAAACCCGCATCGACAACAACCTGGTGCTGAAGAAGCTGCGCGTGGCCTTCCAGCTGCGCGACGTCGATCTGATGGAGATCTTCGCCAGCGCCGGTTTCAACGTCTCCAAGTCGGAAGTGGGCGCATTGTTCCGCCAGCCCGGGCACACCAACTACCGGCGCTGCCTGGACCAGATGCTGCGCAATTTCCTCAAGGGCCTGAGCCTGCGCCTGCGCGGCTGAGCACGGCCTTGACGAACGCCCGCGCCGCCGGTGTCGGCAGTCGCTGCCAGACCAGGTGCACGCGGCGGGTCGGGGTCGGCTGCAGCGGAATCTGTACCACCCCCTGGAACCCGTCGGCGATCAACGCTGGCACGATGCCAACCGCCAGCCCATGGCGGACGAAGCGCTCGATCAGTTCCATCAGATTGACCTCGAAGCGCACCGTGTGCGGCAGGCCAGCGGCAGCGAAGGCATCGTCGGTCTGCCGCCGCGCACCGGTGCCGCGCGGAAAGTCGACCAGCGCCTCGTCCTGCAGTTCGGTCAATGGCAGCCGCTTGCGGCGGGCCAAGCGGTGTGACGGCGCCAGCACCGCCACCAGGTCTTCTTCCTGCAGCATCTGGTGGCAGACCCCGTCCAGCCCTGCCGACGGCGCCAATCCGACCAGCGCCACGTCCAGCTCTCGCGACTGCACCTGCGCGATCAGGTCCTCGCTCTTGTCGACCCGCAGCTGGAACTCCACCTGCGGGTGCGCCTGCTGGAAGGCCGCCAGCATCGCCACCACATCGATGTCGGTCAGCGAGGAGATCTGCCCGATCGCCAGCAGGCCACGCACCTCGCCAGTGACGGCGGCCACGTCGGCGCGCAGGTGGCGCAGGCTGGCCAGCACCTGGCGTGCATGCACCAGCAGCGCCTCGCCGGCGGCGGTGGCCCGCACCTGCCGCGGCAGGCGCTCGAACAGGGGCGTGCCCAGTTCCTGCTCCAGGTAGGCAATCTGGTGGCTCAACGCGGACTGCACCACATGGCAGCGTTCTGCGGCGCGGGTGAAATTGCCCTCTTCGGCCAGGGCGACGGCAAACTCGAGCTGTTTGAGATTCATCCAACTATCTCGTTTCCAGATGGCATGGATGATGATGATTCATTTCCATCATGGCCGCAGCAGGCGGACACTGTGCATCCCGCTTTGTGGAATACCACGTGAGTCCGTCCCTCCCCCCTCTGCACCGCTGGCAGGTGCTGCTGATGTCGGTGGCTACCGGCGTGGCCGTGGCCAGCAACTACTATGCGCAGCCACTGCTGCACACCATTGCCGATGCCTTCGGTGTGCCGTTCGGCCAGGTCGGCATGGTGGTCACTGCCGCACAGCTGAGCTATGCCGCCGGACTGATCCTGCTGGTGCCGCTGGGAGACCTGTTCGAACGCCGCCGCCTGATCGTGGTGATGAGCCTGTTGTCGGCAGGCGGGCTGGTGATCAGTGCCTGTGCACCATCGCTGGCCTGGTTGCTGGTCGGCACCGCGATCACCGGCCTGTTCTCGGTGGTGGCGCAGGTGCTGGTGCCGTTCGCGGCGACGCTGGCCGCACCCGAGCATCGTGGCCGCGTGGTCGGCACGCTGATGAGCGGGCTGCTGCTGGGCATCCTGCTGGCGCGCACCGTGGCCGGCCTGCTTTCCAGCCTGGGCGACTGGCGCCTGGTGTATGCGATCGCCGCCGGCACCCTGGTGCTGACCGCACTGGCGCTGCAGCGCGGCCTGCCGCGATTCCACCACAGCGCCGGCCTCGGCTATTTCGCATTGCTGCGCTCGATCGGCGTGCTGTTCGTGCAGGAGCCGGTGCTGCGCCAGCGCACCCTGCTGGGCGCCTGCAGCTTCGCCATGTTCGCGATCTTCTGGACGCCGCTGGCGTTCCTGCTGGCACAACCGCCCTACGCCTACAGCGATGCCACCATCGGCCTGTTCGGGCTGGTCGGCGCCGCCGGTACGCTGGCGGCCGGCCTGGCCGGGCGCATGTCCGATCGTGGCCAGACCGGACGTGCCACTGCCATCGCACTGATGCTGTTGCTGCTCTCGTGGCTGCCGTTGGGGCTGTCGGCACACTCGCTGCTGGCGCTGCTGGTCGGCGTGGTGGTGCTGGACCTGGCCGCGCAGCTGCTGCACGTGAGTAACCAGAACCTGATCTATGCACTGCAACCGGCAGCGCGCAACCGCCTCAATGCCGGCTACATGACCGGCTACTTCATCGGCGGTTCGCTGGGTTCGCTGCTGTCGGCGCAGGTCTACCAGCGCTTCGGCTGGACCGGCGTCTGCGTGGCCGGTGCTGCGGTGGCCATGCTGGCCCTGCTGCTGTGGCTGCCCGGCGCGCTGCGCGCGCGCCAGGCTTCGGTGACTGACTAGAAGCTGCCCTGCAGCGCCAGCTCCCAGCGTCCGCCGGCATTGCCCGGAAACAGCCGCTTCGCTGCGTTGTCGGTGTCATGCACGGTGGCGCGCAGTTCCCATGCCGGGGTCAGCGAGGCGATGGCACTGAGCTGGCCATTCAGGTAATCAGGCCCCTGTGCGGTGGCCAGCCAGTACTGGCCCACCGCCGCTTCGAGGCGGAACCGTTCGTGCAACGGCACCCGCACACCCAGCTGGGCGTAGGTGCCGCGACGGCCGCCCGCCAGCGCGTCGTTGGAATGCGCCAGCTGCAGCCAGGCGCGCTGCTTCCAGGTCACGGTGGTATTGAGCTCGGTCCAGTCCAGCGCGCGGCCGGTGCCCGGGTACACGTAGCGGGTCAGGTTGGCATCCAGTGCCCAGTCCGGTGCCAGTGCACCACTCCAACCGGCCACCAGGTCAAACTCGCTGCGCGCGCCGTTGTCCGGCTTGAACGATACGTTGGACCCCCACGCGCTGGCGTACCAGCCCGATGGGATCGAGACCTTCGCGCCGGCCTGCACCGCCGGGTCGCCGTCGCTCTGCGAGCTGCCGCGCCACACGTAATCGCTGGTCAATGCGGCACTGCCACTCACCTGCACCTGCGCCTGGGCGGTGCCGATGCCGAGCAGCCCTGCCAGGGCGACCACCACTGCCGCCATCATCCCCTTGCTGTTCACTGCACTGTGTTCCTCGTCGAAGGCGGTCACGCCGCCGGGACCGCAGTGTCGAGGCGGTGGCCGTAACGGATCGAGGGTGCTGCCGGGCCCGTGGCGCAAATTCGGCGTAAATCCCGCGGACCGGGGCCACATGCCAGCAGCGCGGTATCATGGCGCCCTGTTTCCAGGAACCAACCGCGTGGACGCCATCCTGACTCCGGTATCGATCGGCGAGCTGATCGACAAGATCACCATTCTCGAGATCAAGGCCGAGCGCATCGACGATGCCGCCAAGCTGAGCAACGTGCGCACCGAGCTGGACGGCCTGCTGCCGTTGCTGCAGCTGCAGCTGCAGGCTCAGCCGGCGCTGGCCGTGCTGAAGCAGCAGCTGAAGGCGATCAACGAGCGCATGTGGGACATCCAGGACCAGCTGCGCGACAAGGAAGCGGCCCAGGTGTTCGACGATGCCTTCATCCAGTTGGCGCGTGGTGTCTATGGCACCAATGGCGAGCGCGTGCAGGTGAAGAACGAGATCAACCGCGTGGCCGGTTCGGCCCTGGTGGAAGAAAAGCAGTACCAGGGCGAGTAACGCCACCTCAATCAGCGTCGATCAGATGGCGGAAGCGGAACAGCTCGCCATCGTTGCGGATGCCCAGCTTGCGGTACGCCGCTCGCTTCTGCGTGCTGATGGTGCTGGCTGCACGCCCACTGCGGCGTGCCATCTCGCCGGTGCTGCAACCACGCAGCACCCACTGCAGGACGGTGCGCTCGCGGGTACTCAACCGTGGTGAACGCATGGACTGCTGGCGCTGCCGACGGGACTGGTTCAACTGTGCACGCAGCTCCGGCGGCACGAAGCGCCCGCCACGGGCAACCACGCTCACTGCCCGCAGCAGCATCTGCGGCGCGCAGGCCTTGGACAAGAATCCGCGCGCTCCGGCCTGCAGGGCCAAGGACACGACACCCGCGTTGCAGTGTGCGGACAGCACCAGGATCGGCACTGCCGGCCAGTGGCGTGATAGGTGCCGCAGCAGTTCCAGGCCTTCGCCGCTGTCACCGATCGGCAAGGCGTCGACCAGCAGCAGATCGATCGCGGCCGCCTGCTGCTGCAGGCGCTGCAGCAGATCACCGCTGCGGCCGTAGCTTCCATCCACCTGCAGGCCCGCCTGCCGGGCCAGGACTTCCTGCACGCCATGCCGCAACAGCGGGTGTGGATCCAGCAGCAAGAGGCGGCAGGGAGAATCGCGGGGCGACGGAAACGTGGGCATCGTTGCATTCCTGCAGAACAGGCCACTCACCCTAGGGCGCAGCCGACGCCTGCGGAATCCAATTCGTTGCAATGCCGCCCTTCCGCCGCGACACGGTCAGGTAGCGTTTGCCCAGCCGGAAACGCAACAGGCCCGGCATGGGCCGGGCCTGTCGAGGCATCTTCGGCGCGCAGGCGCGCCGAGGAAGCAATTACCAGCTGAAGCGCGGGCCGACGGTGTATTCCTTGTCGCCGTCGCGGTTCATCTTCAGCTCGCCGTTCAGGCCCCAGTTCTGGTTCAGCTTGACCTGACCACCCAGGCGGCCGTACCACTGGCCTTCCGGATTGATGCCGTGCTTCTTCGAGAAGTCTTCGTAGCCGACCATGCCGTAGACTTCGGCGTGGGCACCGAAGGCGGTGCGGATACCGGCTTCAGCGCTGTAGCCATTGAAGTCCAGGCCGTGCTTCTGGTCGCGCTTCTGGTAAGCAACGCGGGCAACGAAGTCGGTGGTCGGGGCGATTTCAACGTTGTAGCCGGCGCCGATCTTCCACTGGTCCAGCTTGATGTTGGTGTGGTCGATTTCCTGGCGGCTGTACTCACCGAAAGCGTGGAAGTTCGGCAGGAAGCCGTACGAACCCTTCACGCCCCAGCCGTCGGCCTTGAACGCGTCGATGTCGGTCTTGGCGTAGTCGGCTTCGGCGTAGTTGTACGACAGGTTCTCAGCAGCCGAGGCGGTGAACGGCAGGGCAGCGGCCAGGGCCAGAGCAATCAGCGAATTCTTCATGGGGGTACACCTTTACTTTCTTATGGTGTGCAGCAGCGCCAGGGCGCCATCGCATCGGGAATGTAAATTCTCCGTTATTCGCCACAACGCTCCCTGAAAACAGCGGTCTTCGCATTGCTGAATTTTTTGCCTTGATTCAGGCTGTCTCTGGCATACGCGCGCGGCGCGCGTGCATTTGTGATTCGTCGTCGATTGCAACAGGAGGTTGCCTTGTACGTTTCCGATCCGCCGCTGATGCCTGTTCGCGCCGCGCTCCTGGCATGCGCGGCCCTGTTCCCGATCCACGCTGCGCACGCACTGCAGGCCGCTGACTACCAGCGCGCCGAACGCGTGCATGACAGTCACCTTCGCGGTGCGCTGCGCAATGCTTCGGTGCTGCCCCACTGGCTGGCCGATGGGCGCTTCTGGTACGAACGCGAAACCACGCAGGGCCGGCGCCAGGCGGTACTGGTCGATCCAGTCCAGGCCACACGCCAGATCCTGTTCGAACCCGATGCGCTGGACGCTGCGGTTGCACCTCTCGGTGCCAGCGGACCACGCCTGCGCTTGAGCAGCGTGCAGGTACTGGATGAAGGCCTGCGCCTGCAGTTCAACGGCGAGGCGGCGATCAGCTGTCAATGGCCACGCCTGCAGTGCGTGCGTTCGCAGGATGCAGCGCCAGCGACCGATGCACTGCCATCGCCCGGCGGTGATGCCTGGCTGCAGGTACGCGATCACAACCTGTGGCTGCAGTCGCCCGGAATGGCAGCACGAGCGCTGACCAGCGGCGGTGAACCCAATCATGGCTTTGGCGTGCTGCCGGACTTCACCCTGCGCGGCATTCCACGCCGCCAGGGCCGGATGCCGACGCGGCCGTTCGCGGTCGGCTGGTCACCGGATGGCCGCTACGTGGCCGGCATCCGCTACGACGAACGCGCGCTGCAGGACTACCCCTATCTGGAAAGCAGCCCGGCCAACAGCGCGCGGCCGCGCGTGCATACGGTGAAGCTGGGGCTGCTGGGTGACACCCGGCAGGTGCGCGACAGCCTGTATGTGGTCGACACCCGCAATGGCCAGCAGCATGACATCGCCTTGCCGGAAGGCTGGAACACCCTCAGCGAAGCCGGCGTACTCGGCTGGGACGGCGACCGGTTGTATGCCGTGATCGCGCACTTCGGCGCACCGCGCAGGCTGCGCCTGGTGGAGATCGATGCCAACAGCGGTGCGTTGCGCACGGTTCTGGAAGAAGCCAGCGACACCCGCCTGCAGCTCAACGTGTATTCCTACAACCGGCCAGCGGTGGCCATCCTGCCCGGCCAGGACACGGCGGTGTGGTTCTCGCAGCGCGATGGCTGGGGCCATCTGTACCGGGTCCGCCTGTCCGACGGCAAGGTGCTGCGCCAGCTCACCCGCGGCCAATGGGCGGTGCGCGACCTGCTGGGCGTGGACGCTGCGGGTGGCTGGGCGTACTTCAGCGCCGGCGGCGTCGACGGTGGCGACCCCTACGTACGCGGCCTGTACCGTGTATCGCTGCAGGGGGGACCGGTCCAGCGCCTGGCCGCCGATGGCAACGACCATCTGGCCGATGCCGGCACCGGCGCGTTGTTCGGCGGGCGCGCCCCCCAGGCGCTGTCGCCTGGCGGTGGCTATCTGGTGGATACCGTTTCCCGTCTCGACCAGCCACCACGCACCGTGCTGCGGGCCAGCGATGACGGCCGTGAAGTGATGGTGCTGGAAACAGCGGATGACGGCGCGATCATTGCTGCCGGCTGGCGCCCACCACGGCGCGAACGGCTGCTGGCCGCCGATGGGCGAACGCCGATCTTCGCCACCGTCTACCTGCCCCGCGACTATCGCGACGACGGCCGCTTTCCGGTGATCGACGCGATGTACGGTGGCTCCTTCGTCAGCAATGCGCCGGTGACCTACGCCGAGGCGGTGTCCGCCTTGAATCCGGTGTCACGCGCCAGCCTGGCCGAACTGGGCTTCGTGGTGGTCAGCATCGACGCGCGCGGCACCGGTGGCCGCGACAAGGCGTTCCATGACAGCAGCTTCCTGCACGGGGCAGATGTGCAGCTGGATGACCATGTGGCTGCGCTGCGCCAGCTGGGCGAACGCTACCGGGGCATCGACCTGCAGCGGGTCGGCATCTACGGGCATTCGTTCGGTGGTTACAGTGCAGCGCGCGCCCTGCTGCGCTATCCGGCGTTCTACAAGGTGGGCGTGGCCTCGGCCGGCAGCCACAATTTCCAGGGCATGTACGGCGGTGCATTGCACGGCATGGACCGGCTGTTCGGTGGCGTGCTGCCGCCAACACCCCTGGCCGATGGCGTGCCGGCGCCGTTTGCCGGGCTCGACAATGCAGCGTTGGCCGGCAACCTGCGTGGGCATCTGATGCTGGTCTATGGCGAACTGGACGAGAACGCGCCGCCGGCGCTGACCCTGCAACTGGCCGCCGCCCTGAACAAGGCCCAGCGCAGCTACGACCTGCTGTACCTGGCCCGGCAGGACCACGAACTGTTCCGCAACGACGCCACCTACACGCACCGCATGTGGGACTACTTCGTGCGCCACCTGGCCGGCCAGCAGCCACCGGAGACGGTGCTGGCGCCGCTGCCCGGTGGCCCGGGCTGAACGGGCGCACACAGGATGTCGATCCACGGCGCCCTGGTTCGTCGGGTACTTGAAGGCCGTGCATGCGGCACGGTCCATCCGGAGGCAGGCAATGAGCTACATCGATGGTTTCGTCCTGGCGGTGCCCACCGCCAACAAGGAGAAGTTCCTCGCCCATGCACGCACAGGGGATCCCGTTTTCATCGAGTACGGCGCGCTGCGCGTGGTCGAGTGCTGGGGTGACGACGTACCGCACGGCAAAACCACCGACTTCTTCGGCGCGGTGAAAGCCACGCCAGATGAGACGGTCGTGTTTTCCTGGATCGAATGGCCGGACAAGCCGACCCGCGACGCCGGCATGAAGAAGATGATGGAAGACCCGCGGTTTGATCCGGCGACGAATCCGATGCCGTTCGACGGCGCGCGGATGATCTACGGTGGGTTCGTGCCGATCTACGAGCTGACGCGCTGAACCGGGCGGACGTGCTCAGCGCGCGTCCGTCTCATCGCTGGCGGAGGCATGGCCGGCGCCCAGTGCGGCACCGGCGCCGAGGCCCATGCCGCCCATTCCGGCCCCCATTCCGCCACCGCCGCCGCCACCGCCACCACCCGCACGACCGCCCTTGGCATCGCCATCGTTGCGGCCCTTGCCACCGCCACTGGCAGCGGGCCGGGTCGGGCCCTGCGGTGGAATCTGCAGGTCGGTCGGGATGGGGGCCAGATCCAGCGCTTCGCGCACGAAGTCGCGCAGCGAGACCACCAGCTCGTGGAGGTGCACCGGCCGCCCCTGTGCCAGTTCGTTGGCCGCACGCGCGGCCAGCCGCACCTGCTCGTCGGTGCCCAGCAACAGGATGTCCGACAGTGCCGCTTCAACCGCATCGCGGATGCGGCGCGCGCGATCCGAGCGGGGTTCGGCGATGCCTTCGGCATTTTCGCGCTGGCGCAGGTCGCGGCGATGGCTGGGATCCACACCCAGTTCGCCAGTGAACGACCCGCCCAGGGTCTTGTAGGCCGCCATCAGCGTGCGCAGCCGTTCGTTGATCTGCCGGTTCTCGCGCTCGCGGCGCTGTTGCAGGGTCTGCATCACCAGCAGGCGGATGCCCACGCCCAGCAGGGTGATCAGGACCAGGCCGGCCAACGTGGACAGCACGCCCTGCCAGGAACTGAAGTCGATACCACGCATGCCCGGGGCTCCTGCAGGAAGAACCTGCATCTTGCCCCAGACCGTGCCCCAGAAACGCGAAAGGCCCCACCACCCGTTGGGTGGCAGGGCCTTCGGTCACGGCGCGATTACTTGCGCTTGGCGACCTTGCGCACGGCCTTCTTGGCCGGAGCCTTCTTGGCGGCGACCTTCTTCAGCGGCGCAGCCTTCTTGGCGACCGTCTTGCGGGTGGCGGCAACCTTCTTGCCCACCGCCTTCTTGGCAACGGCGGTCTTCTTGCCGACAACCTTCTTGGCAGCAGCGGTCTTCTTGCCGACGGCCTTCTTGGCGACAGCAGCCTTCTTGCCGACAACCTTCTTGGCGGCCGCGGTCTTCCTGGTGGCGACCTTCTTGGTAGCGGCAACCTTCTTGCCGACAACCTTCTTCGCAGCCACGGCCTTCTTGCCAGCGACCTTCTTGGCCGCGACGGTCTTCTTGGCCACGGCCTTCTTGGCGGTGGCGACCTTCTTGCCGACAACCTTCTTGGCGGCCGCGGTCTTCTTGGCAACGGTCTTCTTCGCGACGGCGGCCTTCTTGGTGGCAGCCTTCTTCACGGTAGCGACCTTCTTGCCAGCAGCCTTGGTGGCAGCCTTGGTGGTCTTCTTGGCAGCGGCGGCCTTCTTGGTCACAGCCTTGCCTGCAGCCGCCTTCTTCTTGGCCACTTCCTTCTTCAGGGCAGCGGCTTCGGCCTTGGCGTTCTTCTTGGCGGCTTCCAGCTTCTTCTTGGCGTTGGCAACAGTCTTGCCGACCGACTTGGCAGCCTTCTCGGCCTTCTTGGCAACGGTCTTCTCGACCTTGGCCACGGCCTTCTTGGCCTTGGCAACGCGGGTGCCGGCAGCCTTGGTGGCGCGCTTGACGGTCTTCTTGACCGACTTCACTGCGTCTTCGGCAGCGTGGGCGATGGTCTCGCCAACGTTGGTGGCGGTTTCTTTGACGTTCTCGACGGCGTCGGTCACGACCGACACACCATTACCGTTGCTCATGTTGCCCTCCTGCGGGCCTTAAGTATCAAAACGGGGCGATGCTATACCGACATTGACGATCGTGGAACGGGGCGTGCGCCCGCAATCGCATCTGCTGCGACGGCAATGGTGTAGCCCAGCACCCTCTGGAGCACAGTGGGTTGACAGGAAACCCCTTTTTTTCAGTGCTGCGCCGCACGGTGCGGGTAGCGGCAGGTGCTGCCTGCGCGCACCTGCCCGAGTGCTGCGAAAGGCATGCGATATGGCGCATCGCGGCACCAGGATGCGCAGAACTGCGCAAGTATCGGCCTGTATCCACACGCGCTTCGGCAGACGTCGGCACATTGCGAAGCACGCCCGACGTTGTCGCCACCGCCCCACAGATGGCGACGCCGACCCGCGTTCCGGGCGCCCGGTTTTCATGGCGCATTTATCCAGATCGCGACACACTCATTCAGCTTGTTTTACCGTAGGGCCGAACCGCCCCCACCCACGCCAGCGAACCGACTCCCATGCGACCGCTTCCCACCCTGCTCACGCTCGCAATCGCCGCCGCCTTCGGTGGCTTCGTTGCCACCGGCATCAATGCCCACCTGGACAACCGCGCCGACGCCGCGCCGCTGCCTGCGGTACTGCCGACCACGGCGGCATTGCCGGCCTCGGTGGCCGGACAGGCGGTGCCGTCGCTGGCACCGATGCTGGAGAAGGCGATGCCGGCCGTGGTCAGCGTCAACACCAAGCAGGTGGTACGCGTGCGCAACCCCTTCTTCAACGACCCGTTCTTCCGCCGCCTGTTCCCGGACATCCCGCAGGAACGCATCAACGAATCGCTGGGCTCGGGCGTGATCATCGACGCCAAGGAGGGCCTGGTGCTGACCAACCACCACGTCATCGACAACGCCGATGACGTGCAGGTGACACTGGCCGACGGGCGCACGGTCAAGGCCGAGTTCCTCGGTTCGGACCGCGATACCGACATCGCGCTGATCCGCATCCCGGCGCAGAACCTGACCGACATCAAGCTCGGCAACAGCGACCAGCTTCGGGTCGGTGACTTCGTGGTGGCCATCGGCAACCCGTTCGGTTTCAGCCAGACGGTCACCTCCGGCATCGTCTCGGCGGTGGGCCGCAGCGGCATCCGCGGGCTGGGCTACCAGAACTTCATCCAGACCGATGCGTCGATCAACCCGGGCAACTCCGGTGGCGCACTGGTCGACCTGCAGGGCCAGCTGGTCGGCATCAATACCGCCAGCTTCAACCCGCAGGGCAGCATGGCCGGCAACATCGGCCTGGGCCTGGCGATCCCCTCCAACCTGGCGCGCAGCGTGGTCGACCAGCTGGTCAAGCACGGCGTAGTGGTGCGCGGCACGCTGGGCGTGGAGAGCCAGAACCTGACCGCGCAGATCGCGCAGGGGCTGGGCCTGGGCGAAACGCGGGGTGCGCTGATCACCCGCGTGCTGGCCGGTTCGGCCGCTGCGACCGCCGGCCTGAAGCCGGGCGACGTGGTGGTCTCGGCCAACGGCCAGCGCGTGGACAGCGCCGAAGCCCTGCACAACGTGGAAGGCCTGGCGGCGGTCGGCAGCACGCTGACGCTGGACGTGCGCCGCGAGGGCAAGCCGCTGCAGATCAAGGCAACCTTGAAGGAACAGGCGCGCGCGGTCACCGGCGAGAGCCTGGACCCGCGCCTGACCGGGGCCACCTTCGTCGACCTGCCCGAGTCGCTGCGCCAGTCCGGTGTCGGTGGCGTGCTGGTCAGCGAGGTCAAGCGCGGCAGCCGCGCGGCCACCAACGGCCTGCAGCAGGGCGACATCATCACCGATGCCACCGTGGGCGAATTCGCCGACCTGGCCAGCTGGCGCGCCAACTTCCAGCAGCGCCCGCCGACCCTGGTGATACGCGTGCTGCGCAACAATGGCCAGCAGCAGGGCCAGCTCGTGATGCGCTGATCGCCCTGCCGTAACACCCCCTATACCCCGGCAATGCTATTGCTGTCAGTCCAGGTCGGCACCGCCGACTCCCGTTCCCCCATCGCAACAGGAGTGATTCGATGAGCCCCACCAATACCGAGAACCTGAAGGAACACCTGGGTGAAGCCGGTTCCCACCTGAAGCAGGCCGCGTCGGCCGCCGGCGGTGCGATCAAGGGTGCAACCGGCGCAGCCGGCGACGAACTGCGCATCGGCAAGGCCAACGTCAAGGCTGAACTGTCCGACAGCGCGCTGTCCGGCCTGGCCGCCGCCGAGTTTGGTGGTGCAGCCGCCAAGGAACAGGTCGACGCGCTGATGGACAAGGGCAAGGACCTGATCGACAGCGCCGCTGAGCTGATCCGTGAACGTCCGCTGGCCTCGTTCGGTGTCGCCTTCGCTGCCGGCTGGATCATCGCCAAGCTGGCCCGCGGCAGCAGCGACAAGTAAGCCGCGGCGTGAGCGAAGACAACGCGCAAGCGCCTGATCCGGCGGCTACCCCGCCGCTGGATGAGAGCATCCGCCAGGTCGGCGCGGCCGGTCGTGCCGCTGCCGATTCTGCCAAGCATACGCTGCGCTCGCTGCGCCGGTTGGCCTCGGCCGACTTCGCGCTGGCGCGTAGTGCATTCGGTCGCGCGCTGGCCTGGGCCGGCGTGGCGATCGTGTTCGGTGCCTCGGCCTGGCTGCTGATGGCCGCCACCCTCATCGCCCTGCTGCAGAGCTGGGGCCTGAGCTGGCTGCAGGCGCTGCTGATCACCTCGCTGCTGAGCCTGGCCGTCACCGGTTATGCGATCTGGCGGGTGTCCTACTTCTTCCACCACACCGGCATGCACGCTACCCGGCGCCAGCTGTCACGCCTGGGCCTGTTCGACGAACCCAGCGAAGACGATCCCGATGCCGAGGTACAGCTGCCCGAGGGCAAGCCATGAAGTTCGGCGCGCTGCAACGGCGGGTGAAACGCTGCGAACAGGTGGTGACCGTGCGCCTGGGCGAAACCCAGGACCACTGGTCCACGCTCAGCGACGTCTGGCGAAAGGGCTGGTCGCCGCTGCGCATCGTGGTGGTCGGCCTGGCCGGTGGCTTCATCGCCGGCAAGCTGGAAGTGCCGGGCAAGGTCAACGGTGCCCGCTGGCTGCAGATGGTGGGTTCGGTCTCGAACCTGTTCGCCAGTGCACAGGCGGCGTTCGCCACGGCGATGGCGGCGCAGGCCGCAGCCACTGCCGACGACGCGGCTGAGGAAGCCGACGAAGCCAGCGAACAGGCACAGGCGGCGGCCTCCGCTGCCGAGCCACGGCCGGCACCGGCTCCACGTTCCGTGCCGGAGCCAGAACCGGAACCAGACCCGCGCGGACCGCGTCCGGCCGAAGCGGCCACCGAGCTGTCCGAACGTTGATCCATGGAATCCGCCGCGCTGATCGCGGCCGGCGGATAATGCGCTCCCCTTCCCGGTTGGTGCGTCGATGAGCGAGTCCCTCCTGTCCCCGTCACCGGCCGGCCCCGAACAGCCCGACGCCCCGTTGCCGCCACCGTCGCGTCCGCGCGGACCGATGTCGCTGGTGGTGCTGGCGACCCTGGCGGTGGGCTACACGCTGTGGGCGGCACAGGACATCATCCTGCCAGTGCTGCTGGCGATGTTCTTCGCACTGGTCGGCAATCCGATCCTGCGCCTGCTGCAGAAGCTGTGGATTCCGCGTGCGCTGGGCGCGCTGCTGATCCTCGGCGCGGGCCTCGGCGTGACCGGTTCGCTGGCGGTGCAGTTGATCGGCCCGGCAATGGAATGGGCACAGGAAGCACCGCAGCAGCTGCGCAAGATCGCCCGCCAGGTGCAGGACCTGACCAAGCCGGTGCAGCAGGCCAACCAGGCCGCGGAGAACTTCGCCCGTGTTGCCGGTGGCGACAGCAACCGCAAGGTGCAGGTGATCCGCGCCCAGCTCGATGACCCGTACCGCATGTTGACCCGTGCGCCGCGGCTGGCCGCCTCGGTGCTGGCGGTGGTGCTGCTGACCCTGTTCTTCATGATCTACGGGCAGAGCCTGCAACGCGCGGCGATCGCCCTGTTCCCGAACCGTCAGCAGCAGCGCTTCACCAGTGACATCCTGCGTTCGATCGAGCGCGAGGTATCGCGCTACGTGCTGACCATCAGCGTGATCAACACCCTGGTCGGGCTGGTGTTCGCCGGCGTACTGATGCTGCTCGGCATCGGCCTGCAGGAAGCGTTGCTGTGGGGCACGGTGGCCGCACTGCTGAATTTCGCTCCGTATGTGGGTCCGTTGATCGGCGTGGCGCTGATGCTGCTGATGGGCTTCGTGGAATTCCGCGACCCGCTGCAGGCCCTGCTGCCGGCCGCCGCCTACCTGGGCCTGCACACCCTGGAAGGGCAGATGGTGACCCCGATCGTGCTGGGCCGTCGCATGAAACTGTCTCCACTGGTGCTGATCCTTGCGCTGATGGTGTTCGGCTGGGCCTGGGGCATGATCGGGCTGCTGCTGGCGGTGCCGCTGCTGGTCTGCATCAAGCTGGTGCTGGCGCGGTTGGACGGGATGCAGGGCTGGGCGCGTCTGCTGGAATGAAAGCCCGCGCGGGCAGGGGTAGAATGGCGGGGTGAATTTCCCCGTCCAAGCCATCACCCTCGACCTTGACGACACGCTGTGGCCGTTCGCTCCGATCGGCGCCCGCATCGACCTGGTCCTGCACGCGTGGATGCGTGAGCACAGCCCCGCCACGGCCGAGATGTATCCGGTGGCGGCGATGCGCGAACTGCGCGAGCGCCTGTACCACGCCCATCCGCACCTCCATCACGACCTGAGCGCACTGCGCCGGCTGACCCTGCACGAAGCGCTGCACACCAGTGGTGCCAGCCTGGATCTGCTGGAGCCGGCGTATGACGTGTTCTTCGCCGCGCGCAACCAGGTCGAGTGCTACCCCGATGCGATCGACGCACTGGCGCGGATTGCCGCGAGGGTGCCGGTGGCGGCGCTGAGCAACGGCAATGCCGATCTGGAGCGGATCGGCCTGGCCCATCATTTCGCCTTCCAGCTGGGCGCGCGCGAACACGGCGCGGCCAAGCCGGAGGCGAGCATCTTCCACGCCGCCTGCACCCGCCTGGGTGTTGCGCCGGCACAGGTACTGCACGTCGGCGACCACGCCGAAATGGACGTGGCCGGGGCGATCGCCGCCGGCCTGCGCGGCTGCTGGATCAACCGCGAAGCAGCCACCTGGACCCATCCGCAGCTGCAGCCGGACCTGCAGTTCGACACCCTCACCGGCCTGGCCGACTGGTTGGATGCCAACCTCGACGCTGCCGCACCCCGGAGTACCTGACGCATGAGCGAGATCACTGGTTTCACTGCCGACACCGCCGCAGCACTGCCGCTGTACGTGCTGGACCGCGAGCAGTTCGCGTCCTGGAAGGACGGCCAGCCGGCCGCCACCCAGGCATGGCTGGCGTCGCAGGGCTTCACCGCCGGTGCCTTCACCACGGCGTTGCTGCCGGGCGCCGATGGCCTGGCCGGTGCGGTGATCGGCGTGGGTGATCGCGCCGATGCCTACAGCTACTCGCATGCCCCGCACGCGCTGCCGGAAGGCAGCGTGTGGCAGCTGGCCAGCGAACTGCCGGCCGCCGAACTGGCGCTGCTGCAGCTGGGCTGGGGCCTGGGCAGCTACCGCTTCGATCGCTACCGCAAGCGCCACCGTGCACCGGCACGCCTGGTAGCTGAGCCGACCGGCGAAGTGGCCGACCTGATCGCCGCCAGCCTGCGCGTGCGCGACTGGGTCAACACCCCGACCGAAGACATGGGTCCGCAGCAGCTGGAAGACGCCGCGCGCGCGCTGGCCGATGCGCACGGTGCGCAGGTCGAGGCGATCACCGGCGATGAACTGCTGAAGCAGAACTTCCCGGCCGTCCATGCCGTCGGCCGCGCCTCGCACCGCGCACCGCGCCTGGTCGTGCTGCGCTGGGGCAAGGACACCGATCCGGCACTGGTGCTGGTCGGCAAGGGCGTGTGCTTCGATACCGGCGGCCTGGACATCAAACCGGCCGACGGCATGCGCAACATGAAGAAGGACATGGGCGGTGCCGCGCATGCACTGGCCCTGGCAGGCCTGGTGATGGCGCGCGGCCTGCCGGTGCGCCTGACCCTGCTGGTGCCGGCGGTGGAAAACGCGATCGGCCCCGATGCCTTCCGCCCGGGCGAAGTGATCGCCACCCGCAAGGGCCTGAGCGTGGAGATCGACAACACCGACGCCGAAGGCCGCGTGATCCTGTGCGATGCGCTGACCTTCGCCAGCGAACAGAAACCGGACCTGGTGCTGGACTTCGCCACCCTCACCGGCGCCGCACGCATCGCGCTGGGCCCGGACCTGCCGGCGCTCTTCAGCAACGACGACAGCGTGGCGCAGCAGTGGCTGCAGGCCGGCGACGCGACCCGCGACCCGGTCTGGCGCATGCCGCTGTGGCGCCCCTACCTGCGTTACCTGAGCAGCGGCATCGCCGACCTGGCCAACGCCGGTTCGCGCATGGCCGGCTCGGTCACCGCCGCGCTGTACCTGGAACGCTTCCTGGAAGACGGCCAGCGCTGGGCGCATCTGGACGTGTATGCCTGGAACGACGGCGAACGCCCGGGCCGGCCGGCTGGCGGTGAAGCACTGGCGCTGCGTTCGGCGTGGGCGATGCTGAAGCAGCGCTACAGCTGATCGGGTGGGTGCCGACCTTGGTCGGCACGCCGTCCCCGGCAAACTTGACGAAAAATTGAATACCGGGCCTGGAAGGGTTCTGCGAGGATGTGTGGGTCGACCACCCACACGCTCCGTGAAGGCAGGACTCCGACCATGTCGCTCTTCCGCTACACCCGCGCCGGCCAGACACCGGGCGCGCCGCGCAAGCATTCCCCCCTGCTCTGGATCGCACTGATCGCACTCATTCTGGGTGCGGTGGCGCTGGCCTTCGCCTGGTTGGCCGGCTGGATTGGCGGCCGCCTGACCGCGCAGCGCTTCACCGATACCATCGAGGCCACCGGCCCGGCCCATCCGGGCTTCCGCCGCGCGCACAGCAAGGGCGTGTGTGTAAGCGGTTGGTTCGAACCCAGTGCGCAGGCCCCCACTCTGTCCAGCGCACGAGTATTCTCGCAGCGCCGCGTGCCGGTGATGGGCCGCCTGTCGATCGGCGGCGGCGACCCGTACGGCGCCGACAACACCGCGCGCGTACGCAGCCTCGCGGTGCAGATGGTCAGCGATGATGGCCAGGAATGGCGCATGGCGATGAACAGCTTCCCGTTCTTCGCCGTACCCAACGCCGAGGCGTTCTACGCGCAGACGCGCGCCTCCATCCCGGACCCGGCCACCGGCAAGCCCGACCCGCAGAAAATGGCCGCAGTGCTGGCGAAATACCCCAGTGCACAAGCGTTCCAGCAGTGGGCCAAGACCGCGCCGTGGACCAGCAGCTGGGCTGACACCACCTTCAACAGCGTCAACAGCTTCTGGTTCACCAACGCGCAGGGCCAGAAACGCGCGGTGCGCTGGCGCTGGCAGCCGCAGGCGCCGGTGGTCGAGATGGATGCGGAAACGCGCAAGAACGCCAGCGTCGATTTCCTCAGCCAGGAACTGCAGCAGCGCCTGGCCGGCGGCCCGGTGCGCTGGAACCTGGTTGTGACCACCGCCGAGCCCGGCGATGCCATCGATGATCCGTCGGTGCCGTGGCCCGAGTCGCGTGATCAGGTGGTGGCCGGCGTGCTCAGCCTGGACCGCATGCAGTCGCAGGAACAGGGCTCGTGCGGCCAGATCAACTTCGATCCGCTGATCCTGCCCAGTGGCGTGCGTGGCAGTGACGATCCGATCCTGGCCGCCCGCTCGGCGGTGTATTCGCAGTCCTTCAACCGCCGCGAACGCGAGCGCGCAACCGGCAACGTCGAGCAACCGAAGGAGGCCGCACGATGAGCACCGGCAACGGCCACTTCAACCTGCTCGCGCGCGTGCTGCACTGGTCCATGGCACTGATGATCATCGCCATGCTGTTCATCGGCGTGACCATGGTCGCCTCGCTGCACTTGCGGCCGATGCTGATCGATCTGCATCGCCCGTTGGGCATCGCCATCGGCGTACTGGTGCTGCTGCGCCTGTACAACCGGCTGCGCCATCGCCCGCCGCCGTTGCCGGCGGATCTTCCCGTATGGCAGGCGATGGCGGCCAAGGCCTCGCACTGGATGCTGTATGCACTGATGCTGGCGATGCCGCTGATCGGCTGGGCGATGCTGTCGGCCGGCGGTTATCCGATCGTGCTGTGGGGCGGCCTGCACCTGCCGCCGATCGTGCCGCACACCCCGGCGCTGTATGCCGCGCTGCGCAATGCGCACAGCTTGTTGGCGTATGTGTTGTTCGCCACGGTGCTGATGCATGTGGGGGCGGCGCTGTTCCATTTGTGGGTGCGGCGGGATGGCGTGTTCCAGGCGATGGCGCGCGGGAAGGATTGAAAGGGTTCGCCGGGCGTTCCCGGCGGATTGTTTCCGCGACCGCGGGGGGTGTCACTTTCTTTGCGCGCAAAGAAAGTAACCAAAGAAACGCTCCGCCGGCCGCGAGCCGGCGTGCTTCGCACGCCGGTGCCCTGCGCTCCTCGGTCCGTCGAGGGACGGCGCGGGAACTCGCTGCGCTCAGACACCCGCACCTCTTCGCCCTCGCCGGACCTCCGGTGCTCGGCTCGCTTGAAGGCGGACTGGAAGGTCAAGATCAAGAGCAACAGCATCCACGCATGGCGTGGATCTACTGGGTGCAGCTGTGGCTTTTGACGTTGGGTCCGCCTTCTAGCGAGCCGAGCATCGCAGGGGAATCAGGGGCGTAGAGGCGCCGGTGTCTGAGCGAAGCGAGTTCGGCGCCGTCCCCTGATCCCCCGAGAAGCGCAGGGCACCGGTGCGTAGCACCGGCTCGCGCTCTGGCGGCGTGTTTCTTTGGTTACTTTCTTTGCACGAGCAAAGAAAGTGACACCCCCTCCGCGGTCGCGGAAACAATCCGCCGGGCAGCGCCCGGCGCTACCAGCGCGGCGGCGCACGCCCCTACAACCACCCCTTCTGCCGCGCCAGCCGGTACGCCTCGATCCGATTGGCCACACCCAGCTTGCCGATGCACTCGGACAGGTAGTTGCGCACCGTACCGTGCGACAACCCCAACTGCTCGGCGATCTCGCTGGCGGTGCGGCCCTCGCCCGCGAGCCGCAGCACGCGGCGTTCGCGGTCGGTCAGCGGGTCGGCCTGCGACCACGCATCCAGCGCCAGCTGCGGGTCGATCGCGCGGATGCCCTGGTTCACCTTGCGCAGGGCATCGGCCAGGTTCTCGGCCGGTGCGTCCTTCAGCAGGTAGCCCAGCACGCCAGCTTCCAGCGCGCGGCGCAGGAAACCGGCACGGGCGAAGGTGGTCACGATCACCACCTTGATCGGCAGTTCGTGGCGGGCGATGCGTTGCGCCAGCTCCAGCCCGCTCAGGCCCGGCATCTCGATGTCGGTCACGAGGATGTCCGGCTGCAGCTGCTGCAACATCCGCCAGGCGGCCTCGCCATCGGCAGCACTGCCCAGCACTTCGATGTCCGGCTCCAGGCCCAGCAGCGCCGACAGTGCGCCGCGCACCATGGCCTGGTCTTCGGCCAGCAGGATGCGGATCATGCGGCACCGTCCTGCGCCAACGACGTGGGCGACAGCGGCGTGGTCGCGGCCATCAACGGCACGCGTACCGTCAGCACGGTGCCCGCCCCGCGCGGCGACTGCAGCGTCAACTGGCCACCCAGTGCTGCGGCCCGCTCACGCATGCCACTCAACCCATTGCCCTCGGCCTGCACGCCGCCACGGCCGTCATCGCGTATCTGCATCGCCAACTGTCGGTCCTCAAGCATGAAATCCACCTGCACCCGGGTCGCCTGCGCATGGCGCACGATGTTGGTGGCGGCCTCGCGCAACACCAGCGCCAGCCCGCGTTCCACCTCCACCGGCATCGCTGGCGGCGCCGTGTACTGCAGGTGCACCTGCTGGCATTCCAGCAGCAGACGCGCCGACGCCAGTTCCCCCGCCAGATCACTGGCGCGGATGCCGGTCACTGCACTGCGCACCTGTGCCAGCGCTTCGCGTGCAATGTCCTCGGCCTCGCCGATCTCCTGCCGTGCACGCGCGTCATCGCGATCGTAAAGCTTGCGTGCCAGCTCCAGCTTCAGCGTGATCAGCGACAGCGTGTGCCCCAGCAGATCATGCAGGTCGCGGCCGATACGCTCGCGCTCGGCGGTGGTGGCCAGTCGCCGCACCTCGTCCTGCGACAGCTGCAGGGCAACGTCGCGCTGCTGGCTCAGGGCCTCCACGTTCACCACCAGCCCGACGATGAACGACACCGCCGGCATCCACACCATGGCCTGCCACGGATAGCCGAAGTACAGCGCGGTGCCGCAGAACAGCAGGTTCAGCGCGGTCAGCTGCAGCAGGTACGCCCACCAGCTGCTGCGCCCGCTCATGCGGATCATCACGCAGCCGAACACGAAGTAGCTCAGTCCCGAGGGGTACCAGGGCAGCAGTACCAGCGCCAGCACGATCATGCCCAGCGCATAGCGCCACCCATGGTGCCGTGGCGACAGCATCACCCTGGCATAGAGCAGCAGGAACAACGGATAGCTGAGCAGGGTCAGCAGCAGCCAGCGCAGCGTGAAGCCATTGCCCAGCACCGGGGTGAGGAAGATCCATACCGACCACAGCAGGTGGATCGCTCCGCTCCAGGGCGACTTGCCACGTCGCAGCAGTTCGGCCACGGCCGAATCCGGCGCAGGGCGCAGCAGGGACGCAAGCCAGCTCGACGACACGGGAGAATCCAGGCGGGGACGATCGCTGCCGATCATGCCAGTTCAGCCGATCCGGCGCAGGCGACGGCGCGCCAGCAGCAGCGCCACCACCGTGACCGCCAGCAGCACCAGCAGGTGGCCGGCGAGGCTGCCCACCGACGGCAGCCCGACCACCGGCAGCGCCAGCTGCGCCAGATGCCAGGTCGGCCACAGTGGGGCCATCGTCGAGAACAGCGTGGGCAGCGCCGACAGCGGCAGCCACAGGCCCGACAGCAGGGCCAGCGGCAGGTAGACCAGATTGACCATCGCCGGTGCCGCGCTGGCACTGACATGGCTGCCGATCAGCAGGCCGATCGCCCCCAGCGGCAGCGCCGCCAGGCCCGCCACCGCCAGCAGCTGCAGCACCTGCAGGGCGTGCAGCTGCACGCCACCGAGCACGCGCGCGACGCCGATCAGCAGCAACGCCACCAGCAGCGCGAACATCACCGCCATCGCCAGCCGTGCCAGCAGCGGTGCCGCCGCCGGCATCGGCAGCGCGCGCTTGAGGGTCAGCAGGCCGCCTTCCCGGTCCAGCGCCAGCTGCACGCCGAAGCCGAACAGGGCCGGGGCCATCGCACCGAACACGCAGTAGGTGGCCAGCAGGTACAGCGGTGCATGACCGCGCCCCAGCAGCACGCCGAACAGCAGGTAGAACAGCACCGGGAACAGCAGCGAGGGCACCGCGAACGCCGGCGTGCGCCAGGCGCGGCGCAGTTCGGCCAGCAGTTCGGCGCGGTAGGGGCGCAGTACGCGGCGCCATGAGGCTGCTGGCGCGCTGGCGGTACGGATCAGGGTGTTCATGCGGCCTCCCGGGTCATGTCGAGGAAGGCGTCGGCCAGCGCCGCGCCCTGTACTTCCAGTTCGCGCAGCTGCGCATCGGCGGCCAGCAGGCGCGCCACCACAGGCTCGGCCGGGCTCGCCAGCAGCTGCAGGTGCTCGCCGTCGCGCTGCACCTCCTGCACGCCCGGCCACTGCTGCACGTCCGCAATGGGCAACCCGCTGCGGCAACGAATCCGACGCGGCCGGTCGGCCAGGCGCAGCTCGCTCAGCGGTGCATCGGCCAATACCCGGCCCTGCTCCAGTACCACTACCTGCTGCGCCAGCGCTTCGGCCTCCTCCAGGTAGTGGGTGGTCAGCAGCACGCCGCAGCCTTCGGCCACCAGCTGCCGGATCGCCTGCCACATCGCCTGCCGCGCCTGGATGTCCAGGCCAGTGGTGGGCTCGTCCAGGAACAGCACGCGCGGGCGGCCACACAGGGCGATGGCGAACTGCACGGCACGCTGCTGGCCGCCGGACAGCTGGCCATAGCGGCGGCCTGCAAGCGCCTGCAGGCCGGCGCGCTGCAGTACCTCCTGCAGCGGCATCGGGTCGGGATAGCAGGCGCTGGCCTGCGCCACCAGTTCGTCCACCTGCAGCATCGGCGGCAGGCTGGTGCTCTGCAGCATCACGCCCAGGCCGATACGGCTGGCGCGCTGCTGCGGGTCGCCGCCGAGCAGTTCGACCTGGCCGGCGTCGGCCCGGCGCAGGCCCAACAGCACGCTGATCGCGGTACTCTTGCCGGCACCGTTGCGGCCCAGCAATGCCAGCACCTGGCCAGCGCGGACCTGCAGGTCGATGCCATGCAGGGCGGTATGGTCGCGGTAGCGCACCTGCACCTGCTGCAGGCGGGCCAGCGACGGGGCGATCGGATCCATGGGCGGTACCGGTAGCGGGGACGTTGCCATCCTGTGCCGCCGTGGTCACGTTTCGCAGTTGCCGCCGTCAATGTCATCGGGTGACAGCTGTCACTGCCGTCATCGCTGTGCCTGCCTTCATGCTGTGCCGCACGCTCCACCGCCGGAACCGCCGCCGTCCGCTCTTCCGGCCACACCCGCCCGAACGCCTGTGATGGAACGAATGAACGCTTCTGCCGAGCTGTTGAAGGAACTCCGTATCGACCGCAAATCGCCGCCGCCCGCCTCCGGTGGCAGTGGCGGTGGCCGCCGTTGGCTGTGGATCGCGATCATCGTGGTCGTGTTGCTGCTGGCTGCTGTCGCCTTCGCCCTGTTCGGCCGCGCGCCGGCGGTGGACGTGGAAACCGCCCCCGCCGTGGCCATCCAGCAGGGCAGCGCCAGCAGTTCGGTGCTCGACGCCAGCGGCTACGTGGTCGCCCGGCGCATGGCCACGGTCTCGGCCAAGATCACCGGCAAGGTGCGCGAGGTGATGATCGAGGAAGGCATGCGCGTGGAACAGGGCCAGATCATGGCCACGCTGGACCCGATCGATGCCGACGCGCAGCGCAGCCTGTATGCCTCGCAGCTGCAGGCCGCACGCAGCCAGGTGGCCGGGCTGGAAGCACAGCGGAAGCAGGCCGCCGCTGAAGCCAGCCGCCTGCAGGCACTGGTCGGCCAGCAGCTGGTGTCGCGCTCGCAGTACGACCAGGCCGTGGCCCAGCGCGACAGCCTGCGTGCACAGCTGGACACCGCGCAACGCAACGTCAAGGTCGCCAACGACCAGTTGGCCATCGCCGACCTGGGCGTGGACAACAACATCGTGCGCGCGCCGTTCTCCGGCGTGGTCACCGCCAAGGCTGCGCAGCCCGGCGAAATCGTTTCGCCGCTGTCGGCCGGCGGCGGCTTCACCCGCACCGGCATCGGCACCATCGTCGACATGGACTCGCTGGAGATCGAAGTCGAGGTCGGCGAAGCCTTCATCGGCCGCGTGCAACCGAAGATGCCGGTGGAAGCCACGCTCAATGCCTACCCGGAATGGAAGATTCCCGGCGAGGTGATCGCCATCATCCCCACCGCCGACCGCGGCAAGGCCACGGTGAAGGTGCGCGTGGCGCTGAAGGTGAAAGACCCGCGCATCGTGCCGGAGATGGGCGTGCGCGTCAGCTTCCTGGAGCAGGCGCAGCCGCAGGCGGCCGCCAAGCCGCAGGGCGTGCGCGTGCCGGCGGGCGCCGTGGTGCAGCGCGAGAGCGCCTCGGTGGCCTTCGTGCTGGGTGACGAGAGCCGCGTGCAGCAGCGCACGGTCGAGGCTGGCCAGGCGATGGGCAAGGACCGCCAGATCCTCAAGGGCGTGAGCGCAGGTGAATCGGTGGTGGTCAACCCGCCCGACACCCTGCGCGATGGCGCCAAGGTGCAACAGAAACAAGCGCAGTAGCGGCCTGGCGCCTGCGGGCGCCGCCGGCAACACCGCTCGACGCACGCCTGCGGCCACCGCAGGTGCGCTTCCCCGTTTCCCGCCTTCCGTGGAGAACCACCCATGTCGACCCTGGTTTCATTGCGCAACATCACCAAGACCTACCAGCGCGGCCCCGAAAAGGTGCAGGTGCTGCACGGCATCGACCTGGACATCGCCAGCGGCGACTTCGTCGCGCTGATGGGCCCGTCCGGCTCGGGCAAGACCACCCTGCTCAACCTGATCGGCGGCCTGGACAACCCCAGCGGCGGCGAGATCAGCATCGAAGGCGAGCGCATCGACCAGATGAGCGGCGGCCAGCTGTCGACCTGGCGCAGCCACCACGTCGGCTTCGTGTTCCAGTTCTACAACCTGATGCCGATGCTGACCGCGCAGAAGAACGTGGAACTGCCACTGCTGCTGACCCATCTCAATGCGGCGCAGCGCAAGCGCAACGCCGAGATCGCGCTGACCCTGGTCGGCCTGGCCGACCGCCGCAGCCACCGCCCGAATGAACTGTCCGGCGGCCAGCAGCAGCGCGTGGCGATCGCGCGCGCGATCGTCTCCGACCCGACCTTCCTGATCTGCGACGAACCGACCGGCGACCTCGACCGCCAGTCTGCCGAGGAAATCCTCGGCCTGCTGCAGCAGCTCAACCGCGAGCACGGCAAGACCATCATCATGGTCACCCATGACCCGAAGGCCGCCGAGTACGCCACGCACACGGTGCACCTGGACAAGGGCGAGCTGGCCGACGCGCCGCTGGCCCACTGACGGAGGCCACGGCGATGAAATATTTCTCGTTGGTATGGGCGCAGCTGTTCCGCAGCCGTACCCGCACGTTGTTGACCCTGCTTTCGGTGGTGGTCGCCTTTCTGCTGTTCGGCATGCTCGATTCGGTACGCGTGGCGTTCAATTCCGGCGGCAGCGTGGAGGGCGCCAATCGGCTGGTGGTGGCCTCACGACTGTCGATCACCCAATCGCTGCCGATCCGCCTGGAAGCGCAGGTGCGGCAGGTGGCCGGCGTGCGCGACGTGGCCTACGGCATGTGGTTCGGCGGCATCTACCAGGACCCGAAGAACTTCTTCCCCAACTTCTCGGTGTCACCCAACTACTTCGACGTCTACCGTGAACTGCAGATCGATCCGGCGCAGCTGGAAGACTGGAAGCAGACCCGCACCGGCGCCATCGTCGGCGAAACGCTGGCCAAGCAGTTCGGCTGGAAGATCGGCGACACCATCCCGCTGCAGGCAACCATCTTCCCGCGTGGCGGCAGCAATGACTGGCCGTTGGAACTGAAGGGCATCTTCCGCTCGAAGGACCGCACACAGGCGGGCAACGAAGAACGCCAGTTGATGATGAACTGGAAGTACTTCGACGAATCCAACGACTACATCAAGAACCAGGTGAGCTGGTACACGGTGACGCTGGACAACCCTGACCAGTCCTCGCGGGTGGCGCAGGCCATCGATGCGATCTCTGCCAACTCCGACCACGAGACCAAGACACAGACCGAATCGGCGTTCCAGCAGGCCTTCGTCAAGCAGTTCGCGGACATCGGCATGATCGTTACGTCGATCATGGGTGCGGTGTTCTTCACCCTGCTGCTGTTGACCGGCAACACCATGGCGCAGGCGGTGCGCGAGCGCGTGCCCGAACTGGCCACGCTGAAGACGCTGGGCTTCAAGGATGGCACCGTGCTGTCGCTGGTGATGATCGAGTCGGTGCTGCTGGTGGGCCTTGGCGGCCTGCTCGGCATGGTGCTGGCCTCGCTGGTGCTGCCGGTGGTGGCCGCGAACTTCGGCGGCGTGCTGCCCGCGCATGTGCCGTGGAATACTTGGCTGCTGGGCGTCGCCCTGGTGCTGCTGATCGGCACCATTGTCGGCCTGCTGCCCGCGCTTCGTGCCAAGCGCCTGAAGATCGTCGACGCACTGGCCGGCCGCTGAGGAGAACGCAGACATGTTCAAGAGCAAACTCAAGAAGTGGCTGGGCAACGGCGTGACGGTGCTGCTGCTGGTGATCGGCCTGGTGCTGTGGATCAGCCTGCCGTGGATCGGCGTGCTGGCCGTGGCCGTGCTGGTGGCACTGTGGCTGCTGCTGACCCGCGGTGGGCGACTGGCATTGGCCGCCACCCGCATCGGCGTGGCCAGCCTGCCGCAGCGCTGGGGCGCGTCCTCGGTGATCGTGGTCGGCATCGCTGGCGTGGTCGGCGTGCTGGTGGCGATGCTGGCGATGGGCGAAGGCTTCCAGGCCACGCTCAACAACACCGGCGATGACACCACTGCCATCGTGCTGCGCGGCGGCTCGCAGGCCGAAACCAACTCGGTCATCACCCGCGAACAGGTGCCGACGCTGTCCACTCTGCCCGGCATCACTCGCGATGCCGAAGGCCGGCCGCTGCTGTCGCCGGAGCTGTCGCAGGTGGTCAACCTGGTATCGAAGTCCGACGGCACCGACGTCAACGCGCAGTTCCGCGGCGTCGGCCCGCAGGCGTGGGCGGTGCATGACAAGGTCAAGATCGTCGAAGGCCGCACGTTCGCCACCGGCCTGCGCGAGATCGTGGTCGGCCAGGGCGCCAAGGGCCAGTTCCGCGATCTGGACGTTGGCAAGACGCTGACCCTGGGCAACCAGACCTGGACCGTGGTGGGTGTGTTCGCCACCGGCGACGCGCATGATTCGGAACTGTGGACCGACGCCGATACGCTGGCCACCACCTACCAGCGCAGTGCGTGGCAGTCGATCAGCGTGCGCACCGATGGCAAGGCCGGCTTCGAGCAGTTCAAGGCCGCCGTCGCCGCCGACCCGCGCCTGAAACTGGACGTGGAAACCACCCGCGTCTACTACAGCAAGCAGGGCGGTGGGCTGACCAAGCTGATCGACATCCTCGGCAAGGTGATCGGCACCATCATGGCGGTCGGTGCGGTGTTCGGCGCGCTCAACACCATGTACGCGGCGGTCGCCACGCGTGCGCGCGAGATCGCCACCATGCGCGCGATCGGCTTCCGCGGCCTGCCGGTGGTGACGGCGGTGATGCTGGAGACGATGCTGCTGGCACTGCTCGGCGGCCTGCTGGGGTGTGCGGTGGCATGGCTGCTGTTCAATGGCTACAGCGTGTCCACCATCGGCAGCAACTTCAGCGCAGTGGTGTTCAAGTTCCATGTGTCGCCGGAACTGCTGTGGACCGGCCTGAAATGGGCGCTGGGCATCGGCCTGGTCGGCGGCCTGTTCCCGGCGCTGCGCGCGGCGCGGTTGCCCATCACCACGGCGTTGCGCGAAACCTGAGCATCACGCAGCGATACAACGCGCATTGCGCAGGGGACGGAGCGAACGCTCCGTCCCTTTTTCTTGCGCGTCATCCGCGAATGGCGTGGATCTACCGAGGGCGATGCATCCAGGCCGGGTGATGAACCAGTACGTCCAGTAGATCCACGCCATGCGTGGATGGATGCCTGCACACACGCACTGCTACAGATTGCGGGAAATCCGCCGCTATCGATGCCTCTGCCCATCGCCAACGCAACGCACGTGACGTTGCGCACATCACATCTGTGGATTGTTGGTTGCGATTCATTTTCGCGCACATCTGCAGCACAGCGATAAACAGTTACGAATGGAAACATTCTAGAATCGCGCCCCCCACGTTGGTTTGCAGCACCCCACGCGCCCATAGAACGGGCGCATGTTTTTCCTGAAACACGAGATTTCACGGATGTCCCTGAAAACCACTCCGCTGCGCAACGCGATCGTCATCGCGCTGGCCGCCAGCTGCACCACCCCCGCCTTCGCACAGAGCACCGGCGACGCCACCACCACTCTCGACCGCATCGAAATCACAGGCTCGCGCATCCGTCAGGCCAGTGTCGAGACCGCACAGCCGGTGATCGCGCTCAACCGCGCCGAGATCGAGAAGAAGGGCTACGTCAACGTCGCCGACATCCTGCAGGACATTCCCGCCGCAGGTTCGCCGAGCATGGGCCGCGCGTCTTCGCTGACCTCCTCGCGCGACTTCGGCGGCATGTACGTCAGCCTGCGCAACCTCGGCCCGGAACGCAGCCTGGTGCTGATCGACGGCCGCCGCATGGGCGTCAGCGCCGGCGGCTACTCCGACCTGGCCTCGATTCCGTCGGCCATCGTCGAGCGCGTGGAAGTGCTGACCGATGGCGCGTCCGCGCTGTACGGCTCGGACGCCATCGCCGGCGTGGTCAACATCATTACCCGCAAGAACTTCGACGGTGGCCAAGCCAGCGTCTATGTCGGCCAGTACGGCCAGGGTGACGGCCAGAAGCGCTCCTACAGCGCCACCTTCGGCAAGACCTTCGACCGCGGCTGGTTCACCGTGGGTGCTGAGCGCACCAAGGAAGACGAAGTGCTGGGCAAGGATCGCGAGTTCAGCCGCTATCCCAACGGCCCGCGCCACCCGACCGACAACCTGAACGGCAACACCCCGTGGGGCTACGTCACCGTCGGTGGCAAGAACCTGACCGTGGGCCCGGGCGGCGATCCGAGCCAGAAGGGCAACTTCCACGCGCCGGATCCGGCCGATGGTGCCAACAGCAAGACCAACATGAGCCTGCTGACCGGCCTGGAGCGCACCTCGGTGTTCGCCAACGGCGGCTTCTCGATCACCGACGACCTGCGCATCGTCGCCGACGCGCTGTACAGCAAGCGCGAATCGACCAAGCAGCTGGCCGGCTACCCGTACTCGGTCAGCGCCGCCCAGGCGCGCAACGGCAGCCGTGCCGCCCTGTCCAAGGACAGCACGTTCAACCTGTGGGGCCAGGATGTGCTGTTCGCGCACCGCTCCGAGGAGCTGCCGCGCGGCACCGAGAACAATCTGGAGACCAAGCGCGCCAGCATCGGCCTGGAAGGCAGCTTCGAAACCGGTTCGCGGTACTGGGACTGGAACGTCAGCTACATGTACAACCGCAATGAAGGCGAGCGCATCGGTACCGGCAGCATGTACCAGCCGCACGTCAACCAGGCCGTCGGCCCGTCCTTCATGGATGGCAACGTGGCCCGCTGCGGCGCACCGGGTGCGGTGATCGCCGGCTGCGTGCCGTGGAACCCGGCTGCGCCGATGGGTTATACCGGCCCTGGCTCGCTGAGCAACCAGGACGTACAGGACTACCTGTTCGCCCGCTTCGTCGACAAGATGAAGAGCACCACCAAGGTGGCCAGCGCCAACATCTCCGGTTCGCTGTTCACCCTGCCGGCCGGCGACATCATGGGCGCGATGGGCTTCGAGCACCGCAGCGAAGAGGCCAGCTACACCCCGGACATGCGGGTGCAGAAGGGCGAGATTACCGGCACCACCGGCCAGCCGACGCGTGGCGACTACTCGCTCAACGAGGTCTACCTGGAGCTGCAGGTGCCACTGCTGGCCGATCTGCCGTTCGCGCGCGAACTGTCGCTGGACGTGGCCGGTCGCTACTCGGATTACAACAACTTCGGCTCGACCACCAACAGCAAGTTCGGCCTGAAGTGGAAGCCGATCGACAGCCTGCTGGTACGCGCCACCTACGGCACCGGCTTCCGTGCGCCCACCGTGGATGACCTGTACGGTGGCACCGTCAGTACCCGCGATTCGTTCACCGATCCGTGCGATACCTCGTTCGGTACCGCGGCCACCAGCCCGACCGTTGCTGCCCGTTGCCAGGCGCTGAAGGTGCCGGCCAACTTCCGCCAGCTCAACAGCGATGGCACCGTTGCCACCAAGCCGGGCCAGCAGTCGACCGTCGACTTCAACTCGGGTTCCAACGCAGCGCTGAAGCCGGAAACCGCCAAGACCTGGACCGTGGGCCTGGTGTACAGCCCGGACTTCGTGGCCGGCCTGGATGTCAGCCTCGACTGGTGGAAGATCCGCATCAACAACGCCATCGTCTCCGAGACCGCCAACAGCATTCTCGAGCAGTGCTATGTGCAGGGTTCGGACGCCGCCTGTGGCCGCTTCACCCGTGGCAGCAACGGCCAGGTCAACAGCCTGGACCGCTCGCTGGTCAATGCCGGTTTCCGCGAAACCGCCGGCTATGACATCAACGTGCGTTACCGTCTGCCGGAAACCACGTTCGGCCAGTTCGCCGTCAACTGGAACACCACCTACACCGACTACCTGAAGCAGCGCAACGACAACGCCGCGACCACGCCGGTGGAGCAGCGCACCAGCTGGGGCGGCGACTTCCGCGTCCGCTCGACCTTCAACCTGGATTGGCAGTACGGCGACCTCGGCATCGGCTGGACCGCGCGCTACTACTCCAGCATGAAGGAGAAGTGCTCGTACATGGACGAGTGCAACCTGCCGGGCTTCAGTTCGTCGTACACCAGTGCATCGCCGACCAACAAGGTGGGCTCCAACACCTTCCACGACCTGCAGGTGCGCTACAGCCTGCCGTGGGATGGCACCGTGTCGCTGGGCGTGAACAACGTGTTCAACCACCAGGGTCCGATCATGTACAGCCAGCCGAACAGCAGCTTCACCTACTACGGTGGCTTCGACATCGGCCGCTTCATGTACATGAAGTATCAGCAGCGCTTCTAAGCCTGCAACCGCGTTCCCGCCACAGCCATCTCTCTCCTGGCTGTGGATGGAAGCAGAGCGGCGCCCCTCGGGGCGCCGCTCTTTTTTGTGCACACGTGTCAGCCGAGCGGGCGCGGCGCTAGCGCTTGGCGCGCATCGTGCGGATGTTGTCGCCGACGAACAGCACCAGGCCGGCCCAGATCGCGGCAAAGCCGATCGCCTTGGCGGTGTCGAACGCTTCGTGGAAGAAGAACACACCCAGCAGCAGCTGCAGGCTCGGCGCGATGTACTGCAGGATGCCGACCAGCGACAGCGGAATGCGTTTCACACCGTAGGCGAAGCCGATCAGCGGCACTGCGGTGACTGCGCCGCCGAAGATCAGCAGCAGGTCGTTGCGCCAGCCCCAGCCATGGAAGAACGCGCCGCCGTGGCCATTCTCGGCCCAGATCGCGAAGGCCAGCGCCGGCAGGAACAGGTACATGCTTTCCACGCCCAGGCCGGCCACCGGGTCGACTGAAACCAGCTTGCGCAGCAGGCCATACAGGCCGAACGAACAGGCCAGGCCCAGCGCGATCCACGGCGGTGTGCCGGCGTCGATGGTCAGCCAGGCCACGCCCACCGCCGCCATCGCCACCGCCACCCACTGCAGGCGGCGCAGGCGTTCCTTCAGCACCAGCACGCCCAGCAGCACGTTCACCAGCGGGTTGATGAAGTAGCCCAGGCTGGTCTCGATGACATGGCCGGCGTTGACCGCCCAGATGTACAGGCCCCAGTTGAAGGCGATGGTCAGGCTCGACACCAGCAGGATCGGCAGCGCGCGCGGCTGTGCGGCGATCTTCTGCCACCAGCCCAGGCGCGAGCTGAGCAGCAGCCAGCCCAGCACCAGCACGGTGCTCCAGATGATGCGGTGGGCGATGATCTGGAACGAGGGCACCTCGTTGAGCAAGTGCCAGTACACCGGCACCAGTCCCCAGATCACGAAGGTGGAAGCGGTTACCAGCAGGCCCCGGCGTTGTTCTTTCTCATCCATGCTCATTTCTTTCTTGTCCTTGCCATCGTCAGCACCACCACACCCAGAAGAATCACCACCATCGCCAACAGGTCGCGCCAGCCGAACCGCTCACCGTTGAGCAGTGCGCCCAGCAGCACCGCGATCACCGGATTGACGTACGCGTAGCTGCCCGCCAGCGCGGGGCGCACGTTCTGCAGCAGCCACACGTAGGCGGTGAACGCGACGATGGAGCCGAACACGCACAGGTAGGCCATCGCCAGCAGGCCACCGGTATCGGGCAGCGTGGTCGGGCGCTCGCCTACCGCCAGGCCGATCAGCACCAGCAGCACGCCACCGCAGACCATCTGCCCGGCAGCGGTCATGAACGGGCCCGGCAGGTCCAGCCCACGCGCCCACACCGAACCGAAGGCCCAGCCGATCGGCGCGATCAGCAGCAGCACCAGCCCGGTCGGCGAGGCCGTCAGGCTGCTGCCGGCGTTGAGCCAGACCACGCCCAGGAAACCGATGGCGATGCCCAGCCACTCGCCACGGCTGGCGTGCTGGCCGCGCAGCGCCGAGAACAGCGCCATCCACAGCGGCACCGAGGCCACTGCGGTGGCGGCCAGGCCCGAGGACACCTCACGCTCGGCCAGCACCACCATGCCGTTGCCCAGCACCAGCATGGTCACGCCCATGATGACCAGGTTGCGCCACTGCCGCAGGGTCGGGTTCGGCATCTTCCAGAACAGGCGCAAGGCCAGGAACATCAGGCCACCGGCAATGATGAACCGGCTGCCGGAGACCATCGTCAGCGGCAGTGCGCCGCCGTGCAGGGCCTTGGCGATGCCCAGGTAGGTCGAGCCCCAGACCACGTAGACCAGCAGCAGTGCCAGCGCGACAAGGCCACCCCGGGGGGCAGCCGCAGACGAAGAGGGGGGAGCCGACATGACACACCAGGGAGCCGGGGGAAGGCGGATTCTAGGACGTTTTGAGTATGGTCCGGGACCCCATACGGTGGCACGCTGTCATCCATCCATGCACCCTGCTCTGGTCTGCTACCCCGTGTTGACGGTCGATGCAGTACCAAGAGGGCTGCCCGGCCGCGCCGCCCCAAGGCCGGGCGCCGTTTTCCCTGCGCACGGACGCGCCGCATCGAGGATTCCCACCCAGATGAGCACCACGTCCCAACCTGCTGTCCCCGCGAACGACCGCGCCGCCCTGCGGCGGTCGATCTCCAACACCCTCAAAGGCTCCGCCGGCAACCTGGTGGAGTGGTACGACGTCTACGTGTACTCGGTGTTCGCCGTGTACTTCGAATCGCAGTTCTTCTCGCCCGACGACAAGAACTCCACGATGTACGTGTGGGCGATCTTCGCGGCGACCTTCCTGATGCGCCCGATCGGTGCCTGGTTCTTCGGCCGCTTCGCCGACCGCCATGGCCGCCGCCTGGCGCTGACCGTGTCGGTCACGCTGATGGCGCTGTGTTCGTTCCTGATCGCCATCACCCCCACCGCCGCCAGCATCGGCATCTGGGCCGCGGTGATCCTGCTGTTCGCGCGCCTGCTGCAGGGCTTCGCCACCGGTGGCGAATATGGTGCCAGCGCGACCTACATGTCCGAGGCCGCCATTCCCGGCCGCCGCGGCTTCCTGTCCTCCTTCCACTACGTCACCCTGGTCGGCGGCCATGTGCTGGCCCAGCTGACCCTGCTGCTGATGCTGACCTTCTGGGGCAAGCCGGAAATCTCCGAGTGGGGCTGGCGCATTGCGTTCGGCATCGGCGGCATCGCCGCAGTGGTGGTGTTCTGGCTGCGCCGTGGCATGGACGAGTCGCTGTCGGAGTCGTCCATCGAGGCCGCACGCGAGGGCAAGGCGCAGAAGTCCGGCTCGATGTACGAACTGTTCGTGCACCAGTGGCGGCCGCTGCTGCTGTGCTTCCTGATCACCGCCGGCGGCACCGTGGCCTTCTACACCTATTCGGTGAACGGCCCGAAGATGATCCAGAGCGCCTTCGCCGGCAACGACCCGATGACCGGCACCCTGATCAACCTGGGCGTGCTGGCGTTCCTGATGGTGCTGCAGCCGGTCGGTGGCTGGCTGTCGGACATCATCGGCCGCAAGACCCTGCTGGTGTTCTTCGGCGTCGGCGGCGTGCTGTACAGCTGGTACCTGATCACCCAGCTGCCGCACCAGCATGACGCCACCCTGGCCTTCCTGACCCTGGCCATGGCGTTCGTCATCCTCACCGGTTACACCTCCATCAACGCGGTGGTGAAGGCCGAGCTGTTCCCCACCCATGTGCGCGCACTGGGCGTGGGCCTGGGTTACGCGCTGGCCAACTCGCTGTTCGGCGGCACCGCCCCGCTGCTGTACCAGGGCGCGCTGAAGACCGGCCACGTCGACTGGTTCGCCATCTACGTGACCGCGACGATCGCGGTATCGTTGGTGGTCTATGTGTTCTTCCTCACCAACAAGGGCCCGAACTGGCTCGACGGCACCCGCAAGTAAGCGCGTTGCCCTGATCGCGGCCACCGGTGCAATGCCGGTGGCCGCTGCGTCTCCCGCCACGCCATTGATGTGGATCGCGGCGACGCTGGCCGCAGCCACGGCATTGGCCTGGCTGCTGCGCCGCCCCAACGCACAGGCCGCGTGGCCGCGCATCGGATTCGGGATCGCCCTGCTGGTGTTCTGCGCCGCGCTGGCGCTGCAGCTGGCGGTGGACCTGGGCAGCGGCCACAGCTCGCTGCAGCTGCGCCTGCACCGCGGCATCAATTCCGGGTCGCCGGTTGGACTGCGCACGATGGTGGCGTGCTATCTGGCAGCGCTCGCCGCCAGTGGCTGGGGTGCGTGGAAGCTGCTGCGCCGGCGCTGACGAATACCCGGGCGTGCCGGCCGCTGGCCGGCAACGCCACCTCTTTCGGTAGTGCCGGCCGCTGGCCGGCAACTCCACATTCTTTCGGTAGTGCCGGCCGCTGGCCGGCAACCTCATGAACCTCCGGAAAGAGCAGGGAGTTGCCGGCCAGCGGCCGGCACTACCTCAACGGCGGGCCGCTTCGCTCTTGTCGCGCGCGCCGCGGAACTCCGATTCCTTTTCCCACGTCGGCCAGCGGCGGCTGTTGGCCAGCTCGGCGCCCAGGTCGTAGACCAGCAGGGTGTCGGCGGCGTGGCCGCTCGGGTCCCAGCTCGGGGTCCAGGCATCGCACGCCTGGTGATAGCAGTCGGCGAAGTACTTCTCGCGCAGCGCGCGGCCGGCTTCAACGCCGCCGTCCAGCTTGTCCAGGCCCGGGCCGATGGTGATCGCCGGCACGCCCAGGCGGGCGAAGGCGAAGTGGTCGGCACGGTAGAAGAAGCCGGCTTCCAGGTTCGGGTCCGGGCTGTAGCTGCGGCCGCGGGCCTTGGCCACGCGCTCCAGGTCACCCTCCAGCGAGACCCGGCCCTTGCCCCACGAGGCGATGTCACGGGTCGCGCCATCCGGGCTGAACATTTCGATGTTCAGTACTGCAGCGGTCTTGTCCAACGGCGCCAGCGGGTGTGCGGCGTAGTAGCTGGCACCCAGCAGGCCCTTCTCTTCGGCGGTCAGGGCCACGAAGTACAGCGTGCGCTGCGGCTGCGGGCCGGCGGCGAACACCCGGCCCAGTTCCAGCACGGTGGCCACACCGGTGGCGTTGTCGATCGCACCGCGGCGGATGCGGTCACCCTTGGCGTCGGCCTGGCCGATACCAAAGGCATCCCAGTGCGCCGAGAAGATCACCGCCTCGTCGGCATGCTCGCCACCGGGCAGCTTGGCCACCACGTTGCGGGTCACCACCTGCTCGCGCTTGAGCGCGAAATCAACGCTCAGCTTCGCGTTGTCCAGCGCCACCGGACGGAAGTCGGCGCGCATCGCCTTGCGCTTCTCGGCATCGAAGTCGAGGCCGGCGTCGGCGAAGATCGCCTCGGCCAGTTCGCGCTGCATCCAGCCACGCAGCGGGGTGTGCTGGGCCATCGCCTCGGCCTGGCCGCGCTCGATGTCGAACAGCGGCGAAGTGCCCGAGCTCTTCACCGTGGCCCAGCCATAGGCGGCCGGTGCGGTCTCGTGCACGATCAACACGCCCTCGGCGCCACGGCGCGCGGCTTCCTCGAACTTGTAGGTCCAGCGGCCGTAGTAGGTCACCGCCTTGCCGTCGAACGCGCCCGGCGCATCGGCTTCGAAATCGGCGTCGTTGATCAGCACGACGGCGATCTTGCCGTGCAGGTCCACGTCCTTGTAGTCGTTCCACTGGCGTTCCGGCGCGTCGATGCCGTAGCCGACGAACACCAGCGGCGCATCCTTGATCTGCACGCGCTTGCGCGGCTGCAGGCTCTGCAGGGTCACGTCCACGCCGTTGGCCAGCGCGCGCTTGCCCTGCTTCAGCGACAGGCTGGCCTTGGCCGCGCCATCCAGCTGTGCGCGCACCAGCGGCACCGGCTGTACCCAGCTGCCATCCACGCCACCCGGCTGCAGGCCGTAGCTGCGGAACTGCTCGATCAGGTACTGCACCGTGCGTTCTTCGCCCTCGGTGGCCGGCGCGCGGCCCTCGAATTCATCCGACGCCAGCACATGCACGTGGCGCGATAGTGCCTGCGGATCGATACCGCCACCCGGCAGGTCGTTGGCCGCATGGGCCAGGCCACCGACAAACAGGCAGGACGACAGCAGCAACACGCGCATCGGATTCACGGCAGTACCACGGCTAGCTTGGAAGTCACCAGAGTGTAACGTGGTCGTGACATCACGGCGCAGCCTGGGCCCACGTCATCCACGCATGGCGTGGATCTACCTGCTGATGCGGTCCAGCCAGCACGCCAGGCCCTGCGCGTTGAGTTCGATGTCCATCGCCAGAACAGCGGTCACCGCGGCATCGTCCAGCGCACAGCCATGCAGCTGTGCACGTTCCAGGTACAGCGCCTGCAGTGCGGCCAGCAGGCAGCGGTGGCGGTCCGGTCGGCCATCGCACTGGCGGCCGATGGCGGCCATCGCATCGATCTGCTCGAACAGGTCGTCGGCCAGTTTCTCCACCTGTTCCACACGACCGTAGTGGGTCAGGTACATCGCTTGCGGCGCGTAATCGAGCATGCGCCGGATCGAGGCCTTCATCGCCTCCGGATCGAACTGCACCGGCGATGAGGTGGGGAAGATGAAAGCGCCCTGCGCACTGTCCAGCTCGCGGTAGGAGATGCCGAACGTATCGCCGGTGAACCAGCTGCGGCTGCGCGCATCCCACACGCAGTAGTGGTGCAGCGCATGGCCCGGCGTGTGCAGCAGCACCAGCTCGCGGCCGGCCAGATCGATGCGGTGGCCGTCTTCGGCCGCCACCACGCGGTGCTCCGGAATCGCCTCGATGCGGCCATAGCTTCGCGCGATCTCTTCGGCGCCATACACCGCCGTGGCACCCGCAATCAGGCGGGTCGGATCGATCATGTGCGGCGCACCGCGCGGATGCAGCACCGCCTTCGCATTCGGCAACTGCTGCATCAGCAGGCCTGCACCGCCTGCATGATCCAGATGCACGTGGGTGAGCAGCAGCCAGTCCACCGCCTCCACGCCCAGGCCGGCATCCGCCAGCGCCTGCAGCATCGCCGGCACCGACAGGCCGGTGCCGCAGTCGACGAACGCAGCGCGGCCGTTCTCAACGATCAGGTAAGCCGCGTCGAAATCCGGGCGCTGGAAACCGGTATCGATGGTGTGGATGCTGGGGTCGGCGGTCATCGGCACGCACCTGGCAGGATCGGGAACAGACCCCCATGGTAGGCGCGCAGGCGGCCCGGGTTCGATGCGGCTTTGGTCGGGTAGTGCCGGCCGCTGGCCGGCAACCTCGGGATAGCCAGGAGAATGCATGTGCCGGCCAGCGGCCGGCACTACCGATCAGCCGGAGCGCAATGCGTACCGCGGGCGCAGCAGCAACGCCAGCACCAGCACCGCCAGGAACGCGCCGTAGGCATACAGCACCGCCAGCACCTGCGGCCAGATCGGGCCGGCGCCCGGCTGCACCACGCCGATGCGGTAGCCCCACAGCATCGACACGATGCTCAGCGCGAATGCGAGCACCAGGGTGGTGGTATCGAACAGGCGCCGCCGCGCGGTGCGCGGCTGGCGCGGGAACAGCCAGTACAGGCTGCCCAGCAGCAGGAACCAGGGCAGGAACAGCAGCAGCGACAACCAGGCCATCGCAGACTCCATGTCATCGCGCCGGAGGCGCGCGGACATCATGCCATGACCTTCGTTCACGGGTAGTGCCGGCCGCTGGCCGGCATCCGCCCTTCAACGGCGCCGACCAAGGTCGGCACCTACCGATCATTCGGCTCGCAGCGCCGCCAGTGCGGCCAGCACTACATCCACTTCCGCTTCCAGCTTGAACAGCTCGCTCTGCAACTGGTCGCCCTGCTCGGCCTGCTTGATCACGGCAATCAACTGGCCCGCATCGCGCGGCGAATCGAAGCCTTCGCTCTGGATCAGCAGCGTGCCGTCACCAGCGGTCAGCTTGAAGTAGAAGCGGCCATCCTTTTCGCGGTACTGCTTGAACAGCGGCGGTGCCACGCGGGCCACGCCGGCATCCTCGCTGGCGATATCGCCCGCGCTGGACAGATCACGCAGGCCGACCGCATGGCGCAGCTCGTCCAGCAGCGGTGCCGCCAGCTGCTCGCGCAGCTGCTGGCCACGGCGCTTGAGCAGCGCCTCGATCTTCTCCGGCTCGGCCATCAGCGCGTTGTAGCGCTCGCGCAGCGGCGAGAGCTCGCTGTCGATGCGCTCGAACAGCTGCTGCTTGGCATCGCCCCAGCTGATGCCGGCAGCGAACGCCTTGGCGAATTCCGCGGTCTGTTCCGGGGTGGCGAACGCCTGGTACATCTGGAACAGCGCCGAGCCCTCGGTGTCCTTCGGCTCGCCGGGTGCGCGCGAGTCGGTCAGGATCGAGAACACCAGCTTCTTCAGCTCCTCGCGCGGCACGAACAGCGGAATGGTGTTGTGGTAGCTCTTGCTCATCTTGCGGCCATCCAGGCCCGCCAGCGTCGCCACCTGCTCGTCGATCACCACGTCCGGCAGCGGGAAGTACTCCTTGCCGTACACATGGTTGAAGCGCTGGGCGAAGTCGCGCGCCATCTCGATGTGCTGGATCTGGTCGCGGCCCACCGGCACCTGGTTGGCCTTGAAGATCAGGATGTCGGCGGCCATCAGCACCGGGTACATGAACAGGCCGGCGCTGACGCCTGCGTCCTCGTCCACACCTTCCTCGCGGTTCTTGTCCACCGCCGCCTTGTAGGCGTGCGCGCGGTTGAGGATGCCCTTGCTGGCGATGGCGGTCAGGAACCACATCAGCTCGGTGGTCTCGCGGATGTCGCTCTGGCGGTAGAACCACACGTGTTCCGGGTCCAGGCCGCAGGCCAGCCAGCTGGCCGCGATCTCCAGGGTCGCGCGCTGGGTGCGCTGCGGGTCCTGCGACTTGATCAGGCTGTGCAGGTCGGCCAGGAAGAAGAAGCTCTCGATCCCCGGCGCACGGCTGGCCGCGATGGCCGGACGGATGGCGCCAACGTAGTTGCCCAGGTGGGGCGTGCCGGAGGGGGTGATGCCGGTAAGGACTCGGGTCGTCATGACTGCGTGGGGTAACCTTCGATGAACGGGGCCAGTTTACCTTGCACGCCACCAACCCCGTCAGGGCCTGCGGCGCGTTCATTCACGCAACCCCGCTGGAGACGCCCGATGAAACGCCTGCTGCCCCTGCTGCTGATCCTGCCCCTGGCCGGCTTCCGCCCGGCTCCCGTGCCGCCGCCGGTGTACGAGGGCGGCCCCGTGCGCATGGCCCTGGTCGACCGCGACCGCGGTACCGAACTGCGCAGCTACCCGGCCGAAGGCCAGCGCTGGGTGGCCGGCGAGCGCGGCCACCGCTATGCCGTGCGCCTGTACAACGACAGCCCGCGCCGGGTGCTGGTGGTGCTGTCGGTAGACGGCGTCAACGCCATCTCCGGCGAAGATGCCGATCCTTCGCAGACCGGCTACGTGCTCAATCCCGGCCAGCGCGCCGACATCACCGGCTGGCGCAAGAGCCAGGACGAAGTGGCGCAGTTCGTGTTCAGCAGCCCCAGCGGCAGTTATGCCAGCCGCACCGGCCGCCCGGACAACATCGGCGTGGTGGGCGTAGCGGTGTTCGAGGAAGCGCGCCGCTGGCGTCCGGATCCGATCCTGCGCCGTGGCCTGCCGCTGCCAGCCCCGGCGGCGGAAGCGTCGGCCGATGCCAGCGCCAGCAGCAGCCGCATCGAGGGCTATGCCAGCAAGTCGCAGGCGCCAGCGCTGGGCACCGGCCACGGTGCACGCGAGCAGTCTTCGGTGCGCGATACCGACTTCGAACGCGCCAGCCGCAGCCCCGCACAGGTACTGCAGCTGCGTTACGACAGCGCCCGCAACCTGCGCGCACGCGGCATCCTGGTGGATTCGCCGTCGCGCCAGCCGCGCGAACCACAGGCCTTCCCCAACCGCTACGTGCCGGACCCGCCGGCGCGCTGATCGTCCCGCCCAGACAACACAACGCCCGCAACCTCTCGGTGCGGGCGTTGTGCTGTGGGGGAAACCGAAGTGCTTACTTGTAGTCCGGGTAGTCCTTGCTCACGGCGTCCTGGAACTCACGCACTTCCTTCTCCGCGCGGTCCTTGGCCCAGCCATAACGTTCCTGCAGGCGACCGGCCAGATACTCGGCATTGCCTTCGGCCACATCGAAGTCGTCGTTGGTCAGATCGCCCCACTTGGCCTGGGCCTTGCCCTTCAGCTGCGACCACTTGCCGGAAATGATGTCTTTGTTCATTGCTGGGAGTCCTTGGTTGCAACGGCGTTCTTACCGTGGCTCCAGCTTCGCGCAGCAGCTGTTGAATACCGGTCAACCGGCAATGAAATAGATGCTCACCTGCTTGAATGGTTCACTCCGCTTCGACAGCACGCAGCGAAAAGCACGCGCAAAAAAAGGCCGGGGAAATCCCCGGCCTTTTCTCTTTCCGTTCCGTGCAGGGCTCAACGGCCCTTCGCGGTGTCCTCTACCTTCTCGCCCGCCTTCTGCACGTCCTTGCCGGCACCGGCAATGGTGTTGCAGCCGGCCAGCAGGGCCACCGAGAACATCGACAACAGCATCAGGGCAACTACGCGCTTCATGGGCTTCTCCTTGGGTTTGCCGCTACACCGCTTCATTCGCGGATGGGATTGTTTCGCTCGGCGGGAGAAGGCCAATGCCCACCACCGCCGCGTGAAGTGCAATCTGGCGGCAGTGGCGTGGAGCGGGCGTGAACGGATCACAGATCCGTTCAGGCGGCGCCGTCAGTCACGCATCAGGGTGGACTTGCCGAACAGGCTTTCGACCAGGTCCACGGCCAGTTCGGCGGTGGCATTCTGCTTGTCCAGCAAGGGGTTGAGCTCGACGATGTCCAGCGAACCCATGCGCCCGGTGTCGGCGATCATCTCCATCACCAGCTGCGCCTCGCGGTAGTTCACCCCGCCCGGCACAGTGGTGCCCACGCCCGGCGCGATGCTCGGGTCCAGGAAGTCCACATCGAAGCTGACATGCAGGTGGGTGTTCTCGTCGATGCCGGCCAGTGCGGCTTCCACCGCGCGCTTCATGCCGTTCTCGTCGATGTAGCGCATGTCATAGACATCCACCTTGTGGGTCTTGATCAGGCGCTTCTCGTCCGGGTCCACCGAACGGATGCCGATCTGGTGCATCTGCGCCGGGGTGATCGCCGGCACGGTGCCGCCGAGGCGGGTCAACGCATCCGGGCCGAGGCCGCACAGGCAGGCCACCGGCATGCCGTGGATGTTGCCCGACGGGGTCACGTCGCTGGTGTTGAAATCCGAATGGGCATCCAGCCACAGCACGCGCAGGGTCTTGCCTTGCTCGCGGCACCAGCGCGCCACGGCGGTGATCGAACCAATGCCCAGGCAATGGTCGCCACCGAGCATGATCGGCATGCGGCCGGCCTGCAGTTCGGCATAGCTGGCTTCCATCAGCGCGTGGTTCCACGCCACCACTTCATCCAGGTGGCGGTAGCCTTCCACCGGCGCGGTCCACGGGTTGCGCGGGCCATCCAGGTTGCCCAGGTCGCGCACGTCCACGCCGCGCGCCTCCAGCGCCTCCGGCAGGCCCGCCACGCGCAGCGCTTCCGGCCCCAGCCGTGCACCGCGATGGCCCGCACCGACATCGGTGGGAACGCCAATCAGGGATACGGAAATGGGATGGGCCATGGGTGCCTCCTGCGGTGGGGAAAAAGAAGCACAGTCTAGCCAGAGCTGTGTGACACCACTCGCGGCGGTGCAGCAGGACATTGGCATGGCATGATGCCGCGCGGACCCAGCCGCCCCTCATGGAAGATTGCGATGTCGCCCTTCATCAATACCGCCTGGCCGCGCTTTTTCATCGTGGCACTGCCCATCGCCCTTTTTGCGGTTCTGTTGAACAGCACGGTTGATGCGACGCCGAACGGTTGGTTGATCCAGATGGCGCTCCTGCTGGTGCCGTTCTCGACCCTGGTATTCCTCGGGTTGGGTTGGCAGCGTCTGCGCAAGGCACACGCTGAATATCCAATCCTGAAGAGCGAACTGCACCGTATGCTGTCGGCGTTGATCGGCAACGTAAAAGTGGCCGCGCTGTGGTTCGGGCTGACCTTGGTCGGAACGTTCGCCCTGATGCTGACGTGGGTATTGCTGCGGAAGACGTGTGGCTGACGCGCGGCGGGTCGCGCTCAGAGAATCGCCGACGACCACGCTTCGGTGCGGAACAGGCGCTTCTTCAGCACGTCGATCCGCCATTGCCCTGCCACGCGCTTGAGCACGAACAGCCGTTCGTAACGTAGAGCGCGGGATTTCTGTGCATGGTCACGTACCAGCACTTCGGCCTTGGAGGCCGTCGGCTGACCGACGGCGGCCAGCAGATCCTCCGGCACGTGCACCGGCGGATTGCCCACCGACATGGCCGTGGAATACACCCGCTTCCGGTCGGTACACCAGGCCGCAAGGATGTTCGCGCGCTCCTGTTGGAATGCTGGACTACCGAGCAGGTCTCCACCGGCCTTGGCATCACGGTAACCACGCGTTTCCCACGCATGGCAGGCCAGCATATAGCCACGCACCACGGCTGCCGGTTCCCCTTCTGCGGCCGGTTCAGGCCACGCAAGCGGCGACGCCTCCTCCAACACCGGTGGCATCTGTGCGCCCGCTGCCTGCAGGCACTGCACCACAGCCGCATGCCCGCGCGCTTCGGCCAGCGACAGCGCATTGCGTCCTTCGAAATCCACGCGTGCGACATCAGCACCGCCAGCCAGCAGCAGCTCGACCATCGGCAGATGACCGCCCTGCGCCGCCACCATCAGCGGTGTGCGATGCAGTTCCGGCGAGGCCACGTCCAGCGAGGCGCCGCGCGCGATCAGCAGGCGTCCGATGTCTGCGTCGTCGCGCTCGGCCGCCCATCCCAGTGCGGTAAAGCCCACGGCCGCACAGGCATGCTCGATGTTGGCACCGCGGTCCAGCAGCCGCGCCACCGCGTCAGCCTTTCCGGCGATCACCGCCGACAACAACGGCGTGCGTCCGGTGCCTTTGTGCCGCCACTCGATGTCCGCGCCGGCATCCAGCAGTGCGTCGATGCGGTCGAGATCCTGTTGTTCGGCCGCCTTGGCCAGGAGGTGGGACATGGGGGCTTCCATGGGGTTGGCACAGGCCGAGTAGCTTAGTGCCGTCGCAACGCCGGGGCCACTTTGTACCGGCGTGCAGCACCGATGCCATTGGCCGCCTATGATGATCCGGTGGATGAACTGCGCGGACGGTTAAGTTGGCTTTACGCGTCGTTTCGCCCTGTGCGCAGGTGGCCGCGCTGCGATGGGGTATGCGCCCGCACGTTCCTGCGCTGCGCGATCTGTCGCTTTTGCCATGCAAGTGCGCAGCACAAGCCAAACGCGATAATTCATTTTTCCTTTCAGATCGCCCGATGCCATCGAAACAAACGACTGGCAGGCGGGGATTTCGCGTGCGCATGATGAATCGCCACCTGCAAAGGTGGTCGGGACTTCCAAGCCCGAGTTGTCAACGATGTATACGCTTGCCAGCCGGCGTCGTCCATCCAGGTGCGGCGCCGGCTGGCAATCCGTTAGCCGATCGACGGCGGGCGGTGCGTGGGGGCCTCGTGCCCGCCGATTCGTTGACCCGGTCTTGGAAGCCACGCATCGCCCGCCACCCTATCGTGGCGGCACCTCTGTTCCTGACGAGGATGCCCGCATGTCCAACGCCCATCACCCCTACCTGACCGCAACCCTGGGCGAGGCCGCCCTGCGCCTGCCGCCGGAACTGGCGCAGCCGTTGGAAGCGGCCTTCGCCGCTGCGAACGAGGCACCCGCGCCGATCAATCTGCCCGGCTGCCTGCAGCGCATCCGCGCCGGTGATGCCGCCGACGGACAGCCGTGGACGGGGCCCGCCAGCACACCCGGCCAGGCAGTGGCCGCCGCACGCCGGGACCGCGCTGCGGTTGGCCTGGTGTCGCTGCTGGAGCTGTATCACGCCGCTGAGCGCGTGCGCGTAGACGGGGAAGAGAAAGACGATATCGGCGATGGCACGCGCGAAGGGCTGATATTGGCCTGTCGGGGGTTGGCGGAGTATGTGGCGTTGCAGGTGGGCGGGGCTCAGTAATGGGGAATGCTGAGATCCCCAACGTGCAGGTACAACGCGTCGCAACCCCGGCTAACGAATCAGGCAGACCCGCTGCTGGAATGAGCACACCCTACCCAAACCTGAAACCTGTCCTCGTTGAGCTGCGGCTGGACGAAGTGGATTCGCGTGGCGGCGCTGTTGCCGAGATGATCGCGTCCACCGCACGCCCCATGGCGCGTTCCATGAGTCCTGAACTCATGTGGTATAGCTTCGTCTTGAATGACAGAGCCATCACCCGAATCCGTCCCGGCACGCGGATACACTGCACGATCTCATTCATCAATTACGAAGGTGCGAAGGAGACGTTCCCCTGTGGCACATTGGCCGCCTTCGGAGACGGATCGTCGACAAGAGGCTTGATCCGCATCATCCGGTTTGATTGAACCTGTTCGCGCCGGACTTTCTGAGATCGCCGAGCTTGAGCGAAATGCCCTGATGCTTTACACAGCGCTGGCGTGCAATCGCACACCCAGGGCCCGGGTCACCTTCAGGATGGTCGCGAAATCCGGGCTGCGCTCGCCCGACAGTGCGCGATACAGACTCTCGCGCGACAGGCCCGCCGCACGCGCAACCTTGCTCATGCCCTGAGCGCGAGCGATATCGCCGAGCGCCTTGGCGATAAATGCAGAATCACCGTCGCTTTCTTCGATGCAGGCGTCGAGATAAGCCGCCATCTCCTCCGGCGTCCGAAGATGCTCGGCCACATCAAATGACTTGAGTTCGACTTTTCTCTTGATGGCCATGATGGGACAGCTCCGGTACTTCAGTATTGAGTCATTTCGCCTACAGCCAGTTCGATGCTCACAGGGCACGCGCAATCTCCCTGGCCTTCTCGATATCGCGCTGCTGTGAACCCTTGTCGCCTCTAGCCAGCAGACAAGTTAACTTCCTACGCTACTGGCCGTAGCCTAAAATCCACGCTCCTCAGAAGATTGGTGGACAATTCCACCGCAACAGCAGCCCGCAGGAAAATTCAGATCGCTGGCCGCACGCCAAGCTGGAGAACTTGGCAAGAACGAAAGCGAGAACGCGTTGCCGGGATCAGCGTTTACTCGCTCTGATCACCTCACACAAACACGCAATACCCTGCGTTCTCATCAGTCGCATTGCGCCAACCTCCAACCCGCCCAGCCGTCTTGGCCGGGATACATCGCAGTTCGATTGATCCAGTGGGCATCCATATCCCCAAACTCGCGCTCCCATAGTGTCTACTCCGAGGTGGCCAACAACTGTCCGTCACGGCTATAGACCCGGTAGTAATAGCTGCTGCCGAACGGCGATGCGATACGCCCCGCGAGTCCGATGGCACTGTAGCGCCGCGTATAGGTCTTGAGCACGCAGCTGCCATTCTGGCTGTCGGCGCTGCGCAGCTCTTTCCCGGCATCGGAAGCCATCTGCCGCACCATCAGCCAGCTGGCAAACAGCAATAGAAGCAACGCAACCAGGCAAATCCAGACGCCTCGTGCAGCCCGCCCAGACTTGTGGCTACCTGCACCATTTGAATTGTTGTTCATCAACTTCGACTTTACCCAGAGGAACAAGCGAAAGCGCTTCTAGTGGGTCGCGGGCAGCATCCAATGAGAGCCGCAAACGAGGATCGACCAGCTGAAGTTACAGGGCGCGAAGGTGTGATGCGAAGGCACCAGCATTGCGCCGACGATATCGAGAAACAACGTGTGGACGCCCGTGAACCGGTACGCCACGTGAGCAGGCAGCCAAGGATAGCATTGGCCAGTGCACCGCCTCGCCAATGCTCGTCACCGCAGGGTGACACAGTTGGCCGGTAGCCGGACCACGGTGAGCAGCACGCTGTCGCATGGTGGTGAATCCCTGCTTTCACGACTGCGCCCTGCCCGAACCAGTGCTATTTCGGAATAGTTGCATAGACAGTCAAGAACCATCGGATCACGCTCCGATCCTTCGCCAACGTCCAGTCTCTATGCGAATTCTCATCTGTTGCTTAGCGCTTTTTGCATTGCCTGCTGCGGGCAGCCCCAGCTCCCCCACTCCTGAAGCGACGTTTGACCTGTACGCACGTGCTGCACTGGAGGATGATGAGGACGCTCTACGCGAGCTTAGTGCCCGTGGACAGGACCTCAAGCTTCCATATCCAAGCGAGATACTCGCCAGCGAGCTGATCAGGTCCATGCCGGATCATGCATTCGAGCGCGATGGCAACGCTGAAGAGGCAAGGAACGCGTGGACTGCAGCCGTCCTGCGCAACAGCCAATGCCGAGCAGTAAGCAGCCAGATCTGGCATCGGATCGAAACCGGCTATCGCGTTGCCGATGTCCGCTTCAGTTGCAAGGTTCCGGACATCAAGCGGTTGCGCAATCTTTACGATGCAGCATTCATCACCGAACAGGAAAGCACTTCCAATCGCTTCTGGTCGGCATATACGACGTTGCTGGAAAACGGTCCTTTCCGGCAGGCGCATGGTACGGCCAGACTGGTAGCCGCGCCCGGGAGCACCATGTGGCGCAGCGAGCCGTACAGCGGGGTTCGCTTTGGCAGAGTATTTGACGACCAGATCGCGGCCGAGATGGGCAGGCTCCTGGATCGCGCATGGAGTACGACATACATCAGCGACTCTACAGAACGCCTCTCCTATCTCAATCAACGTACGCTCATAAGAGAGTGTGATGAGCTGGTGGACGGCTATCGCCAATGCGCTGCACTGCTTGCACCGCAGGAACTGACAGGCGCCACTGACTTGGCAAAGCACTTGAATCGTCTGAAGAAGCAGCTCCCTGAGGACGAGCTGACGGAGGACTGCCGAGCGCTTGGACGGCATATCAGAGCCACTTGGAGCGATGCGTGCGATGGAAAATCATGCCCAGCCGCGTGTCGAGCCACCCGTTGGGACAAGTGAACGTCTCATGTTCAAACCCCCGTCCAGGTAGCCGTTACGCTGCCTTCGCTCCGCAATGCTGCTCCGACGCTACAGGCGTAGCCGACTTCGATATCGTTTCGCCCACTGCGTCTGCCTGCACTTCCCGAGAATTTGAGCTGTCCAATGATGATCTCATCCCGCCATGTTTTGACCTCGATCCTGATGCTCACCCCGACTCTCGCAAATGCAGGCCCGGCCCCGCTGACGGCCGAGCAGACCTTTGACCTCTACGCGCGCACTATCATGGAGGATGACCAAGCTGCCAGGAAGCAGCTGGTCTCGGACGTCGACGCCTCTCTGATAACGCTCCGTAGCATGAGTGAGAACAAGGAATTCATGTCCAAGGTGTTTCCGGTAGCGAGCCCCCACTTCCCACTGCAACACTTCTCCTCGGCAAAGAACAACGGAAGCGTTGCCGAGTCCACCGATGCGTTTATCGCAACGGTCTTTCGCAACACGCAATGTCGTGCTACGCACAGCAACGTTTGGCACCGCATTTCCGATGGCTATCGTATCGCTGATGTCAGCTTCAGTTGCAATGTCGCTGATGTGACGCCTCTGCAGAGCCTCTTCGACGCAGCGATCTTCAATGATGAGGATTCGATCGGCGAAACCTTCTGGCCAAAGTATCTCACCACGCTGCGTGATGGGCCGTTCCGAGAAGTTCACGGCATCACACGGCTGCTGATGGCACCGGATGATGCTACCTGGCAGAGCAATCGCATGAACGGCGTGCTGCCTCAAGCCCAGGTTGGAGAAGATATCGGAACAGTACTCAAAGAGGCCTGGATGGCGGTCGAGGATTGGCCCTATCAGACCTTGTCCACCGTCGCGGATGGAATGAACGGCATCGCAGAATGCGATGATTTCGTTGCGCACTATCGCGGATGCGTGGCAAGGATTTCTCCGCATGAGGTAGTCGGTGCCAAGGAGCTTGCAAAGGAGCTGAAGGTGCGACGCAGAGATTCTTCCGAGCCTGAGCTGATACAGCATTGCAAAGCGCTTCGGTTGAAGGTAGCGAGCCAGTGGCCCGAGTCCTGCAGATAGCGCGGTAGCGAAGCCGCTGCGCTCATCATGCCCGGCGCACCCTACCTTCTTGCAGGGTGCGTCGCCGCGCAGGCCTCTAGACTGACTATCCCACCGAATCAATGGTGGGCGCTTCCCGTATCAATTCTGGTCAAACCTTGCGTACCAGCGACTTGATGGGTCCTTGTCACGGTCCTCGCCATCGAAAGAGTAGGATTGCAGTTCGTCTTGGTCCGGCGAGCGCAATGGCCTCATCACCCGATTGACAGTTACGTATCTCACAGGCGGCTCAGTCTCTGAGCCAAGCTCGGGCCGCGCACCCGCCCTGATCGCCAATCCACCGGCATACTCCAGGCATTGGATGCCTTCGTGCGACGAAAGATCGGTTCGAACCAGATCCAATCCGCCCAACCTCTCCAGCAGAGCGCGACTCACGAGGGTGAGCCAGTTGATCCCTTTGATGAAGCCGGCCAGCTTGAGCGAAGCTGCATAGGCGTGCGTATCGGCCTCCAGGCCCGGATACGTCCGCGCGATCGCATACTCCAGGTGTGAACAACTGTCGAAGTCGTAAGGCAGCACAGGAGACAGACCGGCATAGCCATGCTCAGCATCGACGCGGTCGGCTAGTCGCATCACCCATGCCTGAAAGCGATCAACATCATCCTGGCTCTTCAGCATCTGCCAAGGCATTGTCATTTTGATGTATGAGCGGCTGACGGACTCACATACTTCTCGCTCTGTCAGCACCTGCAGGCAATGCGATTCCGCTTCATGCACCGACCTCGCACTGTTGATGTTGAGCTCACGACCTTCCCCCTCCGCGCTGAATCGCTCCAGCGCGCCGTGCAATTTCTCGGGCGTCAACCGACCACGACGCCGATATACGATCGCGCGAAGGACGCCACCGAACTCCGCATGGAACTCGCTGAAGCAGGCCGCTATCTTCTTTCTGACCGCAGGCTGGTGGCCATGTCGAAAGTAGAGCGTGGCAATCAGCCCAAGCCTGATGACTGGCCGGCCTTTTGCGCTATTGAGTTCGATCTTGTCGACCTCACGCTCGATGTCGTCGATGCAGCTCATCGTGACCTCTGCTCATTGTGTTCCCGAATCGCGCCGGGTGTGTTTAGTCGGGATAGGTGGGGATTGTCGCGACCTGCATTGCTGCGCGGCGGCGATAGACGGGGCAGCCAATCCAATGCGTCAGAGAGACGCGGCTTATCGCGAGTGTTTGGACAAAGGGACGGATCCGGTGAGAATGACAGTCACGGATCACCTTCCGCGGAGGGTCGCAGCTTGCGCAGCAGGGTCTCGAGTGGATCCGTCAACGCAATCGCCAGCAAACACAGGCCGCCACAGAGCAAGGCAATTCCAGGCCCACGGATAGGGTGTTGCGGCAGCAGGTAGAGAAGGATTGCTGCGACCACCGCGCCGGCCAGACCGCAACGGATCTTCCTGCTACCAGAGAGAATCATGAAGACGTTGAGGACAACAAAGAAGTAGAAAATCAGCTCCATTGCCAAACCCAGTGCAATACCGCGCGCCACGGGCGGGGCGATCCACGTTACCCAGAAGCTGTAGCCTTGAGCGAAGGCTACTGGGAGCGCCAAGCATGCCAACCCGTGCATCAGGAGGCGCGCCAAGAAGCTCATCGGCTTCGGCCACTGTTCAATGTACCTGCTGCGTGCTTCAAGGGACGGTCCTGGTCGGGGCGATGGTGGGACCTTACGCACGCTGTTACGCTGGGCTACCAGCAATGAGCATAAAGGTCGTTGGAGCACCCCTCGAATCGACAGTCACGTCAATGCGGTTGTGCTTGTTGAGGCAGATAGGTGGGCTTTGATTGCCTAGAGACGATCCTGTCCGCATCAATCTCACCGGTCCATACAATTAGTTTGAAAGCTGTATGGAGCACTGCCGATCCAGGCCTGGACTTTTCACCCGATCGCGCTTCTGTATGAATGGATGCTCATGGTCGCGCAGGGATCGCGCCGCTGTTGGCCTGTTGTCGCTGCCGAAGCTGTACCACGCCGCCGAGCGCGTTCGCGTGGATGGAGAAGAGAAAGACGATATCGGCGACGGCGCGCGTGAGGGTCTGATGTAGTAAACAACAGGAGATGCGGGTGTACCTTGAGCACCCGCACCTTTGGGAGAAGCGATGAAAGGAGTCGTACTCGTCGCATTCGCCGCCTCCATCCTGGCAGGCTGCGCCACAACGATTGGATTGCCACAAGACATCCCTCCGGATGGCTATACCGAGCTGGTGTCCACGCCTCTGGGGCCATTCCGCTACTTCCGGTCTCTCTCCATTGTTCCAGGGCGCAAGGACCTGCCCGCTCTGGAATCGTTTCACTGCCCCAACACCCAGCACGAAATCCTGCTCTTGATGGCTGCTGGATCACCGGTTGACGTTGCCGATACCTGCATGCGCATTGATGCAGCAGCGAAGTTCTCCGAATCATGGATAGAAGCAAACGCGAACAGATACCGGATTCTTCTCGCGCCAACGGATACCGCCGCGACGATACAGTCGCGTACTTTGGGATCGTTCTCGGGTGGGAAGACATTGGCACTTGCGGCTTCGATACATGACGACCGCGGACGGACTGTTGCAAACCTTGTCGATCTGGTCGCACACGAGACATTCCATGCGCTAGGCCATGCCACAAGGCACCCTCAGGCGCTTGATGAACGCATCGCCTACTACGCCGGACTCTGCGCACAGCTTCAGGTAAATGGCGTTGTTCGAGAGGATTCGCTGCCTGGAGCCGCCATCGGCACGGACGACGCTGCAGTGCAGCTGTCTTCGCAAGCAGCCTATCGTGTCCGTCTCGAGACCTATCCCCTTCTCGCCGATGGCCGCATTCGAATGAATGAACAGTCTGGCGAACGTATGCTCCAGCGTTGCAACCAACTCAGAAGGGGTCTTACGAGGTCGCGTTGAACACGCCTGCAGACCCGCATTCTTTCCGGAACGGCAACGCACAAAAAACCCGCCATTTCAGCGGGTTGATTGTTCCCCGTGGACATGTGCGGATGCCAAGGGATCGAAGATGGTGCCGCTTATCCGAATCGAACGGATGACCTACTGTTTACAAGACAGTTGCTCTACCAACTGAGCTAAAGCGGCATGGGTGGCGCACCGGCGGCAGCGCCTCGGTCCGGGGATTCTAGCGCAACCGTGTGCATTCCAGCGACCGGCTCTGTGCCGCGCCGCTGCGCTGCTGGGCCTGGGCCGGCTGCGTGCCCGCCGCCAGCTGCCCTTCCAGCCACCACTGGCCGGCGTCGCCGCTGGCGACCAGACGCGGCTGGAAGCCGGCGGCCTGCACGGCGGCCATGCGGCGCTCGGCGCCTTCGCGGTTGCGGTACTGGCCCAGCGCCACGGCGTTGATGTCCTCGCCCTGGCTGATGATGTAGTAGTCGCTCAGGCCGGCGGCGACGATACGCTTCACCGTGGCCTGGGCTTCTTCGCGGTTGGCGGCAGCCGGCAGCATCACCCGGAAACGGGCGCTGCCGCTGGCAGCAGGCTGTTCGCGCAGGCGCACCTGGCTGAGCACAGTACCGGCCTTGCCTTGCGCACTGGTCGCAGCAGCGCGGTCGGCGAACGGGCCCAGCGCGATGCAGCGCGGCGGCTCGGCAGCCACGGGCGGGGTTACGGGTTTTTCCGGCGCCGGAGCCGGTGCAGGCGGTGTTACCGGCTTGGCAGCGGCAGCAACCGGCGTAGCCTCAGCCACCTGTGGCTTGGCAATTTCCGGCTTGGCCGGCTTGGCCGGTGCAGGCGTCGCAGCCACAGCCGTCTTCGCGGCCGGTTCGCGTTCCACCAGCGGCGCGGTCGGGGCGGCGGCAGTGGCCTCGGCGGCCGCAGCGGCATCCACGCCACCGGGCACCCACCGCAGCTCGGCCACGCCGGCCGGTTGCGGCGGCGGCGCGGGCGGTTGCGGTGCATCGCGCAGCAGCCACCAGCAGGCGACGCCAAGATTGAGGATGGCCAGTACGACGATCAGGGCACGGGTCAGCATGCGCGGATACTAGCCTGCGGGCTGGTGCACCGCCCAGCGGGCGAGGCCATCCAGCACCAGCGAGGGGTGGTAGTCGGCGCCGGGCAGCAACGGCATCAGCGCCGGTGCGCCACCACCGTGCACCAGCAGTGACGGTGCCACGCCCAGCAATGCATGCGCCTGCTGTGCGCTGCGTTCGATCAGCGCTACGGCGGCGCCATCGCAGCCGGAGGCCAGCGCATCGGCAGTGTCGTTGGCGAACTCGCTGTAGTCACCTCCGGTGGCCGGCAGCTGCACGGCACGCGCGTGCAGCGCTTCGCGCATGGTGGTGGGCGATGCGGAAATGCGCCCGCCGTGATGCTGGCCATTGGCGTCGAGCAGATCAATCGTCAGTGCGGTGCCCACGCCGACCACCAGCACCGGGCGCTGCGCTTTGGCGGCGGCCAGCAGGGCCAGGAAGCGGTCGACGCCGAACTTTTCCGGCTTGGCATAGGCAATGCGCACGCCCGCGCATTCGGCGCTGGTGCGCACCACATGCACGTGTTCGAAGCGGCGCTGCAGCTGGTCCAGCATGGCGCTGGTCAGCGACGGTGCGGCCACGCTGGCCACGAACGCGGTGGTGCCGCTGGGCAGGCTGTGCGGCGGCTGTCCGGCCATGCCTTCGGCGCCGTGCGCCCAGGCCTGTACGTCGCCGGCGCGGTCACCCTGCAACGGCGCGAACTTGAAGCGCGAGTTGCCCAGGTCGAACAACCAATCGCTCATGCCGCCCTCACGCTGACTTCGCCGGCGTGCAGCAGGCGTTCCTGGCCATCGATGCGCACGCGCAGCGCGCCGTCGTCAGCCAGGCCAAGTGCGGTGCCGTGCTGCCACTGCCCGTCCAGTTCCACGCGCACTTCGCGGCCGGCCAGCATGTCGAACGCGGCGTAGCGCGGCAGGAACGGGGCCAGTCCTTCGCGATCGAATTCTTCCAGCGCCGGCAGCAGGCGCGTCAGCACCGCGGCGACAACCACGTTGCGGTCCACCGGCTTGCCGGCCAGCGTGTCCAGGTCCACCCACGGCTGGGTGATCTGCTCGGCGAACGACGGTGGCATATGCGTGTTGATGCCGATGCCGATCACCGCGCGCGCCGGGCCGGCGTATTCGCCACCGCCCTCAGCCAGCAGGCCGACCAGCTTGCGACGGCCATCGACGATGAGGTCATTCGGCCACTTCAGCTGGGCCTGGGTGTAGCCCAGATCGTGCAGCGCTTCGGCCACGGCGATGCCCGCCACCAGGCTCAGCCCGGCGAGGCGGCCAAGGCCACCGGAATACAGGCGCAGCACCGACAGGTAGATATGCGCGGCGAGCGGCGAGGCCCAGGCACGCCCACGACGGCCACGGCCACCGGTCTGGCGTTCGGCCAGCAGAACGCTCACCCCGCGCTGTGGCGCGCTGCAACGCAGCAATTCAGCGTTCGTCGAGTCCACCGTCCAGGCCACCTGCAGGTCGTGCAGCAGGGCCTGAACGTCGGCAGGCAGGCAGGCGCGGATCGCGTCCGGGTCCAGCAGGTCGACCGGGCGGGTCAGGCCATAGCCTTCGCCAGCACGGCCCTCGATGTCCACACCGGCGGCCCTAAGTCCTTGAATACGCTTCCAAATGGCCGCCCGGGTCTGACCCAGCTCACGGGCCAGGGCGTCGCCGGACAGGCGACCGGCAGCGAGTTTGGCCAGCAATTGGCGATCGTCCACGGCAGCTTCCACGAAGTCAGGAAGGAATTATGCGGGAAAGCCGCCAGCGACGCCCGCCACGCTGGGTTTCGCGGGGGCTTCCAACGGGGCGCCGGGTTCGGGCTAGAATCGGGAACTCACCCTCCCTTAACGTGGATGTCGTCAATGCGCCGTTACGCCCATTGCCTGATCCTGCTGACGATGCCCTTCGCGGCGTCTGCGACGGCAGCGCTGGACGACAGCCGTGGGGCCTGCGTGTCCTCCAATGGCGATGCCGCCTCGCAGCGCGCGCCCACCGCCAGCGCATCGGCCACCAGCACCAAGGCGGCACCGGTACGCCCGGCGGCCAGCACCACCACCGGTGGCGGTGGCAGCGACGACGACATGCTGCCGCGCATCCGCGCGCCGAAGTGGCACAGCTACCTGCCGGGAATGTTCCGCTGATCAAGTCGTTGCTGCAGTGGCTGCGGCCTGCGCCGCGGCCGATCGACGATGCACTTTGGGATGACGCCTGCCGCCGCGCGGCCTGGCTGCACGGACTGGACGACGAACGCCGCGCACGCCTGCGTGTGCTGACCACGCGCTTCCTGCATGAGAAGACCATTACCCCGATTGGTGACCTGCAATTGCAGGCCGGCGATGGTGTGCTGCTGGCCGCGCTGTGCTGCCTGCCGCTGCTGGAATTCGGCGAGGTAGGACTGGAAGGCTGGTCGCAGCTGATCGTCTACCCGGATGCGTTCCGCGTGCACCGCAGCCACATGGATGCGGCCGGCGTGCTGCACGAGTGGGATGACGAACTGATTGGCGAATCGTGGGACAGCGGTCCGTTGATCCTGTCCTGGGCCGATGTGCAGGCCGACCTGGCGGCGCCGCACGAGGGCTACTGCGTGGCGGTGCACGAGATGGTGCACAAGCTGGATGCACTGGATGGTGCGATGGACGGCACGCCGCCGCTGCCGCGCGCATGGCAGCGCGAGTGGGCGGCCACGTTCCAGCAGGCTTACGATGCCTTCTGCGTGCGGGTGGATGCCGGCGAAGAGACGTTGATCGATCCGTATGCGGCCGAAGCGCCGGAAGAGTTCTTCGCGGTGACCAGCGAGTACCACTTCTCCGCGCCGGATCTGCTGCAGCAGGCGTTGCCGGAGGTGGCCGCGCAGCTGCGGCGGTTCTATGGCAAGCCGCCGGCGATCGAAACACGGTAGTGCCGGCCGCTGGCCGGCAACCTGGCAATGCCACCGAAGTTCATGAGGTTGCCG
>NZ_JAWIRU010000013.1:0-137942 GCF_036320025.1 Stenotrophomonas sp. SMYL86
GTTCCGACGCCATGAGGTTGCCGGCCAGCGGCCGGCACTACCGGTGGTCGGCCATTTGCCGTTGTCGGTCAGCGGCCGGCATTGCCGAAGCCGGCGGTGGGCGAGGGGGCCTGAATCGGGGACAATAGCGTCCCCGCCGCCCCACGCCCGCTCCCGATGACCGATTCCACCTCCCAGCTTCCTGCCCGCATTCTCGATGGCCGCCGTATCGCCGAGGACCTGCTCGACAGCCTGAGGGTGCGCGTCGACGCCCGCGTGGCCGCCGGTGGCAGCCGTCCGGGCCTGGCCGTGGTGCTGGTGGGTGGCGACCCGGCCTCGACCGTGTACGTGCGCAACAAGCGCCGTGCCGCCGAGAAGGTCGGCATCGAGGCGCATGACTACGATCTGCCGGCCGGTACCACCGAAGCCGAGCTGCTCGACCTGATCGACCAGCTCAACGCCGATCCAAAGATCAACGGCATCCTGATCCAGCTGCCGCTGCCGGGCATCCCCGACGCGCGCCGCCTGATCCAGCGCATCGACCCGCGCAAGGACGTGGACGGCTTCCACCCGGAAAACGTCGGCCATCTGGCCCTGCGCGAGTTCGGCCTGCGCCCGTGCACCCCGCGTGGCATCACCACGCTGCTGGGCCACACCGACCAGCCGGTGCGCGGCCGCAACGCCACCATCGTGGGTGTGAGCAACCACGTCGGCCGCCCGATGGGCCTGGAACTGCTGATTGCCGGCTGCACCGTGACCAGCTGCCACAAGTTCACCCCCAAGGACGTGCTGGAGCAGGCCGTGCGCAACGCCGACATCCTGGTGGTGGCGGTGGGCCGTCCGGGCATCGTGCCGGGCGAGTGGGTGAAGCCGGGTGCTGTGGTGATCGATGTGGGCATCAACCGGTTGGATGACGGTCGCCTGGTGGGTGATGTCGGGTTTGAAGCGGCGGCCCAGCGGGCGAGCTGGATCACCCCGGTGCCCGGTGGTGTGGGCCCGATGACCGTGGCCACCTTGATGCAGAACACCCTGGAAGCGGCGGAAGCGCTGAGCTGACGACCGGCTCCTGGTGGGTGCCGACCGTTGGTCGGCACAATGCAGGCAGGCCGATGACCCGCTCCTGGTAGGTGCCAACCTTGGTTGGCACGATCCGTCCGGCGCCTGTGCCCCAGATGGGGTGAAGGCAGCTCCCTGTTTGTGCCAACCAAGGTTGGCACCTACCAAAGGCGGTTCCGTGGCGGTTCCATGTCCATGGCGGTTCCGTGGGTGCCAACCTTGGTTGGCACGATCCGTCCGGCGCTGGACCCCAGATGGGATGAGGGCCTCTCCCTGTTTGTGCCAACCAAGGTTGGCACCTACCAAGGGCGGTTCCGTGGCGGTTCCATGTCCATGGCGGTTCCGTGGGTGCCAACCAAGGTTGGCGCCCACCCGGGTCGCCCCCCTGAACCAACCACCGCCCGCGCGACACTGCGTCGCATCTACCCCCTGCCACAGGGCGCGAAAAAGGGGTAAAATGTCGCGCTTCCCCACATCTCGGGTATGCCGATGCTGCGCATCCAGGCTGAAGCACTCACTTACGACGACGTCTCGCTCGTCCCCGCCCATTCGACCATCCTGCCCAAGGACGTCAACCTCGAAACGCGGTTGACTCGCGACCTGAAGCTCAAGCTTCCGATCCTGTCCGCAGCCATGGATACCGTCACCGAAGCCCGCCTGGCCATCGCCATGGCCCAGCTCGGCGGCATGGGCATCATCCACAAGAATCTCAGCCTGGAACAGCAGGCCGCGGAAGTGGCCAAGGTCAAGAAGTTCGAGGCCGGTGTCATCCGCGACCCGATCACCGTCGGCCCGGAAACCACCATCCGCGACGTGCTGGCCTTGACCCAGGCGCACAACATCTCCGGCGTGCCGGTGGTGGGTAGCGACGGCCTGCTGGCCGGCATCGTGACCCATCGCGACATGCGCTTCGAGACCGAGCTGGACGATCCGGTCCGCCACATCATGACCAAGAAGGATCGCCTGATCACGGTCAAGGAAGGCGCCGCGTCTGACGAAGTGCTGCAGCTGCTGCACCGCAACCGCATCGAAAAGGTGCTGGTGGTCAATGATTCGTTCGAACTGCGTGGCCTGATCACCGTCAAGGACATCCAGAAGAACACCGACTTCCCGAACGCTGCCAAGGATCTGTCGACCCGCCTGCTGGTCGGCGCTGCCGTCGGCGTGGGTGGCGATACCGATCGCCGCGTGGAAGCGCTGGTCGCCGCCGGCGTGGACGTGATCGTGGTCGATACCGCGCACGGCCACTCGCAGGGCGTGCTGGACCGCGTCAGCTGGGTCAAGAAGAACTTCCCGAACGTGCAGGTCATCGGTGGCAACATCTGCACCGGCGAAGCCGCACTGGCGCTGCTGGACAGCGGCGCGGACGCAGTGAAGGTCGGCATCGGCCCGGGTTCGATCTGCACCACCCGCGTCGTCGCCGGCGTTGGCGTGCCGCAGGTCACCGCCATTGACCTGGTGGCCGAAGCGCTGCAGGACCGCATTCCGCTGATCGCCGACGGTGGCATCCGCTACTCGGGCGATATCGGCAAGGCGCTGGCCGCCGGTGCCTCGACCATCATGGTCGGTGGCCTGCTGGCCGGTACCGAGGAATCGCCGGGCGAGACCGAGCTGTACCAGGGCCGTTCGTACAAGAGCTACCGCGGCATGGGTTCGCTGGCTGCCATGGAGAAGGGGTCGAAGGACCGCTACTTCCAGGACGCCGCCACCGCCGACAAGCTGGTGCCGGAAGGCATCGAAGGCCGCGTGCCGTACCGCGGCCCGGTGGGCGGCATCATCCACCAGCTGATGGGCGGCCTGCGCGCCACCATGGGCTACGTGGGCTGCGCCACCATCGAAGACATGCGCAGCAAGCCCAAGTTCGTGAAGATCAGCGGCGCCGGCCAGCGTGAGAGCCACGTCCACGACGTGACGATCACCAAAGAGCCGCCGAACTATCGCGCCTGATGCGCTTGCGAACTGCTCTTGCGATTACGGGCAGCCTGCTGATGGCAGGTTGTTCGTTGTCCGAACCGCCGCCGCGCTCCGGGTCTCCGGGCGCGGCGGTTTCGCAATTGCAGGACGTGCAGGCGTGCCAGAACGCGTTCTCGCTGCCGAAGGGCTGGCAGGTGCAGGCCGCTGGCGAGCAGCGTTGGCTGCTGAAAGGTACTGGCGAGCGCCCGCTGCAGGTCACCCTGCAATGCATTTCCGAGCTGCTGCACGGGCCGGATGATCCGGTGCTGACGCCGGTGTTGGGCGCGCTGGAGCCCGCACGGATGAGTGTGCGCTGGGCATCCTGGGGTGCTGCGGATTCGGGCGTCTCGATGGCGGCGCTGCAACGGCGCATCGTGCCCGGCACCGAAGTGCAGGAAATCGCCGAGCTGCCGCGCGCCGACCGCTCCAACCCCAACGCACCGCACGGCCTGCTGATGCTGCGCTGGGACGAGGAAGACACCTCACATATTCAACAACGCGAGGCGTTCATCGCCACGCTGACGCAGAGCCTTGAAGCGCCGGGCGCTGCGAAAAACACCACTGGAACGGCACCATGACCAACATCCATAACGACAAGATCCTCATCCTCGATTTCGGCGCGCAGTACACGCAGCTGATCGCCCGCCGCATCCGCGAGCTGGGCGTCTACTGCGAAATCTGGGCGTGGGACCACAACCCGGCCGAGATCGCCGCGTTCGGCGCCAAGGGCATCATCCTGTCCGGTGGCCCAGAATCGACCACGCTGCCGGGTGCCCCGGCCGCGCCGCAGGAAGTGTTCGACAGCGGTCTGCCGATCTTCGGCATCTGCTACGGCATGCAGACCCTGGCCGCGCAGCTGGGCGGTGCCACCGAAGCGGCGGATCAGCGCGAATTCGGCCACGCCGAAGTGAACGTGATCAACCCGGATGCACTGTTCAAGGGCCTGAGCGACCACGGCGGCGAGCCGAAGCTGAATGTCTGGATGAGCCACGGCGACCACGTCTCCGTCGCGCCGCCGGGCTTCACCATCACCGCCACCACCGACCGCATTCCGGTGGCCGCCATGGCCAACGAAGAAAAGCGCTGGTACGGCGTGCAGTTCCACCCGGAAGTGACCCACACCCTGCAGGGCCAGGCGCTGCTGCGCCGCTTCGTGGTGGACGTGTGCGGCTGCCAGACCCTGTGGACCGCCGCCAACATCATCGACGACCAGATCGCCCGCGTGCGCGAACAGGTGGGCGATGACGAAGTGATCCTGGGCCTGTCCGGCGGCGTCGATTCGTCCGTGGTTGCCGCGCTGCTGCACAAGGCCATCGGCGAGAAGCTGACCTGCGTGTTCGTGGATACCGGCCTGCTGCGCTGGCAGGAAGGCGACCAGGTGATGGCGATGTTCGCCGAGCACATGGGCGTGAAGGTCGTTCGCGTGAATGCCGCCGACCGTTACTTTGCCGCGCTGGAAGGCGTGAGCGACCCGGAGGCCAAGCGCAAGATCATCGGCAACCTGTTCGTTGAGATCTTCGACGAAGAGTCGAACAAGCTGAAGAACGCCAAGTGGCTGGCGCAGGGCACCATCTACCCGGACGTGATCGAGTCGGCCGGCAGCAAGACCGGCAAGGCGCATGTGATCAAGAGCCACCACAACGTGGGCGGCCTGCCGGAGCACATGAAGCTGGGCCTGGTGGAGCCGCTGCGCGAGTTGTTCAAGGACGAAGTGCGCCGCTTGGGCGTCGAGCTGGGCCTGCCGCGCACCATGGTGTACCGCCATCCGTTCCCGGGCCCGGGCCTGGGCGTGCGTATCCTGGGTGAAGTGAAGCGCGAATACGCTGAACTGCTGGCCAAGGCCGATGCCATCTTCATTGATGAGCTGCGCAAGGCGGACCTGTACGACAAGACCAGCCAGGCGTTTGCCGTGTTCCTGCCGGTGAAGTCGGTGGGCGTGGTGGGTGACGCGCGGGCTTATGAGTGGGTGATTGCGCTGCGGGCCGTGGAGACCATCGACTTCATGACGGCGCATTGGGCGCATCTGCCGTATGAGTTCCTGGGGACGGTGAGCAACCGGATCATCAATGAGTTGCGGGGGGTGTCGCGGGTTGTTTATGACATCTCGGGTAAGCCGCCGGCTACTATTGAGTGGGAATGAGTTGAAAGAACGAGGGCGCCGAGAGGCGCCCTTGTTGTTTGTGAGCGTTCTGCCGCCTTCTGCATGGGTTTTAGAGGGAGGGGGGCTCCCAAGTTCAGGTTCGAGATTATGTAGCTTCGCTGTCGTCTCTGGCGAAGCTCTCTGGAGCATCAGCTATTTCTTTAATGATTATTATTAATGATATGGGTGGTGAAAATTCCCGAAGTGAGGAAGTGCTTTTTCAACCGGTTACGTTTCTTGGGCCTCTCGTCGGCGGGGCGGTAGTGCTTGAACCCAAGAACTATTGTCGAGACACTCTTTGCTTGTGCGACACTGTCTTGCATGGGGTTGCCGATTTCTAAGGCGACACAGTGTTGCTGGTTCAACGACCTCTCGCAGGCGCACAGGACGGCTGGAGGACTTAATGGTGGCTTCTGGAGATTATGTGGAAGATTCAATAACGCGCGGACGCGCTTGGCTTCAGGAGCCTCCAAGCGGGCCCGAGCCCAAGGCGCCGGTCGAAACGCGTACGCAAAGCCTTCCTTTGAATGAACTCTCTTGGCAAGACTTCGAACGTCTTGCACTTAGGCTCGTTCGTAGAGAGGGTCAAGTGATTGACTGTTCTGTCTATGGAACGGCGGGCCAGTCGCAAGGAGGTATCGACATCATTGCGGTTCGCTCCGGGAAACCTTCCTCGAAGGTGTGCTATCAGTGCAAGAAAGTTAACGATTTCAGTGCTTCTGATATTGCCTCCGCGGTGAAAGTCTTTCTTTCCGGGCGCTGGGTGAAGGAGGTGACGGAGTTCGTACTGTGTGTATCGTCGTCGCTTGAGAGAACTCAGTAGCAGGACGCGCTGGATAAGCAGCGGAAGATACTGGCAGAGCAGGGTATAGAGCTTTCGGTGTGGGATGGTTCTGCCGCAGGTGGGATATGCGAGCGTCTAAAAGATAACTGCGACATCGTCGATGATTTCTTTGGTCGTTCTTGGGTGTCTAGTTTTAACGGGCAGGATGCTGCCGATAGTTTGGGCGATCGGCTGAATGGCTACGAGCTTGGAGCGCTTCGATCCAGACTTGCGAATCTATACTCAGTACTCTTCTCGCAGCACGATCCGGGTTTTAGGACGGATCGAAACGCGTACATGGACTATCGTGATCGATATGTGGTTCCCGATGTCGTCGAGCGGACTCAGGTTGATATGGGGACATTCAATCAGTCTACGATGAGAAACTTAAGCCGAGAGGAAGAGGCTTATGGGAATTCCAGGGGGCAAGACGCGGTCGCACCTCAGAATGCAAATGCTGCGTCATACGAGATCAAGAGACCCGTCTTTGAATGGCTGCGTGATCGGAGCCAGTGCGTTGTTCTCGGTGAGCCGGGCTATGGGAAGAGTACGTTGCTCAGATACTTGGCCTTGTCCATCTTGAAGCCAGAAAAGCTCCGATTTGACGTTCTGAACTCTGGATATTTTGCATGCCTACCGATATGGATATCGTTCTCCCGGCTTTCGGCCTCCATTGGGCGCGAATCGGGTATTAGTATTGACGCATTCTTTCGAGAGTGGCTTTGCCAGTACAGTTTCGGCGATGTATACCCAATCTTCAAGCGAGCAGTGAGGGCAGGGCAGGTTCTCCTGCTTGTTGATGGTTTGGATGAGTCCACGGAGGAGCACTCGGGGCGTGAGGCTCTTGATCGTGTTGTGACTTTCTTAGAGGCCAGTGGTGCGTCAATCATTTGCACTGGCCGACCCCAAAGCTACGGAACCCTCGGCATCCCGCCTTCTTGGGCAAAAGCTACGCTTGCATCCTTGAGCGAAAAGAAGATAGAGGAGTTGGCGGCTCGTTGGTTTGAGTTTCTGGAGTCAGAGCCCGAAGCGCCGTTGCAAGCGACCTATGAAATCGGTGATTTCGGGCGGCGTCGGGCGCAAGCATTCCTGCGCGAAGCAAGCAGTAGTCCTAGGACTCTGGAGTTGGCCCGAAATCCGCTGCTTTGCATGTCATTGATTCAGCTATTTAGGTTCTCCCACCAGCTTCCTGAGGCGCGAGTAGAGGCGTACAGGCAGATTGTGGAGCTGTTGCTATCAAAGCATCCTGCCGCGCGCGCGCAAGCGAGTGGAACTGCCGCGCCGATCAGTTCTCTGGGGTTGAAGTCCGCAGATCTTAGAGAGATGCTTATTCGGCTGGCTAGGGAGATGCAATCACAACCGACGCGATCACTCTCGAAAGAGCGTTGCGAGGAGGTGTGCACAGTCTTTCTGATGGACGATATGCATGGGTTGGGCGAGCCTGCGGCGAAGGCGAGAAGAGTCGCCGCGGAGGCAGTCAATCAGTTGAATGGTCAGTATGGAGTGCTTGTTGAGCGATCTCCCGACGAGTTTAGTCTCCTCCATCTGAGTATTCAGGAGTACTTGACCGCTGAGTCGGTCGCGCGACAGTCACACGATGATCAAATTGAATGGATGGCTGGCATCTGGGCCAGTCCTGCATGGCGAGAAACTCTAATTGCATGGTTCGGAATTCTGGGTGCGCGCGGAGAAATGGTGCTCTCTAGCCGTGCATCACAACGATTAGAAGATCTAGGCGCCAAGAATGAATGGCTTCGTACACAGTCTATCGAGCTCCGCATGGAGATCGCCACATCGGATTCGGGGCTTCCGATAAGCGAAGCACGTCGAATCGTCGAGCTTGCCGTCAACGAAGTGGAAAGTTCTCCCATTGTCGAGCTGCGCGTGTCATTGGCGAGGAACATTGCAATTGGCGCGCTGGGAACACGTGTGCGTTCTGAGTGTCGTTCTGCCATCAGGCGTTGGCTGCCTGGACAGCTAAGTTATAAGCGGAGAGCTCTCATTGCGTCCTTTAAGGATTGGGCGCCATCCACCGATCTGTGGTCCACTCTAGTTCGCTCCCTTAGAGATGAAGATGTCATGTGTCGACGAGCCGCCGCCGAAACTATTGCGCACGTGTTCGTGGATAATGATGAGACGTTGGCCACTTTGGAGAGAATGGCGATTTTTGATGTTCGGCCTGAAGTTAGGGCTGCTGCTATTTATGGATTGACCGCTAGAACGGAGTGGCAGGCGCAAGCTATTGCATGTGCAAGCGCCAACAGAAGTACAGCCAATGCTGAGCTGTTTCTAGGAACGGTGCGAACTCGTGTCAAGCAAGGGCTACAAACTGATGAAGACATCGCTCGAGTTTGGATGCTGCTGGATGGTGGCTCCCTGGAATATCAAGTGCAACATGATGCAATTGGATTGCTGTGCGAAGGCTGGCCGAGCGATCAGAATCTTCGCGGATTTCTGCTGGACCGATTGCGTAAAGCTCAATCGGGATTTGACGTAGAGGTGCCACTTCAGTATCTGGTCCGCTGTTGCCCGGGTGATGTTGAAGTGGCGGAGGTTGTTGCATCATTGGTCAGGCAGTTTGGTCGAATGCTAACGCTTGGCGATCATCGCGTGTGGGAGGATCTGTCTGCGGGATTTCGTGGGAATGCTAAACTGGCCCCGGCAATTAGAGATTCATTGAATGCGGACCGGGCGAAGTACAAGGGGCCCCTATGGGACCCTCGGACAGCCCATGCAATGGTCACCATTGGTGATGAGGGAGCGAAGCTTGAGCTCTTGGAGTCATATGAGTTAGCGGACATCCGTGGGCGATACTGGATTGCGTTCGCCCTTCAGCGCGGATGGGGGGGCGATATTGTGGTGCGAGAAAGGCTTCAGCACTGGGCCGATGGAAGTATCGAGATGGCCGCGCCCTTGGGGTCATTGGGGCGAGTCCTTATTTCTGAATCTAGCAAACGAGTCCATTGGCTTCGCAAAATTGCGCGCGCTTCCGCTGTGACAAGAGAGGTCGGAGCCGTCATGGCTCTCCTCGAGGAATACCCAGATGAAAGTACCAAGGAACTGGTGAGGGATCTGTTGGATAGCCCTAGAATATGGTACTACCACAGGACAGAGATCCAGGCGCGCTTTGCAAGCATATATCCGGATGATCCAAGGAGCCTAGAGATAGTTGAGGATTCACTATCCAACATCGACGGTCCAAATTTCGGAGTAATTGCTCGGGCTTTTGAACGCGATGCGGGCCTTCGAGCGCGATTTCTTGACGCGGCGATACCGGCGCCAGCTGACGTGAGGGTGGCTGTTGCTACTATTTTCCGTGAGCGAGCCATCGAACTTGATTCCGTGGTTGAGTTGACTCCATTGCCGTTGGCGGAAGAGGATAGTGCGGTTAGAGCCAGCTGTTTGATGGCGCGCGCGCGCGCTGCAAAGGGGGATTCTGTACTCGTCGAGCAGTTGGAGCAGTTCCTTGCGCCCGAGTTCAACTCCGTGGGTACCTATATGGACATGCGACGGCGCACAGCGTTGGCGGCCCTTCTGGAGCTTGGGGCGTATTCGCGAGTTGTTGCTCGCTTTGCGGATGATGGCGGGCGCAATTGGACTCATGGGCTTATCGACTGGCTGGCGCATGATCTGGTTTCACCGGGTGCTCTGATCGAGCACTGGGAGGCACTTAAGCCGCTCCTCTTAGAGAGCAATGTCCAGGAGCGGGAGCTTCCTGTGTCAGAGTTCGTGCGGTCTGGTTACGATGCACTTTTCGAGAAAACTCCGGCTCTGGAGCTTCTACTTGGGAGCTATTTCGAAAACCAAGTGCCGGACGTAGCCGGAGCGACCTATTTTGAAGCTTTCGCGCGGCATCGCCCCAGGAGTCGGTCGTTGCGGCGCCTACTGATTAAATCTATTAGAAGGGGGAATTTCGGTGACGCTGCGTGCGCAGCTGCGCGTATTCTTGCTGCGCAGTTTTATGGGTCTGAGGATATATGGGGAGAGCTTTCTACCATTGGGGAGCCGAGAGACGCGTTTGGTCAGTTGGCTGACGGTGTGCTTGGGCATTTGGCGCTGGCCTGGCCGCAAGGTGTCGCAGCAACTTGGGCGCGGCTGTTGAATTCAGCCGAAATTGCTGAGCTTGGGGTTAGGGATAGGCTCCTTGTTGCGATTGTGAGGGATAGTCCAATCGAAGCAGAAGATGTCGTTCATGAGATTATGTCGGAGCCGATGGCATCGTGGAAATATAGAGCCGAAGATGCAAATGTGCTACATATTTGGGCTAAGTGGAATGGATCAAAGCGGTCACTTGATAGCATGGTAAACTCGGAAAATGCGTCACATTCACTTACAGCTATTTCGCTGATGTCGATTGCTCGGCGTGATATCGAGGCGCATATTGGAGCTTTGATTGATCGCTTTAATCGACAGTTTTCAGTGTCTTGTGTGCCCCCAGAGGATGGCCTCAATGCGGGGTTAGGGCGGCAGGGTCCTTGGGCAGCGTCGGTCTACTCAACACTTAAGGCGTGGGCAGGCGCCTCTGGAAGAGTGGCAGCGGCTGGGCCAGCCTTAAAGTGAGTATGGATAACGTGGCAAGAGCAGTCATTGCGGTTGGCTAACTACTCTGGCCTAACCTCCCGACAAGCCCACTCAACTAACCCTCGGCAAGCCAGAAACAGCCCATCCACCACCCCCTCATCCAAATGCCGCTCCGGGTCCGCTGCCACCCGGCAGCGGTCTGCCGCGTGTAGCAGCTCCAGCACCGTCAGTGCGCCAACCATCGCGCGCTCACTTCTAGCCAGGCTCACGCGACGCCCGGGTGACACATCGGTTTCTGGCCAAGGATGCCCATCGGCACCCTCGCAGCCGCGCATGCGCTTAAGGATGCCGAGCAGGGAGTTCAGGTCGGGCAGGGGAGTGTCGTCGTTGATCGGTTCAACAACGGTGTACGAAGAGAAGGTGTCGGATTCGTTCATGGCGTCGGCTTCCGTGGCTGTGCTTAACAGCGCCACCGCGAAGAGGTGGCGGACGATGCGTGGCTGCAAACCGGGATGAAATAGCACCATAGACCGGTGGGCCCGAGGGCCCCCACGCACCGCCCGCCAGAAAGGCCGACGGATTGCCCGCCGGCACCGGTTAAGGACGGTGCCGACGGGCAAGCGCAAACTACAGGTGCATCTCTCATCACGGGTTTGCAGACCCGCTGCCACCCTTTTTTGATGGCGCGCCATGGTGTTTACGCCGCCGCTTCGAATGCCAATAGAAATTCGCGAAGGAATCGCGGAATCCGAGAGCGAAGAACTATTGTTGCACGCACCATTCGTGCAGCACGCGACGCCATCAGACGCATTCGTGCAGCTACTCTGTTGATGGCGATTCAAACTGGCGCAATCGCCCACGCTACAAGCGAATAGCGCGACAGCCTGCTTTGCAACAGTTCTTAGTCTGGCTCGCCAAGCAACGGCGCACGATCAGCCGTACAGCCCGAAAATCGGTTCAAACCCGACACCGGTAACAAGCTCGCAGCCTCAACCAACGCCATCCTCAGCCGCATTCCCCGCCAGCAACTCAATCATCGCCCGCGCCGCCGCCGACTGCCGCCGATGCGGCGCATAGATCACCGAGAACGGCCGCGATCTCCCCCGCAGCTGTGGCAGCACTTCCACCAGCTGCCCACGCTGCAGCCGCTCGCGCACGATGAACTCATAGCTCTGGCAGATGCCGATGCCCTGTTCGGCCAGCGACACCACGCCCAGCACATCGTCGGAGGTCTCGATGGGCGAACGCGGCAGCCAGTCCACGTCGCGCCCGCCGTCGCGGAAGATCCACGGCGCCAGCCGCCCGGTGCGCGGCATCACAAACGGCAGGCACAGGTGCTGCTGCAGATCCTCCAGCGTCTGCGGCGTGCCGCGGCGCTGCAGGTAGTCCGGCGCGGCTACCAGCAGCAGTGGGGCGTCTTCCAGCTTCCGCCCCACCAGCCCGCTGTCCGGCAGCTGGCCCAGGCGGATGGCCAGGTCGAAGCCTTCGGCCACCAGATCCACGTTGCGGTTGGTGATGTTCAGTTCCACCTGCACCTGCGGGTACTGCTGCGCAAAGCGCGCCAGCACGGGCGGCAGCCGGTGGTGGCCATAGGTGGTGGGCACGCTCAGGCGCACGCGGCCGGCCAGCGCACCGTCCTGGGCCAGTACGTCGCGCTCGGCGTCGTCCAACAGGCCGAAGGCGGTGCGCACCTGTTCCAGATAGAGCCGCCCAGCGTCGGTCAGGCCCACGCGGCGGGTGGTCCGTTGCAGCAGCTGCCGGCCCAGCCGCGCTTCCAGGCGGGTGACCGCGCGGCTCAGCACCGAGGGCGTGGTGGACAGCGCCACCGCGCCGGCGGTGAACGAGCCGTGCTCGACCACCGCCAGGAACACCTCCACATCGCCCAGGTAGTCGAACTTGCGGCTCATTTGGCTCTCCGGGGAACAGATGTTTTGCGATGGGGCCAATTTATCGCCGCTGGCGCGATGAATAAAGTGGCGGCCATTCCCCGATAGGAGCTCCCCATGAACCTGATGACCCGGCTGGCCGCAGCGCTGGCCCTGACCCTGGCCGCCAGCGGAGCGCATGCCGCCAACGTGCTGGTGGTGCTGTCCGACGAAAACCACCTTGACCTGAAGGACGGCAAGGTGCTGTCCACCGGCTTCTATCTCAACGAGCTGATGCAGCCGGTCAAGCTGCTGCTGGACGCGGGCCACGAGGTGACCTTGGCCACGCCGCAGGGGCGGGCGCCGACGGTGGATGCGTCCTCGGTGACGCCGGCGTACTTCGGCAACGATGCCGCGCAGCTGGCGCTGCACAAGGACCTGCTGGAGAAACTGGCGCTGACCTCGCCGACGGCCTCGCCGGTGGTCAGCCTGGCGCGCATCGAGCAGCAGGGTTACGCGCGTTTCGATGCGGTCTACATTCCCGGTGGCCACGCGCCGATGCAGGACCTGCTGAAGAGCCCGGCGCTGGGCCGGCTGCTGGCCGACTTCCACCAGCGCAACAAGACCACCGCGCTGGTCTGCCACGGGCCGATCGCGCTGCTGTCCACGCTGCCGGACGCCGATGGTTTCGTGGCAAAGCTGGAGGCGGGTGCGACGCCGGCCACGCCGAAATGGATCTACAACGGCTACCAGATGACGGTGATCAGCAACCAGGAAGAAGAGCAGGCCAAGCCGCTGCTGGGTGGCGGTGAGATGAAGTTCTACCCGCAGACCGCGTTGCAGCGGGCGGGTGCGAAGTTCAGCAGCAATGCCACGCCGTGGACCGGGCATGTGGTGGTGGACCGTGAGCTGATTACCGGGCAGAACCCGGCTTCGGCGCTGGAGGTGGGGCAGCGGTTGGTGGAGCGGTTGAAGTAGGGCGGAGCTACAACGCAGGCTGCCAGCCTTGTGGGCCGAGGGGCCAGCGCCTCGGCCTGTCTATGGAAGTGCCAACGTGGTCGGCAGAGAGGGCGTCAGCCCTTCGCCAACGCTGCTCCTGACAGATCTTCAATTTGGGAAAGCGCGTGACGCGTCGCGGTCCAATCGCCGGCGTGCCTGATCGCCACGCCTCCGGCCGCTGTCCAGGCATCACAGTTCGCTTCGAAATCGTCGATCAGAACATCACCCGGCTGGTGCATGAAGAGAGGCTTATGCCTTCCACCAAGCACCGGCAGCACCAGGCAGGTTGCTGACAGGTGTTGGCGGACCCACTGCCGCTTCTGCATGGCAGCGAGTGGATAGTTTGATTTCGGGCAGGCCGTGAGAATCACCGGGTTCAAGTGGTGGATGCTGTGGAAGAACTCCACTGCACCCTGCATCGGCGGCAGGTCGCGGAAGAACGACGGGTGATTGTTGATGTGCATCCACATCTCATCGTCGGCAAGCAATCGATGGTCCAAGCCAAACAGGGTGGGAAATGCCGCGTCGAAATCGGCCATCACGCCATCAAGATCTACATAGATGGTGCGTCTGGATGCATCCGATCCATTTGTGTGCTGCTTCGCGAGCGGGTCCATCATCGGTATCGACTTCGCATCATCTGCGTTCATTACCGCGTTCTCCTTTCAAGAGTGGGCTTTCTTCTTCATCCGTTCCCCGGTAGCGGGGCAAAGTGCTTGGTGATTGCGACAGACATGGCAGCAACCGCGATGCCGACTGCGCCGGCACGACTGAAGGGGCCGGCGAGCCACGGATGCCGTAATCGGCATGCTGGAAATGCGGATTATGTCGCGGCGCTTCTTCAAAGGCCTGCCGGGCGGCTGACCTGGGCCTTGGCCAGGACGCACGGCCCGCAGCCGCTGGCTCATTTCGCCAATCAAGGAGCAATCTGGCGCGCCGGTGAGTAGATCATCGCCGGGCGCTACAGGCAGGCCGGGTGGTGATATACCTGTGGTGCTCGATCCAGACTCAAAAGGACGTCACTGAAATGGATGCTCAGGCTCATTCAATGTACCACGCCGACCAACGCGACCACCATGCCGAAGCGGTGCTTGAGGCCTTCTTCGCCAAGCACCGAACCCCGGCCCTGGTGCTGCAGCGTTTCTACCCGCCGGCGGCATTCCCCAGGGTTCGCAGCCGTCTAGGCGGTCTGCCGCAATTGCCCGATGGGATGGATTGGCCGGTTGGGGAAAGTTATGGCGAAGCGGCGCCGATGCACTTCCTGGCGCAGATCGATTGCGCCGAGGTGCCACGCGTGGATCCCGATATGCCCTCGCAGGGCATGCTGTTCTTTTTCGCCATGAACGACGAAGAGCAGATCTGGGACACGGACGAACCACAGCAACGCGTGCGTGTACTGTACGCGGCTGAGGTAGCGGTCGATCAGCACGTGCGTGCGCTGCCGGACGGTATGCGTCCGATTCTGAATGAAGGCCCCTCGGACCATGCGCACCGCAATCCCGCATGGCTGCTACCTGAGGAGGATGGGCCGTGCGTGCATGTTCAATGGCCCTTGGTGGCGCATGGATACCTGGCCGGACGAGCTGGAGCTGCCGCCGGGTGAGGAGGATCGGCCGTATTACGATATCTACCCCTCGCGCCGGGACGAAATGCGGCTGGGTGCGGTGGTGGCGGCCACGGGCCTGTTTCCGCGTGCAGACGCCGCCACCGAATGGGAGCGCCCGAAGTCACCTGCGTGGACCTTTCCGGTGCAATGGCTGCGCTATCAGACCGATTTCCCCCAGGTAGGCATCATCATTGACCGCCTTTCACGGGTGATCGGCAATGAACGGCGTGCAGGCAAGCGCGGGGGTATTGATTACGCCGATGTACGCGCGTGGGTGAAGCGCGCCGCCGCCATTGGTCTGGATGAAACCCCGGATGATGCAACGCGGGAGGCGTTCCGTGAGTGGATTATCGGACAGATCAGCGACGACTTCGAGCGTATGACGCTGACCGACCTGGGCATGGGCCGGGCGTTCACAAAGGGACTGCTGGCGGCAGTTGCCTACGCGGCAGGCTCGCCGGCTGCGGCCGCGCGCATTCCTGCACTGATGTACCGCCACTTGCAGGACGAACATCTGCCGTTTGATGAAAGCCTGGGCACGTTGCCTGATGGCCGCAAGCGCTGCGCCGAGACGCGCGTGCACCAGATGCTGGGGCACGCACCGCGCTTGCACGGCATCGTACCCGACGTGGAAGGCGAGGGCGACGCGGTCTGCCTGCTGCAGTTGGCGTGTGACCCGGCGATTGATCTGGTCTTTGGTGACTGTGGCCAGGCCACGTTCTGGTTGAGTCGTGAGGATCTGCGCAACTGCAGGTTTGACCGCGTCGTGGGCGTGGTGGAGTCGCATTGATTGGGCACGGCGGGGCTGCCATGGCACCATGACGGGCTGGCCTTGTCCTTCCGGGCGGGGCCGTTTTCCCAGGGAAGCCCTCGAACACGACATGCGAACGTCTTTTTTCATTCTCTCCGCCCTGTGCCTTGGCTTGTTGTCTGGCTGTGCCAGTGGCCCGGAGGAGCACGCCTCAAGCCGCGAGATCACCGGTGCGTTCGTGGCCGACGACGGCCAGCTATACCTGCTGCCGCGCTTTGAAGAGCCGATGCGTTTCAATGCCGCGCCGTTCCGCGAGTACCGCGCGCTGATGGACAGCCCGCTGCGCGAGGCGGTGGCCTGCGCGCAGATGTACTTCCATGAAGACTGGCGCGACCCGGCCAACAAGGCCAAGGTGCACGGCAGCTATGCGCTGCTGCTGCGGCCGGAGCAGGTGACGGCGGAACAGGCCATGCAGTTCAAGCTGGAGCGGATTGAGGTGCTCCCGCGCGAGGCGAAGTATGTGGATGAGCGTGCGCGCTACTACCTGCCGCAGGATCGGAGCCGTTATGCGCTGGCGTTTGATCGGGCCTGCAATCTTTCAAAGAAGGGCGGCAGCTATTACAGCGCGCTGTTCGAGGGCGACGGCGAGCGGGTGAAGTTGCCGGACGCTGCAGCGTTGGCGGAGAAGGGGAAGCTGGCACAGCCGATCAGTGCGCGGGCGCAGCGGATCCTGCCGGAGAGGGAGGACAAGCCGGGTGTTGGGACGGCGGCCGGCAAGGTACTGGGCGCGGCGTTGATTCCTGTGGCGGTTCCCGTGTTTGTGTTGAGCCTGCCGTTCCTGGGGCCGGATCATTGGAAGTGATGGGGCGTTGAGGGAGAGCCATCCACGCGTGGCGTGGATCTACTTGGGCATCGCCTGAAAGTTCATCCTGGAGATCTGTGTGCCCAGCACGCTGGAAACTGTTTTGAAGACCGTAGGCTTCATTGTCCTCGCGGCACTTCCGTTGGTGATCCTCTGGTTCACCCTTCGGCGAATGTCAGCGACCGCGCGTTCTGCATTGGGATCAGGGCTGCGTTTGGATCCCCCTCGCCAGATTTCTGGCAAGTCCATGACCTTGGTGATGGTGGATGGCAAAGAGGATCGCGAGCACTATTTCTTTGATACAGAATCCTTCTACCTGCGACGTGGGCCCGTGCCCACGGCGGTTCCGCTTTCGCAGATCACCTCAGTCACACGAACGTCCGACAGGATCTACGGGCGCTATGTCTGGAAGGTGTGCTTCAGCAGAGCATCGGGCAGAAAGGGTGTGACGTTCACCAACAACCTGACGCTGTTCAATCGGGATTTCCTGCTGTTCCTGGAGGCTGTGCGGAAGGTCAATCCGCTCGCGACCGTTGAGCGGGCAAGCGTCATCTTCTAGAGCGTGTTTGAAGTTCGGTATGAACAGTGTCACTGCAATGGCATCACAGCGCGCAGCTCCTGTTCGGCCAATGTGATCGATGAGAAATGGGCGTTTGTTGCGCGCTATCTGATACTGAAGCATTCTCATGCGTGGCAGTGCAAGTATGATCTGCGATGAACACGCAAAGCCCGCAACATAGAACGAGGCCCGCTCGTTTCTGCGCGCGATGCGAAGCGTGGGCCTTGTCACCTGTGACGAAGACGCATTTGAGGCAATTGTCGAGACGATTTACGTTTAAGGCATGCGGTCAATCTCTGCGGAGTAGTTCCTGATGATGTGCCGATCGACGCTGGACGTATCCCTGATTCACGCCTACGCGCTTCCTCTCGGCATAGATGCTTCAAGGATCACGCTGCCTCACCGGCAACTTGGAACGAGCACCGGTGGCGTTGAGCTTGGCAAGTTCCGCATGCACAGCGGTCGCAACGTCTTCGTGCTGCGCACGGACCGTAGCTCTGTTCTCGTCACAGCCAGAGGGGATACTGACTTGATTCTGGACCGACGTCTTCACGAACAGCTCAAAGCATGCTTGGATCAGGTACGTGAGACCGGCGGCCATCGAGGAAGATTGCAATGATCAGCAGGAAGTACTGGTTTACCAGGAAAAAGTACGGATGGGGTTGGGGGATGCCGTGCGCGTGGCAGGGCTGGCTTGTGTACGCAGTCGCATTCGGCCTGCTGCTGGCAGGTCCGTTTCTGTTCTCTCCATTTCGCGAGCCCATCGCGTTTCAGCTCTACACGTGGGCCGTAGTGTTGGTCCTTGTCCTTCTCTGCTGGATGAAAGGCGCTCCGCCCGGTTGGAGGTGGGGGGAGTAGAACGGCCGCAGAAGCTATTTTCGGACGTGTTCGATCCGCCGGGCAAAGCATGGATGCATTGCCCTTGTGGGAGTCGGACAGTATCGCCAGCAAGCCACGGCTGCGCCCCCTCTGAGGTGTACCGTCCGTTTTGAATGAACGCTGGACACTTCCCTCGGCGGGTACCGAACGCGTTCTAACCGTTGATTGACCAAGGTAGCGTCGCTTAAAGGGGGCGCCGGTGAAGCTACACTGACCACCTACGCCCGATGGAAGCTCGCCCATGTTCTCTGGAAAGGTTGCGGTGGTCACCGGCTCCACCGGCGGTATCGGTCTTGGCATCGCCACCGCGTTGGCGCGGCAAGGTGCCGATATCGTGCTGAGCGGCTTTGGCGATGCGGCGGAGATCGAACGCATCCGTACCGAACTGGAAACCGAGTTCGGCGTACGGGTGGTGCACGATGGGGCCGATCTTTCCCGTGGCGAGGCAGTGCGCGGCATGATCGATCGCGCCGTTGCGACGATGGGACGCATCGACATCCTGGTGAACAACGCGGGCATCCAGCACACCGCGTCGATCGAGGAATTCCCCGTCGAGAAGTGGGATGCGATCCTCGCGCTGAATCTCTCGGCCGTATTCCATGCCACGGCGGCGGCCTTGCCGCACATGAAGCAGCAGGGTGCCGGCCGCATCATCAACATCGCCTCGGTGCATGGGCTGGTGGGTTCGGTGAACAAGTCGGCCTATGTGGCGGCAAAGCATGGCGTGGTCGGGTTCACCAAGGTGACCGCGCTGGAGAATGCGGGCACCGGCATCACCGCCAATGCCATCTGCCCGGGCTGGGTGCGAACGGCGCTGGTCGAGCAGCAGATCACCGCGTTGGCCGAGCGCGAGGGCACAGATCAGGAGACCGCCGCCCGCGCGCTGCTGACCGAGAAGCAGCCTTCGTTGCAGTTCGTGACGCCCGAGCAGCTGGGGGAGATGGTGGTGTTCCTGGCTTCGGACGCTGCGGCGCAGATCACTGGCACGGCGCTGCCGGTGGATGGGGGCTGGACGGCGCGCTAGCGGGCTGAGATTTCAACTGCGGCAACTGCGTGTTTCCTGAGTGAGTGTCCACCAAACTCTGACGTGCCCAGGTGACGTGCCGGTGCGCTTGCCCCGTGCTTGCAGGCATGAGGTCAGTGTTCGCATGCTACAGAGCAGTAGCTTTTTTCCAATCCTGTATGCCATATCAACAATCTGGATTCGCGAGCCCGATCGTCATGTCAAGCAATGAAGTGAAAATTCCTGGCAACCGTGGGTCTGCAAGAAAGAACAGGGACAACGATAGGTGCGTGGATCATCTTCGCGCCAAATGGCGGGAGATCCTGACCAGAAGGTTTGACTACTTCTTCCAGAAGTCCCCGGAAAGTGGTCAACGTATGGAGTTGGTCATTGACTGCATGATTCAAGGTCTGGAATCCCTCTTCTTGAGCTTTTCGGGGTTGAAGGATACTCAGTTCAATTCGCAAGTAATGAGCGATGATGTGGGGAAATACTCCCAGAGGATGGCCGAAATGCTGTTCTACTATCAGCTTCTCGGAATGGGTTTCGAGGAGATCAGGAGCAAGGATGCAGGGCCTGACTTTATTGCAAGGAAGAATGGAGAGACGTTCTGTTTCGAAGTGGTCACCCCAACGCCACAGTCCGACACCAGAAATCTCATTGAGCAGAGAAGCTTGGGGCCGGAAGATCGTGATGCGGTTTTCCGTGAGCGATTGCTGTCGGTCACATCGGCTATCAGCGGCAAGCTGGACCAATTTGAGCGTCACAAGGTAGACGGGCACGTGCCAGACGGTGCGCATTACATAATCGTCATCAATGATTCGCTGCTGCTGCCCTTTTGCCAGCCCTGGTATGGTGCGTTGGGTGAACTCTGCTTTGGCGACAGTACTTTGCCCATTTCAGTAGACGCAACACTGGGCTCCTGGGAGCTCGACTTTTCTGATCTCCTCGGCGAAGCATCCTCTGGGGACGGTGGCATCCAGTACCAGAGTATCTCCATGAAGAGTAGTTACGGGGTTTCCATCAATGGCAGCGAGATGATTACTCCAGAGGACTCCTTGATGCGTGTGAGAATGAGGAAAAAAATCCCCACTAGAAGAAATACCGATACCGTTGATGTTGATATAATTGAATCCGTGGGTGTGGATGCCATTTATCAGATAACCTTGCGTGAGGATCTGATGTTCTTTCATTCCTTCAAGAGTCATCATCAAGTAAAGCCCGCTTCCGCTCTGATTAGCTCAGTGAAGACCAGAGATGTGGTGAGGAAGTCTCTGTGTGCCGCTTCGATGTATGCCAAGGAAGAGGCGCTGGTGCAGCCGCATATATCATCTGCACGTCTGTTTGGCTTTGAGCCGGACGAATACAACAACCTGGCCGTTTACAAAGATTTTTTCAGGCCCTATTTGAAGGGCGGGAAGTTCTATCAAGCGCCACAGGGTGAAGGCTAGATGGCTTGCTCGCATCGAGGTTGAACTCTGCCAAAGACAGATCCATCTTCGCGACTCTGTCGAGTGTGCTTGGCCAATAGCTGAGCAGACGCAAGCGCTTCAGCAGCAGCGATCTGCTGTTGAAGCTGTTCTCCGCCACGCCCTGTATTGCGTCGGTCGCAGCGCCGCTGATGCCGGTAGACATGGTCTTCTGCGGGATGGAATGTCGAAATGGGCAAGGCGGAGAGGGGGGCGGCGGTGGCAGCGTGGCGCTCTAGGCGCGTGGGTGGCCACGCGCCAGCACCGTGTTAGCTCGGCTTCGCAAACACATCCAATCCCTTGCCGGTCTCCAACAACGACTTCAGGCTCGACAGCACGATCGGCCAGCCCTGGCGGATGCCGGTATCCATGCCGCTGCCGGGTTCCAGTTCGTCGTGGGTGACGGTCAGCCGCACCATGTCCTGGTAGGGCACAATGTCGAAGGTGACGCGGCTGTAGGCGTCCGGGTTCTCCGCCTGCGAGGCGGCGGCCCAGGTGATGACCAGCCGCGAGGGAGGGGTGCTTTCCACTACCTCGCCGACCAGTTCGACCGAGCGTGTTTCGTTGGCGCGCACGTGCTGCCAGCGTGAGCCGGGTTTCCAGTCCGAGACGTTTTCATGGCCCCAGTAGCGGCTGGCGATCTCGGGGCGGGTGATGGCCTCGAACACCTTCTGCGGGGTGGATGCGATGTAGATCACGTGGATGAAGCGGGTGGACTCTGCGGACATCGTCATTCTCCTTCCAGTTCTCGTTTCAGGTCATGCAGCAGGCTCAGGCGCTGCTGCTCGAACTTGCGTACCCAGCGTTCGTACACCTCGTGCAGCGGCACCGGGTTGATGAAGTGCAGCTTCTCGCGGCCACGGCGCACGGTGCTGATCAGGTTGGCGTCTTCCAGCAGGCCCAGGTGCTGGGTGACCGATTGCCGGGCCATGTCCAGGTGCTCGCAGAGCTGGCCGAGCGTCTGCCCGTTGTCTTCGCAGAGCAGATCCAGCAGCGTCCTGCGCGTAGGGTCGGCCAGTGCCTTGAACACCTTGTCTGCATTCATGCGGGGCGTCTTCAGTTCCAGTTGTCGATCCTGATGTCGTGTGGGTTGGGCTGGCCCTTGCCGGATTCCAGCAGGGCTTTGAGGCTCATCAGGAAAACCGCCCACTTGGTACTGCAGTGGGAGGTGAACTCGACGCGCTCTTTCCAGCCTTCATGGGTGAACAGCACGATGCAGTAGTCATCTTCCTGTTTCAGCACAAAGCGCACGTGGGTGCCGATCCATTCGGCGGGGCCGGCGAGGAACCGCCAAAGCACGAGCTCGCTTGGAACAAGCTGCTCAAGTTTCATTTCCATGGCGCCAATTTCCTGGCCATTGGCGGTGAAGCGCACGTTGACCGAGCCTCCGGTTTCGCGGTCGCCGTGGGTGTCTTCAGCCCACCAGGCGGCGACGCCTTCGGGGGTTGCCAAGGCCTCGTACACTTGGCTTGCATGGGCCTTGATGCCGACCCTGTGTGCGATATCGACCATTGCAGGTTCCTCGCGTGGGCGGACAGGCGCCGTCCTTGGGTGGACTATAGGCAGGTAAATGCCTGCATGTCAAATCCGGTGGACGGGGGGCTGGATCAATACACTGGGCACCTGCCAGGCATGGCCTGGCACTACTGGATCTACGGGACGTCAAGGAGTGCAGGCATGACTGAAGCTGGAAAGGAAATCTTGAACATCCGCCGCGCCAACGTAGACGATGCCCCTGCGGTGCTGATGCTCTTCGACGAAGTCATCGAATGGTTCGTGTCGATCGGCAATCTGCAGCAATGGGGCAGCGAGCCGTGGTCCACGTTGCCGCGCCGGATCACCCAGGTGACCGATGCCTGCGCACTGCCAGGTGCATGGGTGGCGCAGAACGAGCACGGCGTGGTGCGCGCGTTCCTGGCGCTGGGCGAGTCGATGCCCTATGTGCCTGCGCCCACCGGCCCGGAACTGTATGTACGGGTACTGGTGGCATCGCGTGATGCGCCCGTGCGTGGCATCGGCCGGCGCCTGATGGCCTTTGCCGATGAGCAGGCGCGCGCTGCCGGCCTCGACCATCTGCGCGTGGACTGCTACGGCGGTGGCAACGGTGATCTGGTGCGCTTCTATGAGACCTGCGGCTACACGCGCATCGCGCCGTTCATTGTGGATGGCTGGCCGGGCATGCTGCTGGGGCGACAGCTCTGACGTGGCTGCGTCACTAGGTCGCAGCCTGTGTGCAGGAAACGGTACATCGGTTCGGCGCTAGAGTAGGGGCATGACCTGCATGGAATGGCTGTGTCATTCCACTGCGGGTTCCTGATGACCCCCTCCAGGAAGGAGCAACGCATGTACTACAGCAGTGGCAACTACGAAGCCTTCGCGCGCCCGCGCAAGCCCGCCGGTGTCGATGGCAAGCGCGCATGGTTCGTCGGCTCTGGCCTGGCCTCGCTGGCCGGCGCCGCGTTCCTGGTGCGCGATGGCCGTATGGCCGGTGAGCGCATCACCATTCTCGAGCAGCAGCAGATTGCCGGAGGCGCGCTGGATGGCCTTAAGGTGCCTGAAAAGGGCTTCGTGATCCGTGGCGGCCGCGAGATGGAAGACCACTTCGAGTGCCTGTGGGATCTGTTCCGCTCGATTCCGTCGCTGGAGATTGAAGATGCCAGTGTGCTGGACGAGTTCTACTGGTTGAACAAGGACGACCCGAACTATTCGCTGCAGCGTGCCACGATCAATCGCGGCGAAGATGCGCACACCGACGGCCTGTTCACCCTGAGCGAACAGGCGCAGAAGGACATCATCGCGTTGTTCCTGGCCACTCGGCAGGAGATGGAGAACAAGCGCATCGACGAGGTGCTGGGTCGCGACTTCCTGGACAGCAACTTCTGGCTGTACTGGCGCACCATGTTCGCCTTCGAGGAATGGCATTCGGCGCTGGAGATGAAGCTGTACCTGCACCGCTTCATCCACCATATCGGCGGCCTGCCGGATTTCTCGGCGCTGAAGTTCACCAAGTACAACCAGTACGAATCGCTGGTGCTGCCGCTGGTGAAGTGGCTGCAGGACCACGGCGTGGTGTTCCAGTACGGCACCGAGGTGACCGACGTCGACTTCGATCTGGCGGCCGGTCGCAAGCAGGCCACGCGCATCCACTGGACGCGTGACGGTGTAGCCGGTGGCGTGGATCTGAGCGCGGATGACCTTGTGTTCATGACAATCGGTTCGTTGACCGAGAACTCGGACAACGGCGACCACCACACGGCTGCGCGATTGAATGAGGGGCCGGCGCCTGCCTGGGACCTGTGGCGACGCATTGCTGCCAGGGATCCTGCGTTCGGGCGCCCGGATGTGTTTGGCGCGCATATCCCGCAGACGAAGTGGGAATCGGCGACAGTGACGACGCTGGACGCACGCATCCCGGCCTACATCCAGAAGATCGCCAAGCGTGACCCGTTCAGTGGCAAGGTGGTGACCGGCGGCATCGTCAGTGTGCGCGATTCGCGCTGGTTGATGAGCTGGACCGTGAACCGCCAGCCGCATTTCAAGAACCAGCCCAAGGACCAGATCGTGGTCTGGGTGTATTCGCTGTTCGTGGATACGCCTGGAGACTACGTGAAGAAGCCGATGCAGGACTGCACCGGCGAGGAGATCACCCGCGAGTGGCTGTACCACCTGGGCGTGCCGGTGGAGGAGATCGATGAGCTGGCCGCGACTGGGGCGAAGACGGTGCCGGTGATGATGCCGTACATCACCGCGTTCTTCATGCCACGCCAGGCCGGTGACCGCCCGGACGTGGTGCCGGAGGGTGCGGTGAACTTCGCCTTCATCGGACAGTTCGCCGAATCGAAGCAGCGCGACTGTATCTTCACCACCGAGTATTCGGTGCGCACACCGATGGAAGCGGTGTACACACTGCTTGGGATCGAGCGCGGTGTGCCCGAGGTGTTCAATTCCACCTATGACGTGCGCTCGCTGCTGGCCGCCACCGGTCGCCTGCGCGATGGCAAGGAGCTGGATATTCCCGGGCCTGCGTTCCTGCGCAACCTGCTGATGAACAAGCTGGACAAGACCCAGATCGGTGGCCTGCTGCGCGAGTTCAAGCTGGTGCAGGAGGACTGAGCGCGCGTCAGCGTAGAGGGGAGCGCGCCGGCAAGGCCGCGGATCAGTCTGCCAGCACGGTTCCCGCTCCTTCGCCATAGGTTGCCCTGGCGCTGCCACACACCGCGTAGGTGGCAGCGCTGGCTGGCAGGCCAGTGGCCTTGATGCCGCGCCGCGAATCGCCGTCAAAGACCTCGGCGTAGCGTTCGGCGGCCAGCGCGTCATCGGGCAGCATGTACAGCAGGACGCGCTGCAATGTGGATTGCCCCTGCAGTGGCTGCGGCTGCCGGAACGCGGGCACCTGCACGCGCGCGCTGTGCCACCGCGTCGGCGCGTCTGCAGTCTGCCAGCGTACCTGCAGGGGCAGGTTGAGCGGCAACAGCGCGGGGCTGACCGGGTAGCCGTAGGCTGTGCAATCCCGGGGCGCTTCCGGGATGTTCGCGATGGCCCCGTCGCCGATGTCCAGTGTGAGGCCATTGATTTCCATCCGCAGGATGGGCGCACTGCCGTAGTTGTGGATCTTGAACAGCGCCAGGCCTTCGAAGCGGCTGCGCTCCAGATCATCGGTGGTGAAGCCACTGAGGCGTGCGAGTGCGGGCGCGACCTCTACGTGATCGCTGTAGTGGTAGTAGATATGCACGAGCTCGGGTGTACCCGCGCGTCGCCAGGCCGCATTGAATGACGCAAGGTCGGGGTACGGCCGACGGACCAGCGGCACATCGGTGACGGCGCGATCTCCAGACGGTGTGGCGTAGCGGTAGTGGTCGACGGAGGGCTTCAGGCGCGCATCTTCATATGGGAACCCCCTGTCTGCATCGGACTGCGGGTTGGGGTAGCGGTGGAAGGCCATGAACCGCTCGGGCAGGTCGTCCTGCATGGGCAGGTCCGGGCCAGCGCCAGAACCGGTGGATGCATACGGCGAGGTGTCCAGCCAAAGGCGTTGCCCGCTGAGGTTGACGTGCAGCTCGGCGATGGACGCGCGTGAGCCGCCGGCCAGGCTGTCCACACTACCTTGCAGGGCGTGCCACAGTGGGATGATGAGCATGGAGGCGGCGGTCGGCACGAACATCAGCACGTGTATGCGGCCCGGCACCTGCCCGCGCTGGCGCACCATGTAGCGCAGCCAAGCCAGCAGGAGCACCAGCAGCAACGGGACGCCGACCCAGATCGCGATGGTGGCCAGCGCCACGACGCCCCAACCCAGGTTGGGGCTGGCCACGGCAATCAACGAGAGCGTGGCGATCAGTGCCGCCAACAGCAGCGATACGCCGATTCCGACGCGGTAGGTCCTGTAGGGGCTGTCGGTCATCACCGGTCCGTCGGCAGTGCGGGGCATGCCCCTATAGTGCAGTGGTGGTGATGGCGTGGAAAGTCGTCGACGAAGAGGGCGGGGGGCCTTGCCTGCCGGCCAGAGGCCGGCATTACCCGGGGCTCAGCAGCCGACCAGGCGGTCCGCACTGATGCCGTTGCGATGCTGGCTGCGGTACTCGGTGGGGCTGGCATCGACCTGACCACGGAAGTGCCGACGGAATGATTCCTGCGAACCAAAGCCGGCCTGCTCGGCAATCCACTGCAGTGGCCGGTCGGTGGTTTCCAGCAGCTCACGCGCGAAGGCCACGCGCTCGCGGATCAGCCAATCGATGGGTGACAGGCCGGTGGCTTCCAGGAACTGCCGCTGCAGGGTGCGCTGGCTGAGCGCGGCCTGCTCGGCGAGGCTGCCTAGCGAGTGCGGCTCGCGCAGGTTACGGCGCATCCACTCCATCAGCTTCGCCAACCGCGTGGGCTCGCCGTTGGGGATGGCCCGGCTGACGCGCTGGCTGCGCCCGGCATCACGCCAAGGTGCCAGCACCAATCGCTCGGCCACCAGATTAGCCACGCGCGCGCCGTAATCCTTGCGCACCATGTGCAGCATCATGTCCATGCCGGTGGCCGATCCGGCCGAGGTGATGATGCTGCCGGTGTCCACGTACAGCACATCCTCGCGCACATCGATGCGCGGGAACTCGCGTGCCAGCGCTTCGGTGAGGCGCCAGTGAGTGGTGGCCTCGCGGCCATCGAGCAGCCCGGCCCAGGCCAGCACGAACGCACCGGAGCAGATCGACGCGATGCGTGCGCCGCGTGCGTGGGCACGGATCAGTGCATCGAGCAGGGCCTGCGGCGGACGTTCGCTGGGCTCGCGCCAGCCGGGGATGACGATGATGTCGGCGTCATCGACGCTCCTTAGATCGTAGGGCAGCTGCACCTGGGTGCTGCCGAGCATGCGCAGCGCTCCGGGTTCGCCCGCGCACAGCTGGGTGCGGTACCAGGCCACGCCCAGTTCAGGCCGTATCGGTGCGAACAGGCCGACCGCACAGCCGAACTCGAACAGCCCCTGGCCGTGGCAGGCGACGATGGCGACGAGTGGTGCGGCGGGATCGGCGGAAGGGCTGTGCATGGCCTGATGCTACGGGTGGTGGTGCGTGGCGCAGAGTGGTGCACGGGCATGAGGTGATGCCGGTGGAGCATGTAGAGCCGAGCCATGCTCGGCTGCTCTTTGTGGCTCAATTGAATGGGCTTCGTCTGGCATTGAGCCAAGCATGGGCTTGGCTCTACAGAGAGCAGCGCACCGGCGCTGCTGCCTAACGTCATTACCAGCGGTCATGTGGGTGGCCGGATGTTACGGCTGGGTGACGCGATCCCGCCTGTCGCGGTGGGTGAACAGGCCCTTGAATGGAAGCGTGTTTCCGGCCCACCCCCACGAGCCCCCATGCCTGCCGCCTACGCCCCAGTCCTGAGCACTCTAGCTGTCCTGATCGCCGCCGTCCTCGCTGCTTCGCCCAGCCATGCGGCGGAAGCAGATGCGGACCCTGCCACCACTGCAGCCACTGCCAACGTGGCAGCCTCCACGCTGGATGCGGTGGTGGTCACCGGCTCACGCACCAGCACGCGCACGGTGAAGAACAGCTCCACGCCCATCGATGTGATTTCCGCCGAGGACCTCGCTGCTACCGGGCAGGGCAACCTGCTGGAAGCGCTGCAGCGCAGCCTGCCGTCGCTGAGCCAGATCGGCGGCTACCAGAGCGACCAGGAAAGCCTGATCCGCGGCTACCAGCTGCGCAATCTGTCGCCGGGTTACACCCTGGTGCTGGTCAACGGCAAGCGCCGCAATGCCAGTGCCTATGTGAGCGGTGCCAATGGGGGCGGCTTCCCCGGACATGCGTGGGCGGACCTGGCGTTGATTCCGGTCTCGGCCATCGACCATGTGGAAGTGCTGCGTGATGGTGCCTCCGCCATCTACGGCTCGGACGCGATCACCGGCGTGGTCAACGTGATCCTGAAATCGCAGGCGCACGGTGGTGATGTGTCGGTGGAGAGCGGGCAGAGCACCGATGGTGATGGTTCGCGAACCAGCGTGCGCGCCAACGTCGGCCTGCCGTGGGGCCAGGATGGCTTCGTCAACCTGTCCGGCGAGACCACCCGCCAGCATCATGCGATCCGTACCCGTCGCTACATCGATGGCTACCTGAGCTATCCGGCAGTGGATGGCAGCGGCAATCTGGTGGCGCTGCGGCCGAACAATCGACTGCCGGCCGGCGCGTCGCCGAATCCGGCCGAGGCCAACCGCGATGCCGAGGCCAACACCATCCTCAGCTCGCCGTCGTATGCGTTGAAGGCCTTCGCGGTGAACGTGGGCCATGGCCTGGGCGAGAGCGCGCAGTTTTATGCCAATGCTACGGCCAGTGACCGCACCGCACAGGCGATCCAGAATTTCCGTCTGCCGGCGACCATCTTCACCACTTACAGGGCTCCCGGCGTGCTGAGCGTGTTTCCTGACGGCTTCCTGCCGGTGCTGGAAACCAAGGAAAAGCAGTACACCGGTACGGCCGGGGTAAAAGGCCAGATCGCGGGTTGGGACTATGACGCCAGCCTGACCGGCAACCGCAGCACCGTGCGCACCTATACGCGCAACTCGGTGAACTACTCGCTGCCGTATCCCGGTTCGCCCACCGACTTCTATGATGGAAAGCTGGACTACCAGCAGGGCATCGCCAACCTGGACCTGCGCCGCGGCTTCGAGGTGGCGGCATTCGCTTCGCCGCTGGAAGTCAGCGCCGGCGCCGAGTACCAGCACGAGCAGTACGAGCGCGGGGCAGGACAGTGGGAGTCCTACACCGGCTTCGGTGCGGCGGCCTTCGTCGGCTATTCCACTGCGGACGCGGTGAAGGCGACCCGCAACAGCAAGGCGGTGTACGCGGGTGCGGCCACCAACATCACCTCGCGCTGGTACCTGGATGCGGCCGCGCGCTGGGAGGACCATTCCGACTTCGGCAGTGTCTCTACCGGCCGCCTGACCACGCGATTCGACTTCACCGACGCGCTGGGTGTGCGCGCCACGGTCAGCAATGGCTTCCACGCGCCCAGTCTGGGTGCGCAGTTCTACCAGGCCACCGGCAGTTGCCCGTGCGGCACCACGCTGGTGGCGCAGGTGTCTTCGCCCGCGGCGATTGCGTTGGGTGCCACACCGCTGAAGCCGGAAAAGGCCACCAACTACAGCCTGGGCGTGACCTGGGACCCGAGCCCGGCGTTCCATCTGGCGGTGGATGCCTATCAGATCGACATCCGCGGCCAGCTCGGCCAGTCCAGCCAGATCGGCTACAACGCGCAGGATCCGGCGCGCGTCACCGACAACAGCGGCACGGTGCTGAGCGCGGCGCAGAAGAACACCATCGATGCACTGCTGGGTTCAGCCGGCATCAGCATCCTGCCGGGTGATGCGTTCTACGCCAGCTATTTCACCAACGTGGGCAACACCCGCACACGCGGTGTGGAGCTGACCCTGGAAGCGAACCAGGAAACGGCGTGGGGCAAGCTGCGCTGGAGCTACGCGGCCAACGTCGGCCGCACCACCATCCAGAAGGTCAGCGACATTCCGGCGGCGCTGCAGGGCCTGCCGAACATCAACCTGCTGACCAGATCCAGCGAGTATGCGCTGCGCTTCCGCACGCCCAGCTATACGCAGGTGGCGGGGCTGGGCTGGCAGAACGGGCGCTGGCGCTCGAATCTGGACTTCACCTACTACGGCCCCATCAAGCGCCTGAACAACGGCGTGGAGTACAAGCAGCCGCCGGTGCTGGTGACCAATCTTTCCGGTGGCGTGGAGCTGGGCGCGGGCTGGAGTGCGGCGCTGGGCATCAACAACGTGTTCGACAAGCGCACCCGCAAGGTGCCGGAGTACGCGCGTAGTGCCACCGATGTGGCGAGTATCGAGACCACGTGGGACAGCGGCGATGTGCTGAGCAATGTGGGTGCGTATTGGTTTGGCCGGGTCAGTTACCGGTTCTGAGGTGGGAAGCAGTCGAGCATGGCTCGACTCTACAAAAGCGAAGGGCAGCCGAGCATGGCTCGGCTCTACACGGGAGCGTTTCATGTCTTCTGCATTGAGGGTGGTTGCATTGGTGGGGTCACCGACCAGCTCGGCGACGTCGCGCACGTTGTTGCTGGTACGGCATCTGCTGGACTCGCTGCAGCAGCGGGTGCACGCCAGCGTTGAACTGGTGGAGCTGGCGACGATCGCGCGCTCGCTGGGCCAGTCGCTGTCGCGCGGTGAGGTGGAGCCGGCGGTGGAACAGGCACTGCAGACCATCGAGGCGGCGGAGCTGCTGGTGGTGGCCGCGCCGGTGTATCGCGGCTCGTATCCCGGCTTGTTCAAGCACCTGGTCGACTTCATCGGGCTGGAGGCGCTGGTGGATGTGCCGGTGCTGCTGGCAGCCACCGGCGGCAGCGAGCGACATGCGCTGGTGATCGACCACCAGCTGCGGCCGTTGTTCAGCTTCCTGCAGGCGCACACGCTGCCGATCGGGGTATATGCCACGCCGGCCGACTTCGATGGCGAGCACATCAGCAGTGCGGCCCTGCAGGCACGCATCGCGCTGGCGACCGAGCGTGCGGCCGGCCATCTGGCTGCGCAGGCGCTGGCAGTAGCGGCGCCGCTGCGACGTATTGCCTGACGCCATAACCGGCAGCGCTTTGCTTATGGCTACGCCGCATCTGCGTGGCCGGATCTGACCGCCGATTGTCGCCAGCCGTCGCTGCTGCGGCTGCTGGCATCTCTAGCATCGATATCGAAGCGGCATCGCATTGCCGGCCCCGATGAGGACGACCCCTGTGACTTTCGACGCAGCAAGCAAACCCATCCTGTTCCTGCTCGACCGTGAGTTCGAGGACGGCCAGATTCCCGGCCAGCGCTTCTTCTGCCGGCACAGCCTGTTGCTGGAGGGCGCGTTGTCGAGCATCGATGGCCTGGACGCGCAGCTGGACGTGCGCCGCATCGGCTTCGCGCGACCGCGCCGCGAGGTGATCGCCGAGATCGGTGAGCAGGACCAGTCACTACCCAAGCTGGTGTTGCCGCAGGGCGTGCGCAGCGAGCTTGCCAGTGGCGCGCACCAGGACCGCCAGTACATCTCCGGTGCCGAGCCGATCCTGGCCGCGCTGAACGGGTTGCTCGGCATTCCCGTGGCCCACCCCTGAGCGAGGACGTGACCATGAGCTATCAGATCAGCGTGCTGGACAAGAGCCCGGTTGCCGAAGGTGCCTCGCCGGAGCAGGCGCTGCGCAACAGCCTGCAGCTGGCGCAGCGCGCCGAGCAGCTGGGCTACCACCGCTACTGGTTTGCCGAACACCACGCTGCACCAACGCTGGCCAGCCCTGCACCGGAAGTGCTGGCTGCGTGGGTGCTGGCGCAGACCCGGCGTATCCGCATCGGCAGTGGCGGGGTGATGCTGCGCCACTACGCGCCGTACAAGGTGGCGGAGAACTTCAACCTGCTGTCGGCGCTGGCGCCGGGGCGTGTCGATCTGGGCGTGGGCAAGGCCCCTGGTGGCCTGCCCGCTTCGACCGCCGCGCTGGCGGCCGGGCGCCCGGCGTTTACCGACTTCGACCAGCAGCTGCGCGACCTGGAAGGCTATCTGTCGGGGGCAGACACCGAGGCGCTGGCCCGACCGGTGCCGCAGCAGGCGCCGGAGCGCTTCCTGCTCGGTGCCAGCCCCCAGAGCGCGCAGCAGGCGGCCGAGCTGGGCTGGCGCTTTGTCTATGCCGCGCATTTCGATGGTGACCCGAAGCACATCGAAGCTGCGTTCGACGCCTATCACAGCGTCTCCTCGCAGCCACCGCTGCTGGCCACGGTGGCGTTTGCCGCACCAACTGCCGAGGCCGCTGCCCGGCACATCGGCGCGTTGCGGGTCTACAAGCTGCATCTTGGTCCCGGGCAGACGGTGAACCTGCCCAGCCCCGAAGCAGCTGCCGAGTATGCGCGCCAGGTGGGCGTAGCCGACTTCCGCATCGAGGAAACGCGCCCCAGCGTGTTGTCCGGTGATGCGCAGCACGTGCGTGACGAACTGGACGCACTGCACCGGCGCTTCGGTGTGGGCGAGTTCATCCTCGATGCGCCGGTGGCGGACCTTGATGCACGCCTGACATCCCTTGAACTGCTGTCGCCCGCGCCGCGCGCGGCGGTGGCCTGACCTGCAGGAGCGATTCCCATGAGCACGACCCCGCGCCACATTCCGTTCGGCATCATGCTGCAGGGCCCCGGCAGCCACATGCACGCGTGGAAGCATCCGTCCAATCCGGCCGATGCCAGCGTCAACCTGCAGTTCTACATCGACATCGCGCGTACCGCCGAGGACAACGGCATCGCCTTCGGCTTCGTAGCCGACGGCCTGTACATCAACGAGAAGTCGATCCCGCACTTCCTCAATCGCTTCGAGCCGATCTCGCTGCTGTCGGCGCTGGCCACCGCAACGAAGACGATCGGCCTGGCCGGCACGCTGTCGACCTCCTACAGCGACCCGTTCACCGTGGCCCGGCAGTTCGCTTCGCTGGACCTGCTCAGCGGCGGGCGTGCCGGTTGGAACGTAGTGACCTCGCCACTGGAGGGCTCGGGCCGCAACTACGGCCGCCCGCACCCGGAGCACGCGCTGCGTTACCAGATCGCCGACGAGTACCTGGACGTAGTGCAAGGGCTGTGGGATTCCTGGGATGACGATGCCTTCGTGCGCGAGCGCGACAGCGGCGCGTTCTTCGCACCGGAGAAATTCCGCCGCCTCGACCACAAGGGACGCTTCTTCCAGGTGGAAGGGCCGCTCAACATCCAGCGTTCGCCGCAGGGCCAGCCGGTGATCTTCCAGGCCGGTTCGTCCGACGATGGCATCGCGCTGGCCGGCAAGTATGCCGATGCGGTGTTTACTCATTCGCCGTCGCTGGAGGAGACCCGCGCGTTCACCCAGAAGGTGAAGAACTCGGCGATCGCCCACGGCCGCAGCGGCAATGACGTGAAGATCTTCCCGGGTATCGGCCCCATCGTCGGCCGCACTGCCGAGGAGGCTGAAGCCAAGTACCAGGCGATTGCTGCGCTGGCCACGCTGGAGGATGCACTGGCGTACCTGGGGCGCTTCTTCGACCACCACGATTTCAGCCAGTACGATCCGGACGCGCCGTTCCCCGAGCTGGGTGACATCGGCAGCAATTCGTTCCGTTCCACCACCGACCGCATCAAGCAGGATGCACGTGAGAAGGGCCTGAGCCTGCGCCAGGTGGCGTTGGAAGCGGTGAGCCCGCGACCGAATTTCATCGGTACGCCGGAACATGTGGCCGACGAGCTGATCCGTTGGTTCGACGCCGGTGCCAGCGACGGCTTCATCCTTGGTTTCGCGGCACAGCGCGAAGGGCTGGACGATTTCGTGACCCAGGTGCTGCCGATCCTGCAGGCACGCGGCTACCACCAGCGTGAACTGGAAGGGCAGACCCTGCGCGCGCATCTGGGCCTGCCGTACAAGACCAGCCGTCATTCGATCGACGCCGAGCCGGCGCGGAAGGCAGGGTAAGGCGATGAGCGGAGAAAGCGCGGCAGCACCGGGCCATGCCCAGCGGAATTCCCCAACGACGGGCGTGCTGCCGGAAATCGCGGCACGCGCCGAGGCGGCCATCGCGATCCGCCATGACCTGCACCGGTACCCGGAGCTGGCCTTCGAGGAACACCGCACCAGCGCACGCGTGGCCGAGCTGCTGCAGCAGTGGGGCTATGAGGTCACCACCGGTCTCGGTGGCACCGGCGTGGTCGGCACGCTACAGCGCGGGCAGGGCGGCCGACGCCTCGGCCTGCGTGCCGACATCGATGCACTGCCGATCCACGAGGACTCCGGGCTGGCGTACGCCAGCCAGAACGAAGGGTTGATGCATGCCTGCGGCCACGATGGGCATACCGCCATCCTGCTGTCTGCGGCGCACTACCTGGCCCATCACGGCCGCATCGACGGCACCCTGCAGCTGGTGTTCCAGCCGGCCGAGGAAACCGGTTCGGGGGCCTCGAAGATGATCGCCGACGGCCTGTTCGAACGCTTCCCGGTGGATGCGATCTATGGGCTGCACAACTGGCCGGGCGTGCCGGTGGGGCACTTCGGCTTCGTCGATGGTCCGGCGATGGCGTCGGTGGACTGGGCGCGGCTGAAAGTGATCGGCAAGGGCGGTCACGGTGCCGAGCCTCAGGGTAGCGTCGACCCGATCCTGGCGGCAGCGCATATCGTCACGGCGCTGCAAAGCGTTGTCTCGCGCAATGTGGATCCACGGCAGATGGGCGTGGTCACCGTCGGTTCGATCCACGGCGGGCAGGCCGCCAATGTGATCCCGGACGTAGTGGAGCTGAAGCTGACCGTGCGCGCCTACCTGCCCGAGGTACGTGACACCCTGCGGCGTCGGGTCACCGAGATTGCCGAGCAGACCGCCGCCGCGTTCGGCGCGCGCGCGGAGATCGAGTTCCCGCGCGGCTTCCCCAGCGTGATCAACCATCCTCAGCAGACTGCCTATATCCGCGAGGTGGCCGTGCAGGGCTTCGGCAGCGAACACGTGGTGCCCGAATTCGCGCCGCGCACTGCCAGTGAGGATTTCGCGTTCCTGCTGCAGGCGCGGCCCGGCAGCTTCGTGTTCGTCGGCAACGGCGACAGCGCACCGCTGCACAGCCCGCGCTATGTGTTCAACGACGCCGCCATCGCGCCCGCTGCCAGCCTGTGGGCGCGGCTGGCTGAAGACTATCTGGTGAAGGACGTGGCATGAGCAGCAACGAACGCTTCCTCTACACCTCGGTGGATGATCCACTGGCGCGGCCGCTGTTCGATGGCCTGGAGCAGGAGTACGACAGCCGCTACGCCGACGTGCGTCGACGCATCGGCGGCAGCGCCCGCGAGGAACTGCAGCGCTACCCGGCACAGGCGTTCGCGGCACCGGTTGGTGCGTTCGTGCTGCTGCTGCGCGATGGTGTGGCGATCTCCGGCGGTGCCTTCATGCCGCACCGCGATCCGGACACCGCCGAGTTCAAGCGCATCTGGACGCTGCCGGGCCTGCGCCGCCAGGGCATCGCGCGGCGTGTACTGCAGGAACTGGAGGACCAGGCGGCGCGCCAGGGTTACCGACGGGTGTTCCTGACCACCGGCTTCCGCCAGCCTGAAGCCGTCGGCCTGTACCTCAGCCACGGCTACACCGCGCTGTTCGATCTGGAGGCCGATCCGGAATCCATCGCCCACTTGCCATTCGAGAAGCACCTGGGCGTATCGGCACCCGCCGTTGTGCCATCACAGACCGTGCTGCACGGAGCCCACGCATGAGCACGCCTTCGACCGCGCTGGATGGCATTGCCACACGCCCGGCGCCAACCCCGGCGTTGAAGATCGTGCCGGCCCGGCATCCACTACAGGTGGTCGGAACCCTTCTGGCGTTGGCGCTGATCCTGATCGGGCTGCAATCAGTGTTGGGCAATCCGCGTTGGGGCTGGGGCACCTTTGCGGAGTGGTTCTTCGCACGTCCGGTGCTGGAAGGCCTGGGCCGCACGCTGCTGCTGACCGCGCTCGGCACCGGCCTCGGCTTCGCGCTGGGCACGCTGCTTGCGCTGGCCCGCGTCTCTGGTTCACCGCTGCTGTCGGCAGTGTCGTGGGGCTATGTGTGGCTGTTCCGCTCGATCCCGCTGCTGGTGCTGTTGCTGCTGCTGAACAACCTGGGCTATCTGTACAGCACCATCGAACTGGGCGTGCCGTTCACCGGCATCAGCCTGTTCTCGTACCCGACCACGCAGCTGATCGGTGTGTTCACTGCCGCGGTGCTGGGCCTGACCCTGAACCAGGCCGCGTTCTCGGCCGAGGTGATCCGTGGCGGCATTCTGTCGGTCGACCATGGCCAGTACGAAGCAGCAGCGGCGCTTGGCCTGCCGCGCGGTCGCCAGGTGCGCCGCATCATCCTGCCGCAGGCGATGCGTTCGATCCTGCCGGCCGCGTTCAACGATGTGATCGGCCTGGCCAAGAGCACCTCGGTGGTCTACGTGCTGGCGCTGCCGGAGCTGTTCTACACCGTGCAGGTGATCTACCGGCGCAACCTGGAAGTGGTGCCGCTGCTGATGGTGGCCACGGTCTGGTACCTGGTGATCCTGACCGTGCTGTCGCTGCTGCAGCGGCGCGTGGAGCAGCGCTTTGCGCGCGGCCAACTGCAGCGCGAGCGTTCGGTATCGCGTGTCTCGTCACCGAGGCGCGCCACAGGTGAGGCTGCACCGCGCGTGGCCAATCGTCCGCGCATCGCCACTCAGGTTGAAGCGGGCGAGGGGGCATCGGTGTCGCTGCATGGCGTAGGCAAGGTGTTCGGCGACCAGCCGGTGCTGGAAGACGTGAACCTGGACCTGCGCGCTGGCAGCGTGACGGTGCTGATCGGCCCGTCCGGTGCCGGCAAGTCCACGTTGCTGCGGCTGATCAACCACCTGGAACGTGCCGACAGCGGTTACGTGACCGTCGGCGGGCAGCTGATCGGCTACCGCCGCGATGGCGACACCCTGTACGAGCTGCCCGAGCGTGAGATCCGCCGTCGCCGTGCGGAGGTCGGCATGGTGTTCCAGGGCTTCAACCTGTTCCCGCACCTGACCGCGCTGGAGAACATCATCGAGGCGCCGATCGCGGTGCGCGGCGTGCCGCGTGCGCAGGCTGAGCAGCAGGCGCGCACGCTGCTGGAACGGGTCGGCCTGGCCGACAAGGCCGATGCCTTCCCGCGCCAGCTGTCCGGCGGCCAGCAGCAGCGCATCGCGATTGCTCGTGCGCTGGCGCTGCAACCGAAGGTGCTGCTGTTCGATGAACCGACCTCGGCACTGGACCCGGAGCTGGTGGCCGAAGTGCTCAGCGTGATCGAGGAGCTGGCAAGCTCCGGCACCACGCTGGTGATTGTCACCCACGAACTGAGCTTCGCCCGCCGCGTGGCCGACCACGTGGTGATGATGGACCAGGGCCGGGTGATCGAGCAGGGCACGCCCGAGGCGCTGTTCGAGCGCCCGCGCCAGCAACGCACCGCCGATTTCCTGGCCAAGACCCTGTAACCCCGGAAGGAAGACCATGAGCCCTGCAGCACCGCGTCGCCCCTCACGCAGCACCCTGTTGATCGTGGGCGTGCTGGTCATCGGCATCGCCGGCATCGTCTATTCGCGCGTGCGTCAGGCACCGGATGCCGGCACCGTGGCCGCAACCAGCCTGGCGGGTGCGAACACCGCAATCCTGAAGGGCACGCTCGATCCGAAGGCGCAGGTGTTGATTCCGGCCGACTATCGCTTTGTCACGCCTGGTACGTTCACCGTGGCCACCCATCCGGGGCAGCTGCCGCTGGCCGACTATGGTACCGACAGCAAGGACGTGGTCGGCATCGAGCCGGACATCGCGCGGCTGATTGCCGATGGGCTGGGCCTGAAGCTGGTGATCGTGCCGGTGGCGTGGGCCGACTGGCCGCTGGGTCTGGAATCAGGCAAGTACGATGCGGTGCTGTCGAACGTGACGGTGACCGAAGAGCGCAAGAAGAAGTTCGACTTCTCCAGCTACCGTTACGATCTGCTGGGAATTTACACGCGCACTGATGGGCCGATCCAGAAGATCGAAAAGCCGGCTGACGTGGCCGGGCTGAAGGTGGTGGTCGGCGCCAGCACCAACCAGGACCAGATCCTGCGCCAGTGGGACCAGCAGAACATCGCCGCTGGCTTGAACCCGGTGGAGTACCAGTACTTCGATGACGCCGTGGTTGGGCGGCTGGCGGTGATCACCGGGCGCGCCGATGTCTCGTTCGAGCCCAACGCCACCGGCGCCTATTCGGCGCGCGATGGCAAGGTGCGGCGTGTGGGCCTGTTCCCGGGGGGCTGGCCGAACGCCGCAGCGATTTCGGTGACCACGCGCAAGGGCAGCGGCCTGGCTGATGCGGTGACGCAGGCGCTGAACACCCAGATCGGCAGTGGCACCTATGCGCAGGCGCTGAAGCGATGGAATGTGGCCGAGGAGGCCGTGCCGCAGTCGCAGACCAATCCGCCGGGCCTGCCGGGGTTGTAGATGACGCCGGGCATGGGCCGGCGCTACCGCTGCTTTTGTAGAGCCGAGCCATGCTCGGCTGCAGTTCGCGTGGTGTGCGATGCGTCGAGCATGGCTCGACTCTACAAGAGCATCCACGCATGGCGTGGATCTACTCGCAGAGTCTGATTTCTGTAGAGCCGAGCCATGCTCGGCTGCATTACCAGACCGCTTCCAACGTCCGGAACGGTTTCGCCAGGCGCACGCCCTCGGCATCGAAGTCGGAAACGCTGCGTCCATCCACGCGCACAGACTTCGGCGCGGTCCGGTTCGGCCACCACATGCGCACGGCGGTGTCCTTGCGCAGCCCCTCGCCAATCACCACCGTCAGCAGCCCGTCGCGCTGCCGCGCCTGCATCTGCAGCGTGCCATACGCGGTCGGCAGGCGTTCCACCGCCAACCCATCCCCGGCCACCCAAGACGGCGGCGTGCCCGGCAGCAATGACAACGCGTCATCGTCCTCGCGCATCAGCATGCCGAACAGCGTGCGGCCGTACTCGGCACCGATCCAGGTGTGCGGCATGTCGCCCAGGTAGCGCGGGAAGCGCAGCCGCGAATGCACCACTTCGGCCAGCACCTGCCACTCAAGCGGGCGCCGATCATGCAGCAGTCCCTGCAGCAGTTCATCGGCTGCTTCGGGCTGACCAAGATGCACATAGCTCAGCACGTTGCGGATTTCGTAGGGCGTATAGGCGTATAGCGCGCCTGGCTGGTTGCGCTTGCGCACATCGTCCAGATAGCGGGCGAAGGTGGTTCGCAGCGCCTCTGCCGGTAGCACGCTCTGCGCACCGGTGGGGTCCAATGCAATCGAAACGCCGGTGGGATCACCATCGCCCAGATCCGCCGAGGACGGAATGAAGTCGATGCCCTTCCACGCCATCGTCGCCCGGATCGAGGCATGCAGTGCGTCGTACAGCAGCTTGTACTGTTCGCGCGCCCAACGGGCGGTTTCATGGTCGCCAAGTGCCTCTGCCAGCCACGCGCCGTCGTGCCAGCCCTTCAGTCCCCAGTAGTCATCCCAATAGCTGTGGGTGGGCGAAGGGTAGCCCTCGTGGCTGATCGACGGCGCAAGAATGCCCGCGAAGCGCTCCGGCGCTGGCTGGTCGGCCTTGTAGCCGGGCACCAGCGTGCGCTCGCGCAGTTCCTGCAGGAAGCGCAGTGCTGCTTTCACTTTCGGCAGGTAGTCACGCACCGACTCGGGCCCACCATCCAGGCGTGCGACATCGGCCACCAGCGTCACGTACTGGCCCTGGCTGTCGTACTCGATATCCGATCCGAAGCCGGTGTTGACACTGCCATCGTCGTTGAGGATGGGCGAGACCAGGCCGTTGGCATGCACGCCGTGCTCGCTGTACCACGCCAGGTAGTCGCGTGCGACCTTGGCCTCGCCCATGCGCAGCAGCACTGCCGAGGTGGCCATGCCATCGCGGATGAAGGAGCGGTTGTAGTTGCGCGGGCCGGGCTGCATGGCCGGGCCGGTCTGGTTGATCAGCATGTAGGCGGCCTGCGCGCGCAGCATGTCGACCAGCGAGGGATCGGGCAGGCGCAGGCCGACCTGGCCCAGGCGTGCCTGCCAATCGGCGGACGCCTGCGTGGCCAGCGTCTCGAACGCTGCATTGGCATCACGGGGCAGCGTTGCCAGGTCAAGCGCAGGCGCTTCGGGCAGCACGCCATTGGCATCGGCAGCGGCGGTGCCGAGTGGGAACGCCACGACCACCGCATCGCTGGCACCGGGCGCGAGGCGGATCCGGTAGCTCAATGCGGCTGCGGCCAGTCCTTGCTCGTCACGTGCCTGCTGCGAGGAAGGCAGTTCGCCGGCAGCGATGTCCGCGGTGATCTCCGTTGTGCCGTCCTTCCCGAACGGCGCCACGCCGGACGCAGCCACCGGCGTGAGCGACTGCAGCAGCGTGCGGCCATTGATGCGCACCGCCTGTCCGTCGATGCGCACCTCGCGGATCGGCGACAGCCCGCCGTTCTGCCACGGCGGATTCATCTGCATGGGGCGGACGACCAGGCTGAGCGTGCCGTCGATCGCCGTGGTGCCGGTGTTGTGCAGTCGATGGCGGAGGAAGGTCACCGGCTGGCCATCGCGCTCGATGGCGAACACCTCACTGCGCAGCTCCAGCCCGGGTTGCGGTGACCAGGTGGCGGAGGGCATTGGCTTCCAGCCGTCGCGCAGTGCGTGCTGCACCTTCTGCCCGGCGGCACCGGCTGCGCTGCCATCGGCATTGCGCCAGATCGGCTGCACCAGCGGTGCGCCCTTGAACGCTTCCAGGTTGCCGTATTCGTCGAAGATGGATTTCTGCCGCCCTGCGTGCACGCCAACTGCGGTCCAGTAGGTCTGCTGCATCTGCAGCGAGGCGGGGAACAACGCACGTTGCGCACCGCTGGCGGCAATCTGGTAGCGCTTCATCGGCGTCATCACGGCTTTCGGGCCAAGCAGGCGCAGGCGCGCGATCTGCGGGGCAGCGCCGTCCACGGCCAGGCGGAATGCACGTAGAGGGTGTGCCGTGTCAGCAGCCAGCCAACTCTGCCGATGGCTGGCCGCCTGTGCATCGTGTGCGAGGTCCTGCCATCGGCCCTGTGCGTCCTGCGCCTGCAAGCGGGCGGCGCCGCGCCCGCCATCGGCCCAGTCGACCGTGAGACCGGCCGTGGACTGGGCGCGAGGCAGCATGATCTCGAGCGTATGGGATCCACCTTTTCCGGCTGGAACCGCGACGGTGCCACCGCCTTGCCAGAGCGCCGCCGCCTGCGCTGCATGGACACCGCTGATGCCTGCGCTTAGCGTGCTGTCCAGCGGCTCCATCTCGAAAATCGACACGCCCCAGTCGGACGTGCGCTGCGGGCTGGCCAACCGCAGGTAGCGCGCCTGGCGTGGCGCGAAGTACAGCGTTTCCACGTCGCCCAGCGAATCGGCCATGGTGTACGCGGTCTGCCACTGTGTGCCGTCCAGCGAGGTCTGCAGTGAATAGCCCTCTGGATTGGAGACATCCCAGGTGATCCGTGCGCCCGCCAGCATCGTCGGTGCACCCAGATCGATCTGGAACCAGTGGCCCGGACTGAAGGCGCCGCCGGTGACGGTCCTGGGGTCGCCGTCGATCAGGTGGCTGATCGCCATCGCCGGTACCTGCTGCGAGGAGGCGCTGGCCTGCCATTGGCTGCGTGGTGGCAATGTCTGTGCCTGCGCGGAGGATGCCAGGACGGCGAGCATCAGAGTGGCGGCGGGTCGCCATGGGGCAGGTGGGCGGGAGACCTTGGAGCGTTCGGCGCGCAACGTCATTACGGACAGCCTCGCAGGTTCGACCGGAATCGGGCGAGCGCTACGCTAGCAAGGGATGTAATCGGTTACATGACGCACTGCAGCGCCGCCGGGCGCTGGCGCTGCCATCGCGGGAGCGCTGACGGATGTGGCTCTGGACGGCTGCAGGCTTGCCCCTATGCTGATTGGCAACGACCACCGATCTGAAATGGATTGATGATGGAGTTCAGTTTCACGCTGATGTACCGAGTGCCTGATACCGGAAAAGATCTCAGTGCATTTGAGCGAGGTCTTGCAGAGGTGGGGTGCGACGATGCGCTGCTGGGCAGTGGTTCGCCGGGCGTGTTGGCGTTGCGATTCCAGCGAGAAGGCACAGCCGCAGACGATGTCGCGCGTGCCGCATGCGTGCAGGTCCAGAATGCGGTACCGGAAGCCGAATTGATAACCGTGCATGTCGATGTCAGCAATGCTGGCGGCGTCTCCAATTGCGGTGACTCCAAAGCTGAGCTTGTTTGACGTCCACGGCGCACTTCTCAGAAGCAGCCGAGCATGGCTCGGCTCTACATGGCTTCCGGCAAGTCAAGCGGCATTCCCCGTTACAGCTCCACCGTCTCCCACCAGCGTGTACCCGCCTGCGGCGCCTGCATGTCCAGTGCTTCGCCCATCATCGGCGTGGCCACCGGCACGTTCTTTGCGCCAGCCAATGCAGTGATGCGCTCGAACGGTTGCTGCCAGGCGTGCAGCGCCAGATCGAAGGTGCCGTTGTGGATCGGCAGCAGCCACTTGCCGCGCAGGTCCAGGTGCGCCTGCAGGGTCTGCTCGGGCTGCATGTGCACGAAGGCCCAGCGCGGGTCGTAGGCACCGGTTTCGATCATGGTCAGGTCGAACGGGCCGTACTTCTCACCGATGGCCTTGAAGCCGTCGAAGTAGCCGGTGTCGCCGCTGAAGAAGATGCGGAAGTCGCCGTCCTGGATCACCCATGACGCCCACAGGCTGCGATCGCTGTCGCCCAGACCGCGGCCGGAGAAATGCTGGCCCGGGGTGGCGGTCAGGCGCAGGCCGCTGGCTTCGGTCGATTGCCACCAGTCCAGCTGTTCGACCTTGCTGGCGTCCACGCCCCACGCAATCAGCTGGTCGCCCACACCCAGCGGTGCGATGAAGCGCGCGGTCTTGCCGGCCAGCTGCATCACTGCGGCATGGTCCAGGTGGTCGTAATGGTTGTGCGAGAGGATCACGCCGGCGATCGGCGGCAGCTGGTCGATGCTGATCGGCGGCGCGTGGAAGCGCGCCGGGCCCATCCACTGCACCGGCGAGGCGCGCTCGGAGAACACCGGATCGGTCAGCCAGTACTGGCCGCGCAGCTTCAGCAGGATCGTGGAATGCCCGAGCCGGAACAGGCTGCGATCAGGCGCGGCGTCCAGGGTTGCACGGTCCAGCGGCAGCACCGGAATGGGGTGGGCGGGCACGGTGCCCTTGGGCTTGTTGAACAAGAACGTCCACCAGATCTCCGCGCCATCGCGCAGGCCCATCGCCGGACGCGGCAGGGCATTGCGGAACTTGCCGTCGCGGTACTGCGGCGAATCGGGGAAGTCGGGGAGGGACCAGGACTTGCAGAAGGTGTAGGCGGTCACGGCGAGGATTCCAAGCAAAAGGACAAGGAGCAGGCGCTTCATGGGTGACGTCCGCTGGGTACACTGCACAGTGTAGTTTCGTGTTTTTCAAAAGTACACTGCCGGGTGTAAAATGGTGGCATCCGTTCAGTTATCTGGTTCCTGCCATGTCCCGTGCCCCGCAACGCCTGACCGACCGCAAACGCGAAGCCATCGTGCGTGCGGCGGTGGAGGAGTTCCGTGCATCGGGCTACGAGGCGACCAGCATGGACCGCATCGCCGAGGTGGCCGGGGTCTCCAAGCGCACCGTCTACAACCACTTCCCGAGCAAGGAAGCGTTGTTCTCGATGATCCTGGAGGAGCTGTGGGAGCGCAGCGTGGCCAGCGACGCACTGCCGTACCGCGCCGACCAGCCGCTGCAGGCGCAGCTGATGCAGCTGCTGGGGCAGAAGCTGGAGCTGCTCAGTGATGCCAACTTCATCGACCTGGCACGGGTGGCAATGGCCGAGATCATCCATTCGCCGGAACGTGCGCAGGCCATCGTCTGCCGCATGGGCGAGAAGGAAAGCGGTGAGAGTGCGTGGATCCGCGCGGCAATCGCCGATGGCCGGCTGCGCCAGGTCGATCCGGAGTTCGCCGGCCACCAGCTGCACGGGCTGGTGAAGAGCTTTGCATTCTGGCCGCAGGTGACGATGGGGCAGGCGCCGTTGAACGAACAGGAGCGTGCACGCGTGGCCGAATCGGCGGTGGCGATGTTCCTGGGTTACTACGCGGTCTAGCTGGCGGCGAAGCGGCGGAACTCGTCGGCCGGCAGCGCGGCCGAGTACAGATAACCCTGGCCGACATCCACACCCAGTGCGCGCAGTTGCTGTTCCTGCGCGAGGGTTTCGGTACCCTCGGCCACCACGATCGCACCGCAGCGATGCGCGACTTCGACGATGAAGCGAACGATGGACTGTGACTTGGCGTCGGACAGGGTGGCAATCAACGCCTGCTCTATCTTGACCTCGGCAATGGCCAGCTGCGAGAGCAGGATCAGGGTTGAATAGCCGGCACCGAAATCATCCAGTGACAGCGTGACCTCGGCGGCCAGCAGCTGTGCGATGTTGGCATCGACCACGTCGCGCTCGACGATCTCGGTCCATTCGACGATCTCCAGGCGCAGCATTACGCCGGGCACATCGTGCAGTGCCAGCAATTCCTGCAGGCGCAGGCCGAAGTCGGGCAGGCGCAGTGACTCGGCCGAAACGTTCACGGCGATCTTCAGCTGCGAGCCATCGCGTCGGCACTGCTGCAGGAAATGGATGGCCGACTGCAGCGTGGCCCATTCCAGTTCAGCCAACCGCCCCTGCCGGCGCAGCAGCGAGATCACCCGCATCGGCGCGATCAGCCGGCCCTCGCTGTCGCGCATGCGCAGCAGTGCTTCGGCGCCGACCAGCTGGCGATCCTGAAGGCGATGCTTGGGCTGGTAGCACAGGGGGGCATCTCCCTGCTGCAGCCAGCGTTCGAGGGCGACTTCGATCAGGGCGTCGATCTCGCTGTCGCGCTGGATCGGGTCGTCGAAGAACACGACGCCGGATTCGATCGCACTCAGCGCCACGGTGATCGCGCGGAACGGAAGATGTCCTTCGTCGGCATCGGCGGGGGGCTTCAGTTCGACCACCGCACAGCGGAACAGCGGCCGGAAGCCGGGCCAATCGCGGCCGACCCGATCGGCCAGGTTGCTGGCCAGCTCGGTGATCTGCGGCTGCGTGCGCAGTTCGAACAAGGTCAGGTCGCGCACCAGGATCGCCAGCGCGGCATCGCCGAACTGGTAGATCTCCAGCTGCCCGGCTGGCAGCGAGGGCAGCAGCCGATGCACCTCGTCGGTGCTGTCGCGCTGCCACAGGCCGTTGTCCTGCAGCGGCCCGTAGCGCAGGCGCAGATCGCGCAGGTTGCCCATCTCGGCCACGATCAGGCAGGCCTTGCCGATGCCGTCGTTGTCGCGCCAGTAATGCTGCAGGCGTTCGCCAAGTGCACGCATGTTGGGCAGGCCACTGATCGGATCGATGCGCAGCCAGGCCTGTTCGCGCTGACGCTGTGCATCGATCTGCGCATCGTTGTAGACCAGCGCGAACACCGCGCCGAGCATCAGCAGCGATAGTGGCAGTGCCAGCAGCCGCTGGATTGCCAACTCCTCCACGGGCAGCTGATTGGCGCCGATGATTGCGACGCCCAGTGCCAGGCCCAACGCAGTGACGGCGATACGCACGCCCCAGGCCTGCAGGATCACGCGCAGCGAGAGCTCATTGAGCATGCGCGGGTGCAGGCGCCTGCGCAGCCAGACGCCGGCCAGCATCTGCAGCGTGGCCTCGAGGCCGGCCGGCAGGAAATACTGGGTGCCGGCAAACTGGTAGCGCGACAGCAGGCTGGCGGCCAGGCAGGTCAGGCCGCCGCGCCAACCGCCCAGCAGGCCACTGACCAGCAGGATGTCGAAGCCGAGGTGCAGCTTGACCACACCCTGGGTGTAACGGGCCACGAACCAGGAATTGAACAGGTAGATCAGGCCCAGCGCCACGCCGACATACAGGCGACGGCCTTCAATGGCATGGCCGGCGCGGCGGGTGGCGATCAGCAGCACGCCGATCATGCCGATCACCGCCGTGGCCTGCAGCAGGTACAGCGGCAGGCTGGGCAGGGCGCTGTCCAGGACCTGGGCCGAGACCCGTGAAAGCGCATCCATAGCAGGTTCCCGCCTGTGACCGACGGCCAGTGACGAGCAGCGTAGTCGCAGCAGGGCGCAGGTTCAATTGCACTGGTTGGGTTCGGGCAGGAGGTGGTCGGCCATGAAATCGACAAACGCGCGTACACGCGGCTGCTGATGGCGATGGCTTGGCCAGAGGGCCCAGAAGGTGCTGCGCTCGGTGCTCCATGGGTCCAGGACGCTGACGAGTTCACCGCGGTCCAGCGCATCACGCGTGGCGAAGTCGGGCAGGCACGCAATGCCATGGCCATCAATGGCCATGTGCAGGATCGTCTCAAGATGATTGGCGGTCATTGCGGCAGTCAGTCGCAGCTCAGTGCCTCCCTCATGCGTGGGCAGCGGCCAACGTTCGATCAGGCCGGTGCCGGGAAAGCGATGGAGAAGGCACGCGTGGCCGCTCAGATCCTCCGGGTGCTGTGGCGTGCCGCGCTTGGCGAAGTACGCAGGGGCGCCCACACAGAGCAGGCGGGCACTGCCGAGGTTGCGGCCGTGCAGCCTGGAGTCGGCGGGGTTGCCCGTGCGGACAACGGCGTCGAAGCCCTCCTCGATGACATCGACAAGACGGTCGCTGAAGTGCAGGTCGAGTTCAATGGCGGGAAAGCGGTGCGCAAAGGCCGATAGCACCGGCAGCATCAGTCCGCTGGCGAGTGGAAGACTGACCTTCAGGCGACCGCTGGGCGCGGCCTGGGCGTCGGTCAGCTCGCGCTCCGCTGCGGCGACCTCGGTCATGATGCGACGGCAGCGTTCAAGGAACTGCTCGCCTTCGGCAGTCAGGCTGACGCTGCGGGTATTGCGATTCAGCAGGCGGGCACCCAGGCGCTCTTCCAGCCGGGCAATGGTCTTGCTTGCCGCCGAAGGAGTGATGCCACGCTGTCGTGCTGCGGCCGCGAAGCTGCGTGCCTCGGCGACCAGAACGAAGAGGCTGAGACCGGCAAAGCTGTCCATGACGTGGCCATTGATGACGTTCATGTCATTAAAGCACGGACACAACGATGGATTTTTACGCGACAGCGTCGTCGATAGCATCAATGCGGTGGCGCCTGGCCACGCTGGAGTTTCATCGACATGTCAGTTGCTTCTGTTGAGACGGCCGGATCATCACGCTTTGGAGTGGTGCTGGCGGGCTGCCTGACGGCGCTCACCATTCCGTTGAGCATTGCCAGTCCCGCCGTGGGCATTCCCGCCATCCGGGACGCGCTCGGTGGTTCGCCTGCGGCGTTGTCCTGGATCATCAACGCTTATCTGTTGACCTACGGCTGCACCACGCTGGTGGCCGGTGGGCTGGCCGATCTGCATGGCAGGCGCCGGATCTGGCTTCTGGGCGGCGCGTCGTTTGCGCTCGTCACCGGCCTGATCCCCTTGATGCCCGATGTGGCGTGGATCAATGCACTGCGACTGCTTCAGGGGATGGCGGCGTCGGCTGCGTTTGCCGGTGCGATGGCGTCGCTGGCGCAGGTGTTCGACGGCCAGGCGCGGGCCAGGGTGTTCAGCCTGATCGGCACCACCTTTGGTGCAGGAGCCGCAGGCGGTCCGCTGCTGGCAGGCGGATTGATCGATGCGCTGGGCTGGGAATGGGTGTTCTTCCTGCCTGCGTTGCTGGCCGCCCTGACCGTACCGTTGGTCGCCCTGTCATCCGTCGAATCGAAGAGCACCGGTTCGCCACGCCTGGATTGGCTGGGCGCCGTCACCTTCATGCTGGCGCTTGGGTCTCTCACCTACGCCATGATCGTGCTGCCGGAACGCGGCCTGTTGCATCCGCAGACGCTGGTATTGCTGGCGCTCTCGATGGTGTTGCTGGCCGCGTTCATTGCCGTCGAGCGCTCCCATCGAACACCGCTGCTGGATCTCGGGCTGTTCCGCAACCGGCGCTTTGTCGGCGTGCAGATTCTCGCCGCTGCGCCTGCGTTCTCGTACGTCGTCCTTCTGGTGGTGCTGCCGGCGGGGTTCATCGGTGTTGAAGGGCTGCGGCCCACCGAAGCCGGACTGGCGATGGCAGCACTGTCTGCACCCTTGCTGGTTGTGCCCCTGGTTGCCGGTTACCTGCTGCGCTGGATTCCGGCGCGGACGCTGTGCTGTGCTGGCCTGCTGATCGGCGCGCTTGGGCTCGCATGGCTGGCCCAGGTGTTCCAGCTACCTTCGGTGCGCTGGAAGCCGATGCTGGTCATCGGGATCGGCATCGGTCTGCCTTGGGGGATCATGGATGGCCTGGCGGTCAGCGTGGTTGGCAAAGAGCAGGCAGGCATGGCCGCGGGCATCTTCAACGCAATGCGACTGGCAGGCGATTCCATTGCCCTCGCGCTTGTCGGCATCATGCTTTCTGCCCGGATTGGCGGGAGCGTAGCGCTGGAAGCCGGCGTCGTGGCCCGTGCAGCTGTGCACCGGCTGTCCATGGGCGACCTTGGCGGAGCGGTGGAGGCATTGCCCGGCGTTTCGAGAACGGCGCTGGCCCAGGCATACATGGAGTCCGTCCGTGGCCAGCTGTTTGTCCTGGCGATGGCGACCGTGCTGACCGCCATCGTGCTCGGGTACCTGTTGCGCGAAGAGGTCGAGCCTGGCCTGCGCAGAGTCGGTCAGTAGCGCGGGTCGGCGATGGCCGGCAGCACCAGTTCGCGCACGAAGCCGGACGGTGACAACTGCAGCAACGCGCGCACCATCGCAACGACGTCGTGCACCGGCACCAGCTCGCCGTCGCCGCGCGCTGCGGCCTCGGCCACCGGCACTGAAAGTGCATCGTCGGTGTTGAGGTAGCCCAGCTGCAGGCTGGTCACCGCCAGGCGGCGATCGCGGAAGCCCTCGCGCAGTGCATCGGCGATGCCGTTGAGCGCGAACTTGGATGCGCCGAACGCCACTTCCGGGCGGCCGCTGCGTGGCAGTGCCGAGGTCGAGCCGGTCAGCACCAGCTGCGGGCGTGGCGCGCCCAGCACCCGAGGCAGCAGGCGCTGCAGCAGCACCAGGGTGGCGGTGATGTTGACGTCGACCAGTTGGGTGAGCGCGGCATCGGTTTCGTCGAGGAAGGCGTACTCGTCGCTGAAGGCGGTCTGTTCCCAGATGCCCAGGTTGTGGATCAGCACATCCAGATCGGCAGGTGCCTGTGCTGCGATGTGGTCGGCAGCCACGGTCGGCTGGGACAGATCGGCTTCGATCCACTGCAGGGTGACGCCCTCGGGGCATTCAATATCGCGCGGTCGGTTGCGTGAAACGCCGATGACGGTGTCGCCTGCACTGCACAGGCCTTCCACGAACGCCCGACCGAGGCCCCTGCTGGCGCCGATGACCATCAATTTCATGTTGCTTCCTTGTTGTACTGCGGCGGCCTCAGTCGGCCGCCAGAACGGTGTCCCAATCGGCGAACGCACGCAGGCCGCTGCGTTCGGCGGTAATGATCGAGGCGGTGTTGTCGAGCTGGCAACGGTACTGCGGCTGCAGCCCGGCCGTCTGTGCGGACACGGCCATGGCGCGTACCAGCTGGCGCGCGTGCCCGCGACCGCGGGCTTCGGGAAGGGTCAGCACGCCCATGTCGGCCAGGGCCGGATCCAGGCTCCACGGGTACATGCTTCCCGCGGCAACCAGCCGCTCGCCATCGAAGGCGCCGAACACCTGCCAGTGGTCCAGCTCGACCCAGGCGGCATCCAGATCCTCCTCGCTCGCGCTGGCCTGGAACCCGTCGAACGCGGCTGCGTCGGCCGGGCCAAGACGGCGGATATGTGGCGGTGCAGGGCGCTCGGCCAGGGCCGCAAGTTCTGCGGCGGGGAAGTAGAAGACGCGATCCGCGCCATGCGTGCGCTGGCCGAGCTGCTGCAGGCGCAGTTGCAGCTGCGGGAGCGTCCAGTGCGGCTGCGCGTGCAGTTGCAGGCGAGCGGCCAGGGCCGGGCGCAGCAGTGCGCGCGCGGGGCCCGCGACCGGCTGCAGCAGCATGCCGTCCTCGCCCTCATCGAAATCATCGCTGCACGCCAACTGCAGCAGTGGATCATCCTGCAGCATGCGCTGCCCGGAGAACACGCTGCGCCAGGTCGCATCGATCAACGGGGCAAACACATCATCCATGACCGGTGTCTCGCTCAGTGCCGGGGCAGGTCCACCTGCAGGCCGGCGGCCTTCCATTCGGGGTAACCGGCGGCGAGCCGCTGCGCGGTCAGTCCGGCCTCGCGCAGCATCGCCACCGCATCGTTGGACAGCACGCAGTAGGGACCGCGGCAGTACGCGACAATGTGGACGGCACGCGGCAGTTCGTCCATCCGTGCACGCAGTTCCGTAACGGGAATGTTCAGCGCGCCGGGCAAATGGCCCAGATCGAATTCCTCACGCGGCCGCACATCCAGCAGCACCACGCTGCTGCGTTGTTCCAGCAACTGCTCGACAGTCAGGCCTTCCAGAGCATCGCGGCGCTGCAGGCTGTCGTGGATCACGCCGTGCATCTCGCTGCGCTGGTGGTCGGCATAGTCGCGCAGCGCGGCCAGCAGGTTGCCCAGCGGACCCTCACCACTGCGGTAGAGGATGCGCTTGCCATCGCGTCGGGTCTGAACCAGGCCGGCACGGCGCAGCTGCTGCAGATGCTGGGAGGTATTGGCCACCGACAGCCCGGTCAGTTCGGCCAGGCGCTCCACGGCGCGCTCGCCCTGGGCGATGTGCTCCAGCAGGGCCAGGCGGTGGGCATGGCCGAGCGTGCGGGCGATCTCGGCCAAGGCTTCCAGCGGTGAGAGCGGTGGCTCTGTTGCAGCGTTCATGCGGCGCACGCTAGCATCGCTCTATCATTCAAGCAAATAATTGAAGGTGTGCGATATGGCTGGCCTGGCGACATTCGTGATGGATTCGGTGGTAGTCGGCGTGGGAGCGACCGCTGTGATGGACCTGTGGGCGCTGGTGCAGCGGCGGCTGCTCGGCATTCCCTCGCTGGATTTCGCGATGGTTGGCCGCTGGCTGGGGCATCTGCCGCGCGGGCGCTTCCGCCACGACGGTATCGGCCGCTCGGCAGCGGTCAGTGGCGAGCGCGCGCTGGGTTGGACTGCGCATTACGTGATCGGGGTGATCTTCGCCGCGTTGCTGCTGGCCGTGGTGGGGAACGGTTGGGTGCAGGCGCCGACACTGTGGCCGGCGCTGGCCTTCGGCATCCTCAGCGTCGTCGCACCGTTCCTCATCCTGCAGCCGGGCATTGGCGCGGGCATTGCCGCTTCAAAGACCCCGGCGCCGGGCAAGGCGCGCCTGCGCAGCCTGGTGGCGCACAGTGTGTTCGGCCTGGGCATGTACCTTTCCGCGTCGTTGTTGGCTGCGGTCCATGCAGGATGAGCGAGAATCCGTGGGGTCACCGGCAACAGGAACACCTCGGCATGGAAGCACCCAAACCCATCACTGATGACATGCCGCTGCCGTGGGCGTGGCAGGACGCATTGGCCGATGCGCGCATCGAGCGGCAATCGATCGGTGTGTCGCGTGCGGATGTTGCCCGCGTGCATCGGCTGGGCCAAGCCGATGCTTTCCTGAAGTCGGAAGTGATCGACGCCTTCAGTGAGCTGGGCGATGAGATCGCACGCCTGCGTTGGCTGCAGGCACAGGGACAACCGGTGCCAACGGTGATTGCCACTGCCGAAGAGGCGGGCCGGCGCTGGTTGCTGATGAGCGCGCTGCCTGGCCGCGACCTGGCCTCGTCGCCGGAGCTCGCGCCGCAGCAGCTGGTGGAGCTGCTGGCCGACGCGCTACGCGGGCTGCATGCGTTGCCGGTGGCAGCCTGTCCGTTCGACCAGCGACTGGCGTCGCGCGTGCAGGTTGCGCAGGCCCGCGTTGAAGCGGGCCTGGTGGATGCCGATGATTTCGATGACGAACGCCTGGGCCAGAGTCCGCAGCAGGTCTTCGCCGAACTGTGCAGCACCCGGCCCGACTATGAAGACCTGGTGGTCAGCCATGGCGATGCGTGCCTGCCGAATCTGATGGTGGTCGAGGGCCGCTTCAGTGGTTTCATCGACTGTGGCCGGCTGGGTGTGGCCGACCGCTACCAGGATCTGGCGCTGGCCGCGCGCAGCCTGGTCCACAACTTCGGCGACACGCGTTGGGTCGCGCCGTTGTTCCAACGCTACGGTGCGGTGGCCGACGAGCGCCGGCTGGCGTTCTACCGGTTGCTCGACGAGTTCTTCTGAGCCCGCGCATGGCTGGCGATGGCCGCGCAGATCAGGCCACCGACCACGCTCAGGTGCTCCAACGCGAAGAACAGGGCCAGCTGCTGTTCGGCGCCGTGCTTGTTCCAGAAGGTATGCACGATGACGATGGTCAGCAGCATGAACACCGCCAGCGCGCCGCTGCCCAGCCAGAGCAGGCGATCGAGCAGCAGGCACACTGCGCCGCCCAGCAGCACCACGGCGCTGGCGATGTTGAACAGCACAGGCGGTTGCAGCCCGGCCGACTGCATTTCGGCCACGCTGTTGTCCCACGCCAGCAGCTTGGCCAGGCCCGAGGACAGGAACACCACGGCCAGCAACAGCCGCGCGAGGAGCCACAGCACGCGGCTGTCGAGCAGGGTGGTGATCATCCGTGGCATGCAGGAACTCCGGGTTGAGCGTGGGACAGGCCGCGCAGCATCGGGCCTCAACCGCAGTTGAGGTCAAGGCTGGCTGAACGGAGCCCGGCGTTGGCCGGATTGCCAGCTTCTAATTGGACGAACGTTCGTTCACTATTTGTGCCATGAACCGAGCCGGCCGCAACGAGCAACGCATCGCGCAGATCCTGCAGGCCGCCCTGCAGTGCTTCCTCGTGAAGGGATTCCACCAGACCAGCATGCGTGACATCGCGCAGGCGGCCGGCGTCAGCCTGGGCAATCTCTACAACCACTTCCCGGGCAAGGAGGCGATCATCCTTGCGGTGGCGGTGGCCGAGAGCGAAGAACTGGCACCGTTGCTGCAGCGACTGGCCGCGTCCGATGGCGAGCGCACACAGGTGATGGCCTTCCTGCAGGACTTCCATGCGCTGTGCCGGCAGCCGGAATGGGCAACACTTGCGGTGGAGGTGCTGGCCGAGAGCGCACGCAATCCGGCCGTGGCCGAGGCCTTCGCGGCCAATCGCAGGCAATTGCAGGCGACGCTGGCCGAAGCCCTGCAGCAGATGGCACAGCGCGAACGTCGGCGTCCCGTACTGGTGCCGGCACTGCAGGCGCAGGTGCTGCTGGATGCCATCGAAAGCGATGCGCTGCGTCGGGGGCTGGGCGAAGCCGAGGGCATCGATGAAGCATCGCTGGATCTTGGCTTGCTCGCGCTGCTGCTGGGCGCACGCGCATGAATGCTGCTGACCGGCGGTTGCACGGGCTGGACCTGGCGCGTTACCTGGCACTGGCCGGCATGGTGCTGGTGAATTTCCGTCTGGCGATGGCCGTGCCGGCAGAGGGGGAGGGTTGGCTGGCAGGGTTCTTCCATCTGCTGGAAGGCAAGGCTTCGGCGACGTTCGTTACGCTGGCTGGCTTGGGCCTGGTGTTGGCCACGCAGCGGCAAGGGTGGTGGCCGGCCAGCGTGCAGACCTGGAGGCGCGCGCTGTTCCTGATGGTGCTGGGCCTGCTCAACCTGACCCTGTTCCCGGCCGATATCCTGCACTACTACGCGGTGTATTTCGCGTTGGCAGTGCTGTGGCTGCGTGCCTCGCCGCGGGTGTTGGTGGCCAGCATCGTGGGCCTGGCGGCCTGTTCGTTCTGGGCGTTGCTGCATTGGGATTACAGCCAGGGATGGAACTGGCAGACGCTGGAATACGCCGGTCTGTGGCAATGGCCGGGCGCGGCCCGCAACCTGCTGTTCAATGGCTTCCACCCGTTGATGCCGTGGCTGTGCTTCTTCCTGCTGGGCATGCTGCTGGCGCGCCTTCAGTTGTCGCAGCCTCGGGTGCAGCATGCATTGCTGGTGCTGGGCCTGTTGCTGATCGCGGCTGGACATGGCGTGCAGCAGCTCGCACAGGGAACGCTCTGGCAGGCGTGGCTGGGAACGCAGCCGATGCCGCCGGGACCCGCCTACGTGCTTACTGGTGCGGGCGCGGCCTGCAGTGTCATCGCCGCCTGCCTGTGGCTGACGCGTGTACGCCCGGGCGACTGGCTGGAGCCGTTCACCGCGGCTGGGCGCATGACCCTGACCCTGTACGTGGGTCACATCCTGCTGGGCATGGGCACGCTGGAAAGCCTGGGCCTGCTTGATGGCAGTGCCTCGCTCGCGTCGGTGCTGTTGTGGGCGCTGCTGTTCCTGATGCTGGCGACCGCTGCGGCGTGGCTGTGGTCATGGCAGTTCGCGCGCGGTCCACTGGAGGCGGTGATGCGCCGTATTGCAGGCTAGTTCTTTGGTCGTGCCGACGCGATGTTGTGACGGACATGTCTGTGTCGTGGCGAGCGCATCTGCGATAGTGGCGGCAGGTAACACTTTCCGCTTGCATCCATGTCATTCGCTTCGGCGCAGCATCTCGGCGAAGTCCTGCAACAATCCTATGGCATCACCCCGACCGCCGTGGTGCCACGCCCGGTGGGCGCCGACGCCAATGCCAGCGTGTATCGCGTCGATGCGCGGCACGGGCAGTGGTGGTTGAAATGCCGCACCTACCAGGTCGACCCATCGGTGTGGGACAGCCTGCACTGGATGCGCGGCACGTTGGGTATCGATGAGATCGTCGCGCCGTGGCCGGCACTGACCGGTGGTGCGTCGGTACAGCGCTGGGGATTGCAGTTCACCCTGTTCCCTTACGTGGAAGGCCAGTCCGGGTTCGAGGCAGCGTTGAGCCGCACCCAGTGGAAACGGCTGGGTGAGGTACTGCGGCGCCTGCACGGTGCGCAGCTGCCGGCGGAACTGCAGCAGGCGCTGCCGATCGTCCGGCTGGAAACCGCGGCGCTGGAGACCGTCGGGCAGTGGTTGGCCGGCGAGGGCCTGGCGGCCGCGAAGGACGGGCTGGGCCGCGCATTCGTTTCGGTATGGGACCAGCAGCATGCGCGCATCGCGGCGCTGCATGCGCAGGCACGGGAACTGCTTGCGGCCTTGCAGGACGTGCCGGTAGACCTGCACCTGTGCCACACCGATCTGCATGCCGGCAACCTGCTGATGGGCAATGACGGTGGGCTGCACCTGATCGATTGGGATGGCCTGTCGCTGGCACCGCGCGAGCGCGACCTGATGTTCATCGGTGCGGCGGTTGGCGGGCGCTGGGGGCGCGAGAATCCGCTGGGCTTCGAGGACGGCTACGGCAGCGACCGCGGCGATCCGCGCTGGATCGCCTGGTACCGGCACTGGCGCATCCTGCAGGATCTGATCGAGTTCCAGCAGGTGCTGCTGGGCAGCGATGGTGAGGAGCGCTCGCCGCAACTGCGCCGGCAGTCGCTGCATTACCTGGGCGAGCAGTTCGCGCCGGGCAATGTGTTCGATGCGGCGGAGCGGGTGTATCGCGCGTTGTAAATGCACGTCACCTGCCATGGGTGAACCGTCGCGCTTCGCGCGATGAGTCGAGCATGGCTCGACTCTACAGTTACGCTCGGCAGCTCTTTGTGCCGCCATCGTTGATCGGGCGGACAGGAATCATCCGCGCATGGCGCGGATCTACTCGGCGGGCTTGGCTGCCGCCGAGGCCGCTGCGCTTGCGGCGCGGCGCGACAGCACGGCCTCGCGATGGGCGATGTAGGCGTTGGCGGCGAGGATGATGCCGGCACCGATGATCGTCCAGCGGTCCACCGTTTCGTTGAACAGCAGCCAGCCGCACAACGTGACCAGCGGCAGCTGCAGGAAGCTGATCGGGGTCAGTGCCGAGACTTCACCCAGGCGCAGCGCACGCGTCCACAGCAGCTGGCCGATGGTGCCGAGCACGCCGGTGGCCAGCAGCCACAGCCACGCCACGCCGGTCGGCCAGACCCAGACGAACACTGCCGGGATCAGCGACAGCGGCACCCAGAACACGTAGGTATAGAGCACCACGGTGTCGGCGCTGTCGATGCGGGTCAGCTGCTTGATCTGGATCGCCACCAGCGAACTGAGCACGGCCGCACCCACCGCCACCAGGCTGCCAGCGGTGAAGCCCGCGGTACCGGGGCGCACGATCACCAGCACGCCGATGAAGCCGACGACCACCGCCGCCCAGCGACGCACGCGCACGGTCTCGCCCAGCCACAGCACGGCGGCAATGGTGACGAACAGAGGGGTGGAGTACGAAAGCGAGACCGCCTGCGCCAACGGCAGATGGCCCAATGCCCAGAAGGCGCACAGCATCGAACCCAGGCCGATCGCACTGCGCACGAAGTAGCGCGGCAGCTGCTGGGTTTTCAGCGGCGCGTGGCCTGGCCGCAGCAGCATCGGCAGCAACGCCAGCAGGCCGAAGGCGTTGCGGAAGAACGCCACTTCCTGGGTGGGCACGTAGCGCGTGGCATAGCGGATCGCCACGGCCATCAGGCCGAATGCCATCGTGCTGCCGAGCATCAGCAGCGCCGCCCGCATCGGGGTGGCGCTGGGGGAGAGGGCGGGGGTGTTCACCACTGTGCGCCGAGCAGGCGGGGCTCCGGTTCGATTGGCACGCCGAACTTCTCCAGCACGGAAGCAGAGATGCGTCGCGCCAGCGCCAGCAGTTCAGCGCCGGTGGCGTTGCCGTGGTTGACCAGCACCAGTGCGTGGCTCGGCGCCACGCCAGCATCGCCTTCGCGGAAGCCCTTCCAGCCGCAGGACTCGATCATCCATGCCGCCGAGACCTTGCGCTTGCCGTCCTGGTCGGACGGGAACACTGGCAGCTCGGGGAAGTGCTGCAGCAGCACGTCGACCTGTTCCAGCGGCAGCACCGGGTTCTTGAAGAAGCTGCCGGCGTTGCCCAGTACATCCGGGTCGGGCAGCTTGCGGCGGCGGATCGCGATCACCGCATTGGCCACGTCCACCGCACTGGGCAATTCCACACCCTGCGCCTGCAGTTCCTCGCGGATGCCGGCGTAGTCCATGCGCAGGTCATGCAGCAGTGGCAGCTTCAGTTCGATGGCGGTGATCAGGTAGCGGTCCATCTGCTGCTTGAACACGCTGTCGCGGTAGGCGAAACCACATTGTTCGTTGTCCAGCCGCACCCAGGCCTGTTCCTGGCAGTCCCAGGCTTCAACGGCCTGGATGAACTCGCCGACCTGCGCGCCGTAGGCGCCGATGTTCTGAATCGGCGCGGCACCGGCGGTGCCGGGAATCAGGGCCAGGTTTTCCAGGCCGGACAGGCCTTCCTGCAGCGACCACATCACCAGGCCGTGCCACGGCACACCGGCACCGGCGCGGATCACGGCATGGTCGGCGCGATGCTCGAGGAAGCTGATGTCACGGTTGCCGAACACCAGCACTGTGCCCGGCAGGTCCTCGGCGATCAGCACGTTGCTGCCGGCACCCAGCACCAGCAGCGGGCCGCTGGCCACCTCGGGCAGTGCCAGTACCTCCGGCAGCAGCGCGGCATCGTGCAGTTCCAGCAGCTGTGCGGCGCTGGCCTGCACGTGGAAGGTGTTCAGGGCCTGCAGCGGCGCATTGCGGGTGAGCGTCCAGCGCAGCGAGGCGTTGCCGTCGACGGTATCCATGGGTGTGCTCACAGTGGGGCCACCGCGCCGCGGCTCGGCGCTTCGCGGCGGCGACGGATCGCCTCCACGCATTCGGAGACGAGGGCCGGGCCACGGAAGATCAGGCCGCTGTAGCACTGCACCAGCGCCGCACCAGCAGCCATCTTGGCCACGGCGTCGGCACCGGACAGGATGCCGCCAACACCGATCAACGGCACCGACTCGGGCAGGCGCGAACGCAGGCGGCGCAGTACCAGGGTGGACTGCTCCAGCACCGGCGCGCCGGACAGGCCGCCGGCCTCGTTGGCCAGCGGGTCGCCGGCCACCTTGCTGTGGTCGATGGTGGTGTTGGTGGCGATCACGCCGTCCACCTGCAGTTCGCCCAGCACGCGGGCAGCGGCATCGATGTCGCGCTCGCTCAGGTCGGGCGCCACCTTGACCAGCATCGGCACGCGGCGACCGTGGCGGGCCGCGAGATCTTCCTGGCGGTCGCGCAACTGGCTGACCAGCTGGCGCAGCGCGGTTTCTTCCTGCAGTTCACGCAGGCCGGCGGTGTTGGGCGAGGAAATGTTGACAGTGATGTAGTCGGCCAGCGGGTACACCTTGTCCAGGCAGGCGATGTAATCGTCCACGGCCTGTTCGTTCGGGGTGTCCTTGTTCTTGCCGATGTTGATGCCGAGCAGGCCACGGCGGTTGCGCGCGCGCTCGACGTTGCGCACCAGCGCGTCCACGCCCGCATTGTTGAAGCCCATGCGGTTGATGATCGCGTTGTGTGCAGGCAGGCGGAACAGGCGCGGCTGCGGATTGCCGGCCTGCGGGCGCGGGGTGATGGTGCCGATTTCGACGAAGCCGAAACCCAGCGCGAACAGCGCATCGATGTGCTCGCCATTCTTGTCCAGGCCGGCGGCCAGGCCGACCGGATTGGGGAAGGTCAACCCGAACACCGTGCTGGGCATCGGCGCGATGCGTGCGGCCAGCAGCGGCGTGGTGCCGGTGCGGTAGGCCAGGTCCAGTGCGGACAGGCCAAGGCCGTGGGCGCGCTCGGCGTCGAGCGAGAACAGGAAGGGGCGGGCAAGCGAATACATGCGTCGGTTCAGTCCAGCGTGCCGAGGAAGGCTCGGGTTCGATATTCAAAAGCGACCTGGCCGTCGACCGCGTGGGCGGCGAACAGGTCCTGCAGAGCGTCGATCATCGGCGCGTGGCGCGGATGACCGGCTTGCGGGGCATAGGAGGAGGACAGCAGGCGCCCGCGCAGGGCATCGAAGTCCAGGTGCTGCACGTTCGGCAGCTCGACCATGCCGCGCAGGCCGGGGCCGAACCAGGCCTGCATGGTGGCATCGTCCTGGTAGCGCTCGGCCACGGCGGAGTAGTCGGTGCCGTAATCCAGCAGCAACTGTTCGTAGCCGACCAGGAACGGACTGGCATCGAGCAGGCGCGAATTCCAGTAGATCAGAGCCTGGCCACTCGGGCGCAGGATGCGCTGCCATTCGGCGCGTACCGCTACGGTGTCGAACCAGTGGAAGGCCTGCGCGGCACTGACCAGATCGATGCTGGCGTCGTCCAGACCGGTGGCCTCGGCGCGGCCGTCCACCGCACGGAACTGCGGGTACTGCGGTGCCAGCCATTGCTCGGCCGCGCCCCGCATGGCGGCGTTGGGTTCAACCGCGACTACCGGATGGCCGCTGGCCAGGAACAGGCGACTGGAAATACCGGTCCCGGCGCCGATGTCGGCGACCAGCGCCTCGCGGCTGACGCCCATCGGGCCGTGCAGCCATTCCAGCAGCGCGGGTGGGTAATCGGGCCGGTAGCGGACGTAATCGGCGACGCGGCTGCTGAAGCGTTCAGTGCTGTCGGAGGCGGTCATGGCAGTCAGTTCGACATCGCAGCGAGCCAGGCCAGGCCGCCGAAGAACAGGATGAAGACCAGGATGGCGGCGATCACGGCGCCGACCATCACCCAGCCCAGTACCAGACCGGTGACGGCCAGGCCATCGCCTTCCAGTTCATGCGGGCGGCGGCGGATCTCGGCGCGGGCCATGTGGCCGGTGATGATGGCCACGATGCTGGCCACGAAGGGCAGGACGGTCCAGCTGGCGATGCCCATGACCAGGCTGACCACGGCCAGGGCGCTTGTCTGTCGGGGTGCCACGCTCATCGGGGTCCTCCTTGGCAGTGTGCACATGATAGTGCCTCTGCCCGGGCAATCCCATGCCCGGCGGATGCGATGGCAGGCGTCGACCTTGGCAGACGAAGGGCATTCCAGCCACGGTAGGCGTCGACCTTGGTCGACGAAAGGCATTCCAGCCACGGTAGGCGTCGACCTTGTCGACGAAAGGCATTTCAGCCACGGTAGGCGTCGACCTTGGTCGACGAAAGGCATTCCAGCCGTGGTAGGCGTCGACCTTGGTCGACGAAAGGCATGCCAGCCGTGGTAGGCGTCGACCTTGGTCGACGAAAGGCATGCCAACCAAGGTAGGCAACTACCGGCGTGCCGGTGTCAGCCCATCAACACCTGGCCACCATCCACGTTGAGCACATGGCCGGTGATCCAGCGCGCCAGCGGCGAGCACAGGAACAGGGCGGCATCGGCGATCTCACGCGGGTGGCCGAAGCGACCGAACGGAATCTTCGCCAGCGTACCGTGGTACAGGGCGGGATCTTCGGTGCGGCGGCGGTCCCAGAGGCCGTCATCGAACTCGATCGAGCCCGGTGCGATGGCATTGACCCGAATCCGGTCCTTGGCCAGCGCGAGGGCCTGCGAGGTGGTGTAGTGCGACAGCGCGGCCTTGGCGGCGGCGTAGGGCGCACCACCGGGACGCGGCTGCTGCGCGGCGATCGAAGAGAGATTGAGAATGCAGGCGTCGCTGGATTTGCGCAGCCAGGGCAGGGCCAGGCGAGAGGCCCGAACCGCCGCCATCAGGTCGATCTGCAGGCTGGCGGCCCAGCCGTCCTCGTCGTCGGCCATACCGTAGCCGGTGGCGTTGTTGACCAGCACATCGATGCCGCCGAGCGCGTCGGCGGCGGCCTGCAGCCAGGCCTGGATCTGGCGGGGATCGGCCAGATCGGTGGAAAACGTGTGCAGTTCGAAGCCCTGCACCCGTGCATCGGCGCGCAGGGCATCCAGGCCGGCCTGGCCGCGAGCGCAGACCGAGACCTGCGCACCGGCGCCGGCAAACGCCAGCGCCATTTCACGGCCAATGCCCTTGCTGCCGCCGGCGACCAGCACGCAGCGGCCGGTGAAATCAATCACCGGCTTCCCAGCCTGAAGAGCCGAGCCATGCTCGGCTGCATTACCTGCGGTGTTCATGGCGCATCCTGCCGAGCATGGCCCGGCACTACAGATAGCGTTACAGGTCGAACCTGATGCCCTGCGCCAGCGGCAGCGAATCCGAATAGTTGATGGTGTTGGTCTGGCGGCGCATGTAGACCTTCCATGCATCCGAGCCGGACTCGCGACCACCGCCGGTGTCCTTCTCGCCACCGAAGGCACCACCGATCTCCGCACCGGACGTGCCGATGTTGATGTTGGCGATGCCGCAGTCGCTGCCGGCCGCCGACAGGAACTTCTCAGCAGTCTTCAGATTCTGGGTGAAGATCGAAGACGACAGGCCCTGCGGCACGCCGTTCTGCATGTCGATGGCTTCGTCGATGCTGTCGTACGGCATCACGTACAGGATCGGCGCGAAGGTTTCGTGCTGGACCACGGCGTCGCTGTTCTTCAGGCCCGAGACGATCGCCGGCAGCACGAAGTTGCCTGCGCGGTCGATGCGGGTGCCGCCGGTTTCGATGGTGCCGCCGGCCGCCTTGGCCTGGGCGATGGCATCGAGGAACTGCTGCACGGCGCCATCGCTGTTCAGCGGGCCCATCAGGTTGGCGGCGTCGGTCGGGTCGCCGATCTTGCCTTCCACCTGCTTGTAGGCCTTGACCAGCGTGGCCAGCACGTCGGCATAGATCGAGCGGTGCACGATCAGGCGGCGCGTGGTGGTGCAGCGCTGGCCGGCGGTACCGACCGCGCCGAACACGATGCCCGGCACGGCCAGCTTCAGGTCGGCGGTTTCGTCCAGGATGATGGCGTTGTTGCCACCCAGCTCCAGCAGGCAGCGGCCGAGGCGGCGCGCAACCTTTTCGTTGACGGTGCGGCCAACCTGGGTCGAGCCGGTGAAGCTGATCAGCGGCACGCGGCGGTCATCGACCATCTTCTCCGACAGCGCGGTGCCGGCATCGTTGATCAGGAAGAAGATGTCCGGGAAGCCGGCTTCACGCAGGGCGTCGTTGCAGATCTTCAGCGAGGCGATGGCGGTCAGCGGCGTCTTGTTGGACGGCTTCCAGATGCACACGTCGCCGCAGATGGCGGCCAGGAACGAGTTCCAGCTCCACACCGCGACCGGGAAGTTGAAGGCCGAGATGATGCCGACCAGGCCCAGCGGGTGGTACTGCTCGTACATGCGGTGGCCGGGGCGCTCGGAATGCATGGTGTAGCCGTACAGCATGCGGCTCTGACCCACGGCGAAATCGGCGATGTCGATCATCTCCTGCACTTCGCCGTCGCCTTCGGGCTTGCTCTTGCCCATTTCCAGCGCAACCAGCGAGCCCAGGGCGTCCTTGTGCTTGCGCAGCGCTTCACCGCACAGGCGCACGGCTTCACCGCGGCGCGGAGCCGGCGTGGTGCGCCAGACCTTGAAAGCTTCCTGGGCGCGGGCGACGACGGTCTCGTACTCGGCCTCGGTGGTCGCGCGGACCTGCGCGATCGGCTCGCCGGTGGTCGGGTTGACCGGGGTGATCAGCTCACCGCTGGTCGCGCTCGACCACTCCCCGTTGCCCAGGTACGTGCCAGCGTTGATCGCGTCCAGGCCAAGGGACTTGAGCAGCTCGGAAGACATGCAGACTCCTGTGTTTCGTTACGTTGTTTGGCGCCATCGCGGGCAGGTGGGGGGACGCGATGAACAGAACCGCCGATGGTAGCAGAGGGAGGTTGCTGGGCTTTGGTGCGGTGCGGGGTGGGGTGAGCTCGAGACTGTCAATTTGCCAACATGCGATCTGGACGTGGATGGATGATTTCGACGCAAAATGACGCACATTGACTCATTGTGACACACATGAAATTCACAATAATTCTAGGGACTTACGTAACTTCCTGACGATAACTTCATTCAGTCCCCGACTTGACGTTCCTATCTTTTGCTTCGGACTTCATTCACAATCCCTCCACATTTAATTGACGCAGCCTCGATATTTCCGTGCTGGGTGGGGAGTCCATGCACGTGACCGCGGACGCTCCGGCGTCCGGTCGAGCAGGTATTGGAGAAGTGCTTTGCTACATGGATCAGTAGAAGACCTTCCCGCAGAGCGGGCCCGGGCGGGTCGCCGCCGCGTCGAGGCCCGAGCCGCCCTCGAGTTGGGGTTGCGCTTGGGCGATCTGTTGTTGCTGCCGGGTATGGCGGTGCTCTCCCACATTCTGCTGAACGGAGCAGGCGCGCCGGATTCCTCCCAGCGCATCGTGTTCGGCGCGGTGATCCTCAGCGCCATCGTTTGCTTCTCTGTAGCGCCGATGTACCGCAACTGGCGGATCCGTGGCCTTCTGGCTGATCTTTGGCTGTTGTTGCTGGCCTGGTCCGGCACCTTCGCGTTGTTCTCGCTCTACGTCGTCCTGGTCGGACTTGCCGATGCGGTCCCCTCTACCTGGCTGATCGGCTGGTATGCCTTTGGCTTGGGCTCCATGGCTGCACTGCGCGTACTGCTGAGAGTGCAGTTGCATCGCTTGCGTTCACGCGGGATGGATCATGAGCGGATCCTGCTGGTCGGGCTGCGGGCGCCTGCCTTGAGGCTGCACCGTCTGCTGCGTGGTAAACCAGAGCTTGGCAAAGACGTCATCGGCTACTTCGCCAGTGCAGGCGATATCGCTACCCGTCGCGGTGGGGATGCGCCGTGCAGGCTGGGACGGCTGGAAGACGTTCCGCAGTACATGGATCAGCACCGCGGAGAATTCGACCAGGTCTGGGTGTCGATGCCGATGGGGCACGCGGCCGCGATCAAGGACATGCTCAAGCAGATCGAGCGATTTCCGGTGCCGGTGCGCCTGATTCCGGATACCACGGGGCTGGGTGCGTTGAATCCCGGCGTACACCAGGTGGGTGACGTGCCGATGATCGGCGTGCGCCAGGGCTTGGCAGACCACCGGTTCCGCCTGTTCAAACGCGTCGAGGATATCTTGGTGGCGGGTGTCGCGGTGATCCTGCTGGCACCGTTGTTTGCCGTGCTGGCCATTGGCGTGAAGCTGAGTTCGCCCGGGCCGGTGTTGTTCCGCCAGAAGCGCCATGGGCTGGGTGGCAAGGAATTCTGGATGCTCAAGTTCCGATCCATGCGCGTGCATGCGGAGGGGGAGGGGCGGATCACCCAGGCCACGCGCGGGGATCCGCGCGTCACCCGGTTTGGCGCCTTCCTGCGCCGCAGCAGCCTGGATGAATTGCCGCAGTTCTTCAATGTACTGGGTGGGAACATGTCGGTGGTGGGGCCGCGACCGCACGCGATCCAGCACAACAACCACTACGAGCGGGTGATCGAACGCTACATGCACCGCCACTACGTCAAGCCGGGAATCACAGGCTGGGCGCAGGTGCATGGGTTGCGTGGCGAGACGCCGGAGCTGCGCTCGATGAAGAAGCGCGTCCAGTACGACATCGATTACATCCGGCGCTGGAGTCCGACTTTGGATGTGCGCATCATCGTGATGACGGCATTCAAGGTGTTGGGCCAGAAGTCGGCTTATTGACGCGTCGCTGGTTGGGGAAGTGCGACGTAATGCCATGAATTTACTGGCCATTTCATCGCTTGTAACGTCATCGTAAGGTATCCTGTATGGCTGCCGCCGCTCCACTTTGGGGCCGTGGCGCTGCATGGAATGCCACAGGATCGAAGTCAGTGTTCAAGAATGTTCTATTCGTATGTGTCGGCAACATCTGCCGCAGTCCTTCGGCCGAAGTCATGCTGAGGCAGGCCGTCGCCGGCAAGGGCATCCAGATCTCCTCCGCAGGACTAGGGGCACTGATCGGCCATGGCATTGATGCCACGGCACAGGAATTGCTGGCGGAGCAGGGCATGGACGGCCTGGCGCACCGCGCCCGGCAGATCGATGACGCCATCCTGGGAGCGGCCGACCTGGTGCTGACCATGGAGCGCAAGCACGTGCGCCGAATTGCCGAAATCGCGCCGCAGGCCTCGGGCAAGACGTTTCTGCTGGGCAAGTGGCAGCAAGAGCAGGAAATTCCTGACCCGTACCGGCAGCAGCGGCCGGCGTTTGAGCACGTATACAAGTTGATGGCTGAGGGTGTTGAGAGTTGGGCGCGGCACTTGTAGTGCTGCTGCATTCTCTCTGTCCCCTAATCCGTACCCAATTGAAGAGCCTTTACTGATGACCACCGAAACCCGTAATCCGGCGCAGGACGATAGCGATGAAATCGACCTGCGGCAGTTGCTTGGCACGTTGATTGATCATAAGTGGTGGATTGCGGGAATCACTGGCGCGTTCTTTGCCGTTGCCGTGGCGTATGCACTGCTCTCCACACCGATCTACCGTGCTGATGCCATCGTGCAGGTGGAGTCGAAGGTGCCGAGCCTGCCGGGTCTTTCCGACATCAGTCAGTCCCTTGGTATGGGAGGGGGGGCTGCCGAAGCAACCACCGAGATCGCATTGATTACTTCTCGCGCGGTGGTAGGTAGTGCTGTTAATGCGCTGAAGCTGGATGTTGAAGTTGAGCCGAATCGATTTCCGCTTATTGGCGGCTATTTTGCCCGTAATTCAGAACGTGCGGACCCAGGGAGGTTGGCCGACCTGCGGTTTGGAATGTCCAGGTTTGGTTGGGGTGGGGAGAAGCTTCACGTGTTCCAGCTCGATGTTCCGCGTCATCTGGTTGCTAAGCCCCTGACCCTGATTGCAGGTGAGAAGGGCGCGTATGAGCTCGTGGATGATTCCGGTAACCAGCTGCTGAAGGGGCAGGTTGGGAAGGTCGCCTCCGGAAAGGGGGTTGTGATGCAGATTGCCGAGATGCGCGCACATCCTGGCATGCGCTTTGAAGTGACACGTCAGCGTCATCTCACAGTGGTTGGCGGGCTTCAGAAGAAGGTAGCAGTAAGTGAGTCTGGCAAGGAGTCCGGGATCCTTACGCTTGCCTACGAGAACGCTGATGCGGAGCTGGCACAGCGCTTTCTGCAGCAGGTCGCACAGGCGTATGTTCGCCAGAATGTTGAACGAAACTCTGCAGAGGCCTCGGCGCAGCTGACCTTCGTGAAAGAGCAGCTGCCTAACGTGCGTAACCAGGTGGACGCAGCGCAAAAGGCCTTGGCGGCCTACCAGACCCGTGCCAACTCTGTTGATCTGAGCCTGCAGACCAAGGGACTCCTCGACCAGGAGGTCGCCGTTGAAACCAGTATCCAGCAGCTTCGCCTCCAGCAGGCTGAAATGGATCGCAAGTTCACGCGGGACCACCCTGCGTACCAGGCGTTGATGCGGCAGATCGGGGAGCTTGAGGGGCGCAAGAGTGGTTTCCAGGGCCAGGTGAAGCAGTTGCCGGAAGCACAACAGGAACTGCTTCGTTTGACCCGCGATTTACAGGTCAGCAATGAGATGTATACCGGGATGCTCAACCAGGCGCAGCAGCTTGATGTGGCGCGCGCGGGCACTGTCGGTAATGTTCGTATTGTTGACGCGGCCGAAGTTGATTCCACCACCCCTGTTCGACCCCGTAAGACGCTCGTCGTGTTCATCGGCGCTATTCTTGGCGCTTTCCTTTCCATTGCGCTGGTTCTGCTGAAGCAGATGCTCAATCGTGGCGTGGAAGATCCGGCGCAGATTGAGGAGCTTGGTCTGCCCGTGTATGCCTCGATTCCTGTAAGTGCGCAGCAGCAGAGCGACTCTGTCCGTGGCAAGTTCCGTGCAGATGGTAAGTTGCATCTACTGGCGGTCAAGGATCCAGCCGACCTGGCGATTGAGGCCGTACGCAGCCTCCGTACTAGCCTGCATTTCGCTCGCCTTGAAGCAAAGAACAACATCGTTCTGATTTCTGGCGCCAGCCCGAATGCCGGCAAAACGTTCGTTTCGTCGAACCTCGCCGCAGTGATAGCGCAGGCTGGTCAGCGCGTCCTCATCATCGATGCCGATATGCGAAAGGGGACGCTGCACAAAGCGTTGGGTGCTGTGCAGTCGCCCGGTCTTTCGGATCTTCTGGTGGGTAAGGCCGATCTGGCTCACGTAGTTCGGACGCTGCCGGGCATAGACAGCCTCAGTTTCATTACCCGCGGTGACGTTCCTCCAAATCCATCCGAGTTGTTGATGCATGCGAACTTCACGCAGCTTCTTGAAACTCTGTCGCCGCAGTACGATTTGGTGATTGTCGATACGCCGCCGATTCTTGCTGTGACCGACGCGGCAATTATTGCGCATCATGCCGGCACCTGTCTGATGGTGGCTCGCTTTGGCTTGAATCAAGCCAAGGAGCTGGCCTTGGCGAAGCGCAGATTTGAGCAGAACAACGTCCGGATCAAGGGCGCGATTTTCAATGCTGTCGAGCGGCGCGCTACCGGTTACTACAGTTATGGATACTATGAGTACAAGTCCAGTACCTAAGTGCTGGAGATCCTGAGTAGGGCGTGGTTGTAAGTGTGAACGGACGTTAAAGTGATGGTGGGTCTAGCGCCTGAGATGTTTATGGGCGACGGCAACTCGGAAGGTGCTTGCGGTTGTTCGAAGGCACTTTGGTCTCAAGCAGATGTTCAATTTCGCTGCGTTTCCTGCCTTGGCCCGCTGCGGCATGCTTTGGGCTTTTGGTAGCAGTAGGGTGGGTGGTCGTTGGTCGCTATTTCGCCAAACCAGCGACGCTACGATAATAAGTGATCTGTGCCAGGTGTAAGCGGTTCCCGGTAGCGCCGTTGTAGCAGGGGGTTTAGGCCCGCTCGTCGGGATGCATGCTCCTCAAGGCGGTGCGCGATTGATCGCCGATGGTGAGTGGGCATACTCCCACTCACCACCGCCAGCATTTCTCCGGCGATTGGGATCGTGCCTATGACACGGCTGCCAGGGGCTGCGCGGCTTCCTTAGGCACAGCGGGCCACCTAGGTGGTCGCAATCGTAACGAATCACCAAGCGGCTCAAGTGGGAAGGGCCTACTCAGAACATGGGCGCGCATTGGTTTATGGCCCGTAGGGTGGCCGAATCCCGGTAGTGAGGTAGGCTCGCAGCTTACGCCGATGCTCTTCGATCTGCTCAACTGCTCATCTAGGAGCGGCGTGCTGCGTATGGGGACCTTTTTCATCCGGGCCCTTTAGGGTTCGGATGGGGGGGGGGGGATCACCAGTTCTCTGAGATGTGCCGAGTGGAAAATCCGCAAAGAGAGCACGGCTACCTACCGCATGCTCGGCAGTTGGCGTCTGGTTGTCGGGAACTCCAATCTTCTGAGTCCCAACTCTGGATTCGAGAGGACTAAGCTTGGGCTGAACGAATCACGCTCTTGCGTGCAACTGCAAGCCGCTACAGTTTGCCTGCTGCTAAATTGTGCCCAGTTAAACGACTTAGTTCGTCGATTTTATGTCCTTTCTCGTCAAGATGAGCGATGGCAGCTTCCAGTTCGACGACCTTTGCGCCCACGAGGAAGCGATACCAATATCCTTGGAGAAAGTGGTAGGTCAATCCTTCTCTTCCATCAAGAAATCCGCCCTGAATGAGGTAGCGCCACAAGAAATACGCAGTAGAGCTTACAGTGAAAGGAACCTTATTATAAGCATTTTCCTTTAGCCAGCGTTTAAATGACGCTTGGCCGGAGCTTCCTTCAGCTGAGAGCACTTCTCGAGAGAAAAGTTCGTGCCGGGAGTTAATTATTTCAATCGCTTCGCGAGTCGCGTATCGATTGTGTTTATCTATGAAATAGCTTAAGTCGAAGAGATTGTGATCGGCGAATCCTCCGGTAAATGTTATCGTGCGTCCCTCCGATACTTGGATATGCTCATCCATCCAACGATCCTCAACTGTGCCTTTCCCCTTGCGAAAAATCCGAAGCATAAGCAGAGGGTAACGGCCGCCGTGCTTAATCCAGCGGTTCATAAATATGTGTCGTCGCTTAAGATTTATGCCAGAAATGGATTCGTCAAGTTGAGGTAGGTGGAAATTGATCTCCTCAGAGAGATCCGGATAGATGATCTCGTCAGCGTCCAGGCGCATGATCCATGGCGAACGAATTTCGCAGTGATCCATCGCCCATTGGAATTGATTTGCCTGATTTACGAACCTATTGAAAAAAATCTTGGCCCCAAGGCTCTCCGCAATTTCAGTCGTTCGGTCGTTTGAGTATGAATCAACAACAATCACTTCTGCTGCAAATGACTTCACAGACTGAATTGCACGGGCAATATGAATTTCTTCATTGTACGTCAGGATCACTACCGAAATTTCAGCCATCTGTCGACTCCGCAGTAGCCCGGTCCCTATGCTTTACAAGTTTTGCAGGGTTTCCAGTGTAGACCCCAAATTCCTCGGTATCTCGGAACACGACCGCTCTCGCGCCGACAACGGTGGATCTTGCAATCGCCACTCCAGGACCTACAAAAGCTTCAGCTGCGATCCACGCACGCTGGCCAATTGAAATTGGTCTGGTTACCAAGGGGTGGATCGGGTCGTTGATGTCATGAGTGCCCGCACAAAGGTGGGCTCCTTGGCTTACTGTCGCCCTCTTTTCGATTAATACCGTCGCCATGTTGTAGCAGTTTACCTTGGGGCCGAGGCAGGTGTGTTCTTCCATAATTAAATTTGGGGGATACCAAATGCGGGCAGTTGAATAGACATGGGCGGATTGGTGCACTCGTGCTCCCGCGATGTTCAGCAAAAAGACCCTCCATCGATGAAGCGGAGTGGGAGTCCAGGAGGCAAGTAAGGCCCACGTTAATGACCACGCTAATCGGAAGAGTCTGTGAGTAAGAGGGTAGGTGGTATGCCCTTTGCGAGTGCTATTGCTTTCCATTGCAGTCTAACCCGATGCTTTTACGATAAATTTCCCAATCTTCATTTGAAAATCGGTTCTTGATAAATCGTGCCGGGTTGCCTCCAACGACAGAGTTCTCCGGGACATCCTTTACAATAACGGAGCCAGCTGCCACGACCGACCCATCTCCTACGCGGACACCGGATCGGATGATGACACCATGACCAATCCATACATCCGCACCAAAAACCGTAATGGAGTGGCGCCATCGGAATGCAAGGCGCGTTGGCACACGGGGATCTTCGATTCCGTGATCATTCCCTACGATGCGTACAGAAGTCGAGATCATGCACAGATCTCCCACTGAGACTGGACTTGGAGACTCGAAGCCAGCTCCGACATAGCAGTAGCGGCCTAGTCTGCTACCCGCTGGGATGTCGACATTCCGGCCAAACTGGACTCCTTCTCCGACCTGTGTAAGGTTAAGTCGCAGCGCCTTTATAAAATTTACTGGCCTCCTCAGCATCTTCTTAATCGGTCTGTCGATGATTGAGCCGCAGATACTGATGATTGAATCAGCAACGCGTGCTGGCTCAGGGACGGTTGGAACTTCACCTCTATTACGCCCTCCCATTACATGCGCCTCTCTTTGCTGATCTCATCAAGTGCGTCTTCAATGAGGGTACGCTGAACACTTGGGTTCCATCGCCTACTAATTACATCGCGGCATCTATTCCGAACTTCCGCCCGATCGGGCTTCTGTTCCATCCATGCTTCTAAGCAATCGGCAAGGCTCTCAGAGCTTCCTCTTTCGAAGAAATCCCCGGTTCGTCCAGGTTCAATTGCCTCAAATTCTGGCATCTGATTGCTGAAGTCTCCATGGGTAAAGGCTGGCGTGCCGTATGTAAGGCTGTGAATTGCCGTCAAGCCAATTTTCCCGGGTGACACGCATGCATCAGCATCATAAATCATCCTGCCAACAATCTCTTCATCATAGCAAGCGCCAAAGAAGTGCACGCTTGCGCCAATGCGAGCGGCCTGCGCTTCCAGAGACTTTCTGGCGGGTCCATCACCAATTAGCAATATATTTACTGGTAGCCCGCGCTTCCCCAGTAGCTCGCCCGCATCAAGAAGTAAGTCGAGCCTACAAATCTGCGTAAGTCGAGCCGTGCAAATAATCAATGGCCGGTCCGGGTCTTCGAATAGCGCTCGACCAGGTGCGCGGGAAACGTCACGCTCTATCCTCTGGAGGATTGAGGAGGATGCAGCAAAGTCCAAGCTGTTGTAAATAGTTCTAATTTTTGACTCTGGGTACCCCTGTCTAATTCCCATTTCTCGGGAGCGCTCGCCGTAAACAAGCAGTAGGTGGGATATCGAATAGTAAAAATTTCGGATCAAGGATTTTGCTTTTCTCTCTTCTGAGAGCCATCCGTGGGCCCAGAAAACTACCTTCTTGCCGGTCGCTCTGCCGACGATGCCAAGAGCCCAAGTCGCAATTATATTGGGGTTGCCAAGGATTAATAGTACGTCGACCGAGCTATCAGTCGCAAGTCGGATGTAGTTCTTAAATCTAAATCCGCGATCGGTTCGTTTGACCGCGAGTTCGTTAATAAACACACCAGGCTCGCCCTTATATGGTTTTATTCCGTCAAATTCATCTTTTGATGCGTGAAATTCGTACTCATGACGTCCATTCAAAGATAGTTCGCGCAGAACTGGCGCCCTATAATGCGGAAACTGATGGTATATGACGGAAACCTTCATTTGCGCTCGCTGAGGAAGTGTTATCGTATTATCGGCTTGCTTCGAAATCGAATCTTTGACGTAGTGCATATGACTAGGATAACGATTATGGCTACAATGGAAAAGACTAAATCAAATCTCCATCCAGCGAAGCCGACTGCAAAGGTCATGTATTGGATTGAGTTCGAGTCAAACATTCTAAACAGATTTGAAATTCCCCAGAGAATTAATGGGAGGGCTATGACGGAAAATGGCCCGAAGTTTGCGTAGGCCTCGCCGATGTATGTTGAATTCAGTGCGAGTCCATCAACATCCAGTCCAGACAGTCTTCCGAGGGTCAGTCCAAAGCCCTCGGGTCGTCCTGGCCAGATCGCTTTGGGAAGATAGAATGTTAGTGGGCGAACTATGAATGTGTCGCCCATTAAGTAACTATGCTTGGACGGATAGTTCGCGATGACCATGTTGGCCATATTCAGGTTGCTCGCCTCAAACGCGGAGGAAAGAATTAGCTGGATATCCTGCCCCTCGGACGTGGCAAGGTGCTGGGTTGCCGTGTCTACTGCGTAGCTCATTTGCTGGAGGTTTAGGCCATTGCTCCACATCATCCCGCGAACAATTGGGAATATAGAGTTGGCTTGAATTATGATTGGAGCGGCAAGGAGTAGGATCGCATAGCCCTTCTTGGGTACTGATTTATAGGCGAGCGCGTAAGATATTATGCAGGTTAGTGCGATAATTCTGTTTCCGGAGATGATGAGCTCCAGGCCTGCTATGCAAATTAAGCCAATGCAGAACGCTCTGGTCGTAATCAGTTCCTTTCGCTTATAGAAGAGCAGCAGAAATGGCAGCGTGAAACGCATTACATTTCGTATCTGCAAGAGAGCAACCGCAACAGCATCTCCCTGCATAGACTCGCCGTGGCTGCTATACCAGTGCCCTCCTGTGAGCTTCCCCGAGGAAATAAATCCGTAAATAGAGAATGCAAGATAGGTTGCCGTGTACCAATGCAGCAGTTTCTTGTTCTGAACTATATTTTGATTGATGTTTATCTTCGGGAGGCCGATATGCCGATTGGGGATTAGGGAAATGATAACCGCGACTCCGGCGGTCACTAGGTACACTCCTGGACTCCCGTCAATTGTCATATTCGGGATGGGGATGTCTACTTGTCGAATTCTGCCGAAGACCGCGGAAAGAAATATAGGCGCTCCAACAAAATAAGAAAATCCTAGTTGAACGCCAGCCCAGTAGGTTATCGTTTCCCTTCTCACGACCTGAACGATCATTGCCAGGCACAGTGTAGTAGTGATTAGGGCCAGAATAATATTCAGGGTCTGCACTATCCGCGAACCTCCAGGCGTACTTTCTTGAGATATGCGATCAGAGGATTGTGCCTTAAGAAAGATTTTGCGTAGCTAAGCTTTGGTATGGTTGAGTTGGAGGTGCTGCATACTTTCCCATCAGTACTTGCGCTATCCAGGATTTGAACCAAAGCCTCCAGTTTCGCGGCTGTAGCCTCTGTAGAAAAGCGTGAAACTACGATCCTGTGAGTATCCCGGGCTCGAGTACTGGTTGGGCTCTCACGGACAGATGCTTTGCAGATTGCTTTGCTTAAGAATGCGCTCTCGTTTCGTTGATAGGAAAACCCCTTTATAGAAGTGAACTCCCATGGGGTATTGTCACGATACTCTCTTGCTCGATAGACCACTGGTAGTCCTGAGCCCAGCGACTCTAGAATGACGTTACCGAATGATTCCCCTCGCTCGGCATCAAGTGCGAAGCAGTCACTTGCCCAGTAGTAGCGCCGAAGCTTGTGATCATCGTCCACGCGGGCGATCAGATGGCAGTTTTCATTACCTTCAAGTTTCAAAGATATGGACTCAGGCGCACCTATAAGAATCATCTTGGTTGATGTTCCTTTGATCATTTGAGCGAGCTTGAGATATGAGCTTGACCACTTCCCATCATGGGGGGAGCCAACGCGAAGGATGACGTTGTCGCATGCAGCGATGTTCAACGAGTTCCTTGACTCTTCACGCTCTTCGGCCGTCGGTGGGCGGAATGTGTCGGTATCCTGACAGTTTCCAATGACAAATGGCGCTTTGTTGGATGGGAATCCTGAAAGTCGATACTGCATGGCTGCCCATTCACCAAGTACGGCCGTGCACCATTTGCCCGGCCACCTTGCAAAGGTGCTGTCTTGGATTGCGAAAATATTGTTGACGATAAGGTGTGGCGCGTGAGACCCGAGGCTGCGAACAGTCTGCTGAAGTAGCTGAATTGCCGCGTGCTGGCCTGCGGAGTAGCTCGAGTAGTGGAAGTGGACTACGCTCACCTCTGCCCAGTCTAGATCCGTCAGGTTCTCGAGAATCTGGCCTTTTGATTGAAATACTGCACGCCTTGAGGGGGTAATGCCCTTCGTTGCGTGAATGATCGGATTGTATCCCAGGGCGATCCAGCACTCGCAAGAAGTAAGTGCACTGCGGCTGGTGCCGCCGAGGCCGCTGTCGGAGAAGATCACGACGACGCTTCTGCTTTTCCTGTCCATCTATTCGTGCCGTTACTCTTTGTTAAGAACCAAGCTAGAATTAGCTGCGAGCATAGAATGCCCAGTGCTGCCACTGTGAAGCTGCCTGCGTAGCTTCCGATGCTTACAATTACTAAGCCAGTAAAGACCGAGAGTCTTGTGAGTCGTTGAACAGCCGCCTCCTGGTTTTTTGTGTATAGGCATGCAGACAGTATTTGGCAGAGTAAGCTCAGGAGTGCTGCGCAAAATGCGGCCACATAAACAAAATTCTGGGAGGCGGCGTCAGCTTTGAAAAGCATCGGGGCAATCCAGAAGAGTGCAGGAGATGTTGCTGCTAAGAGCAGAAGCGCTAGTCTAAGTGGCTTATATGTCTTTTCCCAAATGGCCTGCCTTTCGGACGATGACTCTGCATGTCGTAGGTTCGGTACCAGTCTGGATGCTATGAGTGAGGTTATGATGTGGACGGGACTGGCCAGGCGTACGGCACTTGCATACAGGCCTGACAAGTGCGAACCAAGGAACGCATTTATCAGGATTACATCTAGCTGCTGTAGCATGGTCCAAATATTGATAAGCCAATAATTGGAGCCCCCTCGCAGGGCATTCTTATGTAGACTCTTGAAGTTGTACTGGCCGAGAAAGCGGATGGCGCCGGCGAGCCAGGCAAGGGCAAAACATCCGCTAATAATCGCGAATTTGTCCCAGGAGGGCCGCAACGTGCTTGCGGCAGCTACCGCGGCCAGAGGAAGCGCTCTCCGAAGCAGGGTGAAGATGTCGGCCTCCTTGTTCTTCTTTAGTCCATAAAGATATGACTGTGCGATATTGTTTTGTAGCTCAGCTGCTGTGAAAGTGGCAGCCGAAACCATTATCCAGCTAAGCGATCCCAGCGAAGTGGCGCTTGCAAGAAGCGTAGCTAGAAAAGCAGTGGCTGACAGTACGATCGCTGCAGCAAGATAGCTGCCACCGATGCTGCTTTTGGGTTCAGTTATCTGCAATGCCCTGTTGGGGAGTCCAGCGCTAAGAAATCCAATTAGGATGGCTCCAATTGCGCACGTTGTAGAATAAATGCCGAACTGCGCCAGATTGGCCGTTCTCGCCAAAAGTATTAGGAAAGCTCCTTGGCAGGCAGCGGCGGCTACCCTTGAAAAAAGCGAAAAGCTCGCGCTGCCGTTACCAGAGGTCATGCTGATCAGTTACTCTTTGCTTTGCGTAATTGGGTAGCCATTGTCCCGTAGCACGACCTGTTTGGCTGCCAAGGTCCAGTCGCACTCAATCATTTCTTTTACCATGTCTTTCAGGGAAATCTGCGGTACCCATCCAAGGTCGGTTTTGGCCAATGTTGGGTCGCCCAGTAGGGTCTCAACTTCGGCTGGGCGGAAGTAGCGCGGATCGATTCTAACGATGACATCGCCGGCCGTTACTCCTGGTGCCCTATTGCCGGTCACCGATTTGACGATTGCGTGTTCAGTAGCGCCGGTTCCTAGGAAGCTCAGTTCTATCCCAAGTTCTCTTGCAGCCATCTCAATGAATTGGCGGACGCTGTACTGCACTCCTGTCGCAATGACGTAGTCCTTCGGGGCATCCTGTTGAAGCATCATCCATTGCATACGCACATAGTCTTTTGCGTGACCCCAGTCGCGGAGTGCGTCTAGATTGCCCATAAAGAGGCAGCTCTCAAGCCCCTGCGCAATATTGGCAAGTCCACGGGTTATTTTGCGCGTTACGAATGTTTCGCCGCGGCGCGGGCTCTCGTGATTAAAGAGGATTCCATTGCATGCGTAGATTCCATATGACTCGCGATAGTTTACGGCAATCCAGTAAGCATAAAGTTTTGCTACACCATACGGACTTCGCGGGTAGAAAGGGGTTGTCTCCGTCTGAGGTACTTGCTGAACTAGGCCGTAAAGTTCACTTGTAGAGGCTTGGTAGAAGCGCGTCTTATCAGTGAGTTTGAGGAATCGTATTGCCTCGAGGAGACGCAAGGTGCCAAGGGCATCCACGTCTGCTGTGTACTCGGGTGCTTCAAAGCTCACTGCCACGTGACTTTGTGCGCCGAGGTTGTACACCTCATCTGGTTGCACTTCTGCGATGATGCGTGTCAGGTTACTGCTATCCGTGAGGTCGCCGTAGTGGAGGTGCATGCGTGCACCCGCTTCATGGGGATCTTGATAGATATGGTCAACGCGTTGCGTGTTGAACGATGATGCGCGCCTTTTGATGCCGTGAACTTCGTATCCTTTCTCAAGCAATAGCTCTGCGAGGTAGGATCCGTCTTGGCCGGTTATGCCAGTAATGAGTGCCCGTTTGGTCATGCTAGGTCCGTCTCTAGTTGGTGGAAACGCTGGATTCTTTCGGCGTTAGGATGGAAGTAAGATTGCTATTGAAGCCGGCAAGAATCGCGTCTAGTCCGAGAGTGTGCTCCGCCTGATGTCTAGCTGCGGCGCCTAACACTCTTCGTCTGTCAGGTTGGGAGCATAATTCACGAATTGCGCTTGCCATTGCTTGAGCATCGCCTGGCGGGACGACGACTCCGCTTTGAGCTAGCGCCTTTGCTACACCCGTGCCATGCGCTGCGGTTGCGACCACCGTACGCCCACTAGCAAGCATTCCTGTTAGCTTTGATGGCATAACGAGGTCTGCAACGTCGGCTCGTTGTGGTAGTAAGTGTATGTCCGCTAGTCCCAGCCAATCATTAAGCTTGTCGATCGGTTGAAGGTCGAGAAAATGCACGTTCGGGAGATCCGCGCAACTTTGTTCTAGTAGCGATCTCCCGGGGCCTTGTCCGCCAAAGACGAAGTGAAGTTGCTCCATGTCCTTCAGAGAGCGCGCGACTTTCTCCAGAATTTCAAGTCCCTGTTTAAGGCCCATGTTTCCAGAGTAAAGTGCCACTACTGCTAAATCTGAAATATTAAGCAATCTCCGGTAAGGGCTTGAGTCGGCGAGAGGGCGTATTGCGCCAATGTCCACCCAGTTTGGAAAGAGTGTGCGTGAGCTCGCTTTGACACCCTTTGTGGATAGACGTGAAATCATCATTTCGGATATTGTCGACACACGATCAAACCGACGCATTACTGCGCGCTCAATTGCAAAGGCTATTTTGCGGCCAGCGTTTGCTCGAATCACGCCCATTTCCAATGCCGCGTCAAGCTCAAAATCTTGAATGTGTAGCCAGGTCTTGGCGCCTGTGACTTTTGCATAGAGCCAAGCTGCTGGAGCGCTCGACATTGTCGGCGCGATGTTTACCACCACTTCGGCTCGGAAAAAGAGTGATGCGGCGAGTGCTGGGATACAAGTCAGGCCAAAGGACGCGAGGTGCAGCAGGCGCGTTAGGCCTCGAGGTTTGGCGGGGACCCAGATAGGGCAGCGGAGAACCTCTGCTCCTGATATCCATTCGCGTGACCACCACCAACGACGATACCCGTTTGATATTTTCCATGACGGGTAGTATGGCGGAGCGGTAACTACGCGAACCGAATGGCCATTCGCCGCAAGCCAGGTGGCCATCTCGCCTGTATATTTGCCAGTGCCGATGTCCTCGGGGGCGTAGTTGATCCCAACAATCAGAACGCGAGCCATTCGTGGGCCTCTGGGTTTCTTAGGTGACGGCGCGGGATGCTGGCCAGCAGTTCTTTTCCGCCCATCCGCAAATCAAAATGGGTGGGGCGAGTGCCCCATTGGAGCGGCCGCTGAGTCGGCCTCGCGGGCGTACTGGTAGCGCTTACTGGACTGTAACTCCTGCGTAAGCTGGCAGTGCATTCAAGTGAGCGGATTTGCCAATAATCGAAATGGTCCTGGTCTGCGTCGGCTTCCTGCCTTGATGTGTTCAATAACATCTATCTGATCCTTCTGTACCATGGCGCGCAAATGCCACTATCTGCTCAGCTTGTCTACGCTGGTCTGGGCATCCGCGCGAGCTGGACCTCGAATCGCCATAGGCATTCCTGCAGGGCGGCTCGTAGCAATCATTCATTGTATCAAAATTGCGTGAAGAGTGCGCTTGCGTGTTGCTGGCAGGGATTGCTGGACCTGCAGGGTCGTCCGAAAGGTCCGGGATGGGGTAGGCCTAGTCCGCGGCTCATGGCACACTTGCAGGCCCTCTCGTTGCATGAGAGGGTTAGGAGCACGGAAGCAGCGGCGGCGCTTTGGTACCTTTTGGTGCTGACAAGGTGAGGTCGATGGCTGCATTTGACGTTTCCGTGCGCATCCACCTCTCCCCTGAAGCAAATTCATGACACCTGAATCTCGCATTTTCGTAGCAGGCCATCGTGGTCTTGTTGGTAGCGCAATAGTCCGTCGCCTGACCTCGCTAGGTTACCGGAACCTTATTCTTGCAAGTAGAGATGCCTTGGATCTTCGAGATCGTCAGTCAGTAGATGCTTTTTTCGAACGTGAGAGGCCGGAAATTGTATTCTTGGCTGCAGCAAAAGTTGGCGGCATCCATGCGAATAGCACCTATCCCGCAGATTTTCTGTTTGAAAATTTACAGATTCAGAATAATGTTATAGATGGGGCGTATCGTTTCGGGGTTGAGAAGCTGGCGTTTCTTGGCTCCTCCTGTATTTATCCCAAGCATGCTGAGCAGCCCATTCGCGAAGAGTCATTGTTGACCGGTTCGCTCGAGGCGACGAATGAGTGGTACGCTGTGGCGAAAATTGCGGGAATTAAAATGTGTCAGGCATATAGGAGGCAGTACGGCTTCAATGCCATAAGCCTGATGCCGACGAACCTATATGGTCCTGGTGATAATTTTGATCTCCAGAACTCTCACGTGCTTCCGGCTCTAATCCGAAAGTTCCACGATGCCAAGATCGCCGGGATGCCTGAGGTTGTCATGTGGGGGTCCGGCACGCCTCGTCGCGAGTTTTTGCATGTTGACGACATGGCTGCTGCCTCTGTTTTCTTGGCGGAGACATACAGTGGTGAGGACATTGTTAATGTCGGGGTGGGAGAGGACATCAGCATTCTTGAGCTTGCTGAGCTTGTCCGCGTAGTTACGGGATTCTCCGGGCGTATCGTGAATGATTTGACTAAGCCTGATGGTACTCCCAAGAAATTGCTCGATGTCAGTCGACTGAGTGATCTGGGATGGAAGGCAAAGATCGGCCTGGGCGAAGGCGTTACTGCCACCTATCAGTGGTTTTTGGAAAATCAGGGCTCACTCCGGGAGGTATAACTCTTCGAGCTCATGCGTCTTGAATTATGACTTCGGGTGGCATCTTTGCGGATGCCACCCGTTTGCACATCAAGATAGTTACTTTTCGATGGCGTCTAGGTTGTCGAAGAAAAAGCCAGGATCTCTTTCTGAAGTCGCCTGATAGAGGCTGTAGCTTCGGGAGAGTCGAGCTCCGCCATCGCGATATAGCGGATTCCATAGGAAATTTGCTCGCGCCCGCGTGGATCTGGGTAGCATAAAGTCAAATGGAACGGAAACGTATATTCCCTTGTCGAAACTGCCTTCGCCGAAGTCCTGAGAAGATACGTCTGTTTTGGTTGCGTACGCGCCCATTGACACGCCATTGCTGAACGCGCGCGACAATGAAACTGTTGCGCCCCAGTCTTTCGCCAGGTAACGACCTGCACTGGTTGAAAATATAATCTTTCTTTCGTTGCCCAGCTGGTAATAGAAGGTGGCGTGACCTGTGGCGACGCTATAATCCCTAAAACTCAGTCTTTGATCGAAATCGCGTTGCTTTACCCAGTTCATCTCGGCGCCGATAGCCCATCGTTCACCGAGCGGCCTGTAGATTACTTCAGCCCCAAGGCCGCCATACATCGATTCAAAAAGACCCGCGTAGGCCATTCCGTACAAGTCGCTTCCGAGCTGCCGCGTGCTAGTAATTTGGAGGTTGGGGAGCGTAAGGTCGGCGGTCGTCAGATACTGTCGCACGTTTGTTCTGACGCGCGGGAGGTTGCTGGGTGCGTCATAACGAAACTTGTTGTAATTGTTGTACGCGTTATAGCTGACTGTTCCGCTCAGCCAGGTATTTCTCGTGAAATAGAATGTAGACGAATAAGTCCCTGCGATCTGGAATAGAATGAATCCATCCGGGCCACCTAGGGACTGTTGGTAGCCGATATTAAATCCGCCATCAAATCGGTGGATGGGAGTCGTATATACATTCGTCCGTCTTTGCAGTGCAGGCCGAGCTTGCTCGATGTGGCCTGCTAGCTGATTGAGTTCGATTCGACGATGGAGGTAATCATGGAATGCGTTTAGTTCCATGCTGGTTTCTACGATTGGAAGCCCCAAGCGAGTGTTCTGTATCGTGATCCAATTGATGTCTGAAGGAAGGTTTTGGGCGACAACGCGCGAGGCTCTGCCGAGACCTTGTGCGGGATAGAAGAATTTTCGTTGTTCGCCGGAAATGATAAGTTCCGAGCCGCGTCGGCTTATCTCGCTCACGCGCAATCCTGCGTTATCGCTTAGCTGGTCTGTAATTCGAGTCCAATCAATGCCGACATCCGGCGGTGTTCCTGCTGTTGCACGCGCGCCGGTGCCCCCGTCTATCGGAAGCGGGTCTAGTAGCTTGGGCATTGCTGTTGCCTTGGCTAGGTTCGCGTGAACGGTTATACCGAACATGGCAGTATCACCTCGCTCCCAACCGAGGTGAAGCTGAACGTTCTTGTTCAGTGCGTAACTCGCACCAATATTGATTGGGCTTCTCTGGCGAAAATTGTTCTGTTGCGGCTCATGCTTGTAGTCATTGCCGTCATACTCAACTTTAATCTGAAGCGGATCCCAGGGGGTTTGATACGCGATGCCGCCGAATACGCCAACGGGGCCTTGGAATACGCTCTTGCTGTTCAGCTTTCCCGCCTGTACACCAGATCGCCTTTCCTCGAACCTGTGATCAATGGCGGCCAAGGGGTTTCTGAAGTCGCCCCTATTACCGATATAGCCAGTTGCCAATCCCAGGCTGGCGTCAAAATCCCCAATGCGCTTACTTGCGACGACGTATTCGCTAGAAAAGAGTCCGGTGCCGCCAATGTCGCGAAAGCCTGCTGCAACTTCTGGTACCCAGCGGGACTCCCGGAGAAGGCGGAGTTTGAGGTCGATTGACTTGTCTTTGTTGCTCTGATTGCCGCTCAGCCACTCCGGCCCGTATCGTCGGTTGGAAACGGAAACGTAGCGAAAGGCTCCCTCTAGCCAAGGGAGTGGCTGAAGAACAACGTTGTATCGGCTGTTAGGGGTGGTGTAGCTTGCGGTAAAGCTTAGCTCTCCCTCATCAGCCATTCTTGCAGTTGGAGTCTGCAGTAGCCCGATGCCACCCCAGTCGCTCGCTGTCGGTACTGGGGGCGTCTGTGCATGTAGTGCAGTGCTGATGCTGATACTTATGAGCGCGATGCTCGTGCGCGTAAAGGGTGGGCGGCGGTGCTGCATTAGTGGCTTGCTCTGGGTGCCGTAAGCACCTGGGTGGCGAGGAAGCTGGCTGCTTCTTCATTGATGTCAGGGGCGATCGAACTAATCTGGTGTTCGTCCAATGGCACGAAGACTATGGCTCCTGGTGCAAGATGTGCAGGGGCGTCCTGGTTCCATAGGGCAATACCCAGCTTCTGTGCGCGGCCGTCTGGCTGGATCACGTACAGGTAGTCTCGACTGGCCGCTCGGCGGAGAGGTTCGCAACTGTTTCGGTAGGAGAGTGCGTCGCGGAGGAAGCTGTGTCGGAGCGTGCAGGGGCGAGTCACTGCGCCTGTTACCGTCACAGTCTCAGGGCGCGTGGGGTAGACAAGTTTGTCCCCGTCTAGTGCAGGGCGATCCTTTTGCGGGTTTGCCTCGAGCGCGCGTGGATCAAGCAATTGCACTTCACGACCAGTGATAGGTAGATCGGCGATTTGGTCGCTAACGGCACGCGCAGCATTTGCAAGATCCGCTGATTCTCGTTGCCCGGCGACGATCTCCAGGTCGAACAGCAGCCCGGCCTTTAGGCGAGTCTGCGACGGTGTGGCGCGTTGGCGCAGCAGGGCGGCACCCAGAAGATACGCATCTGAGGTGGGGGTAGCGCCCAGTGCGGCGACGCTCAGGCGACTTCCGGCTGGTATTGCTTGGCTGCCGCCGGTGCGGACATGGCCACTGACGTCTACGTGAATGGGCGCAGCGGCACTCGCGCCATAGCCCATGCCTATGCCTATGCCAAGCATGAGCGCTGTCAATCGCAGCATCATTGGGCTTTCAGGTCCTGCGAATAGGGCTTCAGCTGAATGATTTCCAGGCTGGTGTCGGGTGCAATGGCTTGCACGCTCTTCCAGATGAAGCCATTGGTAGGGTCTACCCAGTAGTCGTTGTTGCGGCTCCAGCCGCTGCCACGCAGTTGCTCGCGAACATGAAGCAATTCGCGTGATTTTCCAAGAATTTCAACCTTCTCGCGGCCCAGGGTGTTCAACGTGCCTGTGACTTCCATGCCGAAGCGGTAGCCGGGCATCACGTCGTAGCGCCGTTGTACTGTTGTCCCATTCGGCACCTGATGGAGTGCCCGGAACGGGGACGCGCCCTCAATATTCATCCCCTGCAGCTCTGGCAGGCCGCTATAGGTCCCGACGACCAAGCCATCGGTCAGATAAACGATGCTGCGATCAGCGCTGTACCACGCGCGGCGTTCACCGTCGACGTTACCCAGCACGAGTACTGCGCCGCCGGTGGGCCCGGTGACCTTTATCTGCGGATAGCGTGTCGCCGCAACCTCGGCTGCAGTCGGTTCTACATCGGGTTTGCCCTGAATGGCTAGCTGTACCGTCTTGATGCTAGTGCGACCGACTACGCCGCAGCCCGCCATCATCAGAACGGTCAATGCAGCCAGCATCCAAGCGGGCTGGAGTACAGCGAAACGTGCAAGACTGGCCAAAGCGCTCCCGCGCATGGTGAACCTCGTCAATTGTCCAAGTCGTTCTTGACGCTGGCGGCGTTGTTGATGATCGCGGTGAACGGCAGCAACTGGTTCACGAACCGGCTCCACCGCGTGACACCTGCGGCGCCGACGAAGACGACATCGCCAGGCTGCAGGCTGAACTGGCTTGCTGCGGCGAATGCTGCCGGCGAGCGTGCTTCAAGATGGAACACCTGAGATGGCGTGTTCTGCAGATCATTGGAGCCGCGAATGACATACACGGCGTTGCCGTTAGAAGTGGTCTGCAAGAGCCCGCGGGCGCGGCCCAAGGCCTGGCTGAGGGAGATGTCGCCCGTCTTGAAGCTCAGTGCGCCGGGCTGATTGACCTCTCCGACCACGAACACTTCCTTGCGATCCAGGTACGGCACGTAGATATGATCGCCGGCGGCCAAAAATACGTTGGTGTCGCCACCACCGTTGCGGCCCAGGCGATCCAGGTCGATGGTGTAGGTGGTGCCATCGCGCGTGAGGCGTACGCCAGACAGGTCTGCTTGGTTCGGGTCAAGGCCTGCTTGGCTAATGGCATCGCCCAACGTCAGGGGCACGACCGTGAGGGGCACTGTAGCGGGCTGACGCGAGGCGCCGGTAACCCACACGCGCTGACTCGCATACGTCAGCAGCGAGACATCGACCTGCGGTGCCTCGATATAGCGCGCGAGCTTGGAGGTCAGCTCTTCGCGGAGTTCGCCGGGGGTCTTGCCTGCCGCAGTGATCTTGCCGATGTAAGGGTAGAACAGAGACCCATCGGCCTGCACCGGGCGGCCGGCGGCATTGAGCTGCTGCTGCGCACCGGCCGGTACTGTCAGTTCGGGATGATCCCAAACCGTTATGTAGAGGACGTCACCGGCGCCAATGCGGTAGGGGGCGGGCTGGAACTGCGTTAACGCAGTCGGCAGCGCTGGCGTAGTGTCCGATGCACGATCCATTGCGATCAGCTTCGGCGTGATGGGAATCAACTCGATCTGATCGTTTCCGAGGGGCTGGTCGTCGCGGGCCAGTACGCTTGAGCGCATATGCTGGCCAGGAGCCCACATGCAGCCTGACAGGGTAAAGGCGATTGCCGTCATGGCAACGAGACGCTTGCAGTCCATCGAGAATTCATCCTGGCCCTGACGGGCATGAAAAAACCCCCGCCGAACTGACGCCCGGCGGGGGCGGGGGTACATCTTCGGTCGACCGATCAGTTGGTGCCGGTGGTGCCGGTAGTGCCCGTCGTGCCGGTGGTGCCGGTCGGCGGGGTGGTGCCACCGCCATTGTTGTTACCCGCATCGTCCTTGCTGCTGTCGCTGGCAATGCTGTAGACAACAGCGGCGGCAGCAACACCCAGGCCAACGGTCGCAACCGTGGTCAGGGTGCCAGTGGCGGCAGCGCCGGCGCCTTCAGCACCGGCAGCAACTTCGGCGGCCGGCTGGGCAGTCGGGGCTTCCTGTGCGAATACCGGGGAGGACAGACCCAGCAGGGCCAGAGCGGCAATCATCTTCTTCATCTACGGGGTCTCCTACTCCGTGAGGGAAATTTCCGCAGCCATCGTCGCCAATTGGAGGGTGTTATGTCAAGAAATCTGAATGTCGGCATTACGAACTGTGACGTTGCATGACTTCCGTACGCCCTGAGAGCCATTTCGCGAGTTCCACGACCAGCTGATGGGTCTGCATCTGCGGCGCAGCCGTTGGAAGCACGAGCCCCGCGACCAAAGCGGCAGCGAGAATCCACGCATGCGGCCTCGCTGGAAGGGGGCTGGATCGCAGACTCCACGCCGCTGCGCTCAAGCCCAGCGTCAGGCCTGCGACCACCTCCGAGAGACTGTGGGCATGCAATGGAATGCGGGATGAGCCAATCAGCAGTGCCAGGATTGCCCCTGCAGCAAAGCCCGCAGTTCTCGCTGGTCTTGTGGTTCCCGCCAACAGGGCCCCGGCCACCGGATAGATAGCGCTGGACATCGCGGCATGCCCTGAAAATCCGGTGAAATCGATGCTGGCCATGCCCAGGCCCCAGCCCATGTAGGCAAGCTTGCTTGCGAGGGTCAGCGCCGCCGTGAAGGCAATAGCCGTCAGTGCAAGCCACTTGAATGCCGAGCGGGGAAGGCTGATCAGCAGGATGGCGATCATGGGCAGCAGCCAGCGGCTGTCACCCAGGCTCGATAGCAGTGTCCAGACGTCAGGCATCTGATTTTGAATGGGTAGGGGCAGGGGATCATAGCGACACCAGCTCCGTTCCACTGCCTCCCGCGCTTGGTCCATTCAGCCAGACGCGGTATCCTTGCCAGCTGCCAATGGCCCCGTAGCTCAGCTGGATAGAGCGTCCCCCTCCTAAGGGGAAGGTCGCCCGTTCGAATCGGGCCGGGGTCGCCATAATCAACAACTTGCGGAAGGCGATATCTCTCCGCTGGCCATATCAGGTCATCAAAAGGCACCTGTTGGTCACAGTGGTCACAGTGGTCACAACGGAGAATCAATAGGTTAGCTTCGCCACTGCGCCGTCATCGCCCTCAGGGGTCAGGTGCGCGTAGTACTTCTCAGTAGTCGCGTAGTCAGCGTGCCCGGCCAGGATCTGCACCCTGCGAAGAGGCACCCTGGCCATGACCATATGAGCGCAGAACGTGTGCCTCAGGCGGTGAAGACTCCCGCCAACCCCTGCTGCCGTCGCGTCATCCTTGAACCAGTCGCTCACTGTGTCCCTGTAGGCACTCACCAGTGGGTCGGGGAGGGTGGATAGAGCTGCGGCCGCATGGGTGTTCAATCGAACCTCCCGCCACTTCCCAGACTTCGTGCGCCCATCGCCTCCTCGCCCGGGTCACTCTCGACCAGCAGGTGCACAGCGACCAAGTTCTCGTGCCGCAGGTGCATCGGGTCACCGCGCCTGATCCCGGTATGTGCCATAAACCGCCACAGATTCGCCCGGGCGGCATTGGCTGCATAGAGCTGCTGCATGGCATCGGCGGTATAGAACCGGACGGCCACGCCACGGACGCCGCGCGGTGACTGAGTCTTCTCCAGCGGGTTGAAGTCCAATTCCATCCACCTCACGCCACGCCGCAATGCTGCCTGCAGCCCGCGCACTTCCTTGCCCACGGTCTCAGGTACCACCTTGCTCTTGGTTGGTCGGTCCGTCTTGTAGGACTCCATCTCCATCGGACGCATGGTGTCGATGGGGCGGTGGCCGAAGCAGGCAATGAACAGCGGAACCTCGCTCTTGGCCTTTCCGGGCGTGGTGGGGTGCTCGGCCTTGTACCAGTCCAGGTATGCCTCCAGAAAGTCCCTGGCGGTGGGTAGCTGGGGGCGGATGCACACTCCATGGGTCAGTTCCGCTTCTTTCGCTGCTCGTACGCCCTCAGCCTCGCGTGGGCTGACGCGACCAATGGCGATACAGCTTCGCTTGCCGCCTTCCCGCCAGTTGAGGCGCGTGGCGCCATCGCGCCAGAAGATTGTGATCTTGATTATTGCTTGGAGCAGTAGATCGCGGAGTAGAGGGCAGCCTGATCGTAGAGCTTCTTGCCCATGAAATTTCGGGGTTCGACGCCGTAGTCGGCGATGTTCGAATCGAACTGGCTACGGGATACGCTGCAGTAATGCGCGTCCTCGTCTACGGTCAGCCCTCCCGGCGCAGCATCACCAGCGTGCTCACAATCGTAGTGAACCCGTGCCTGAGTAGTCTCGTGCATCCGCTGGCGGATAGCGCCATTGTCACGCGCTCTGGGCGTGAAGGAGAATGCCGAGCGCGACATCGACACGATCCGCAGCGTACACCGCTCATTGCCTCCAAGTCGCTCCAGCCGCCGCCGCACCTAGGCACGCTTCTGGGCAGGCCTCAGAGCTTTTTGTGACCACCTCCTGTAGCATCGCCTCGTCGGGGCTCCGGTCGACCACCAGCTGCTTGAGCTTGCGGTTTTCCTCCTCCAGCAACCTCAGCCGCTTGATCTCGGACGGACCCAACCCGCAGTACTCCTTGCGCTGCACGTAGTACGCCGTCTCCGCAATGCCCAGCTTGCGGCAGACCTAACCGACCGCCATCCCTAGCTCGACCCACTTGAGCGCTTAGGTAATCTGCTCCTCAGTAAAACGGGACTTCTTCATCGCCTGATTCCTCGTGATCCACGGGGTCATGTGGGGCGAAGTCTTTCCTTTACGCTGGCCCGGCTTCTCGGGGTGGATCAACCTGATCACCTTCGCGCAGGCCTGGGCCGTGGAAAACAACGTGCGCCTGAGCGATCAGGCTCCGAAGCGACTGCAGAGGTATGCGGCATGAGGCACTACTTAGACGAATAAAAGCACGAACCAGTGCTTCCGGCGCCAATGCTTAAGGATCCTTTTCAACGCCTCATGATGATGGGAAAGACCGTCTGCCGTGGAACCAATCTTACTAATGAATTTTTCATTGCTGCGCTGATCGGGATGAGAGCTGGCGGTAATCCAATTTCCTTGGATGCTATTGGATGCCCTCACGATCTGACTGAGTGCGGGAAGAAGGTTCGCAGGGGTTCCTGGATTGATCTTGTGGCTTTCGCAAGCGTTATGCGCGGCGATGAACTCCACGGGAACTGTTCCCACCGCGTTTTCGAGGTCAGCCACAGCGTCCTTGAAGTATTGGCAGATCGTATTGACCTGGTTAACGCAGTCAATAACCGATCGAAGGCGCTCCAATTCGTCAATTCTGCGCATCCTGATCGGAACGTAGAACGCGCAGAAGAGGGCGGCTATTGCTGCTCCGACCTGCAGCCAAGCAGTCACTTCAACCTGACTGAACTGGGAGAGGGCGATCGTTTGATCGGCGCTTTGTATGACCATGACGAGTCCTTTTGTTGGGAGGCATAAGCGTGAAGCGCTGCCGCTCTACCAGCAAGCCGACGGTTGCCCAAGCAGTTCGCGGAGTCAGCAAGGGAGGGGGGAGTCAGCGTGATCCAGCTGATACGCGGAGAGGTGACCCGACTGGGCGAGCGAGTAGTACGGATGTCCGAAGCCGTCGCCGGCACCATCGAGCTTGATTCGCATGCCCAACTACGAGCCGAGGTCGCAGGAGCTCTTGTTCAAATCGGGCGTGGCGCCGACAACCACGTCCGAACATGCCAAGTCGCAATTTGGACCTACGTAAGTCCCTGACGAGCGCGCTATGCCTCCTCTTTGATGAATTCAACGGTCCCATTCTTCCGATCTACCTCTTCTCGACACCTCTCCGGCTCTGCTTGGGCCGCCTTGATGGCCTGCTCCGAAATGTAGTCGGCCTCACACATGTCGGCAACGCAATTGCTGAGCTGCTTGGCACGTTTCGTCTGATACCAGACGAAACCCTGATATGAGGTGGGGATACGCAAAAGGGCTTCCATTACCCACAGTATCGCCTTGTATTTCAAGGTAATTCTCATGGACTGTTTATCGGCCGATTGCTTCTTGAGCTTGAGGGTTGCCGTTCGGCTCATCACGCGAGCATGCAATGAAAGGATCCGAATATCCCCGGCCGCCTCTCTCCTCGAAGCAGTAGCGCTTCGTACAGGAGTGCCTGACGGACCTCTTTGGTATGCGGGCGGCCATCCGTGCTGGCTACTGCGAGAGCGCCGCCATGCGGCGGGGATCGCGGTTGCTGATTGAATCGAATCATCCTGCTGAAGGTGGCCCTGTCCTTGGGCTTCGATTCCATGGAGATAGGAGAATTCGCCACCTCCCTAAAGGCGTCACCACTTGGATCGTTGACCACTACGCGCACGTTACGTTGGATGAGGTTCGCGCGAAATCCAGAGGCTGGCCGGGCAAGTCAGGAGGGGCGTAATGCTACTCACGTCCTGCAGGAGCCCCATTTCGGCCTTCCAGCTTGTCCACTACGATCTGGCGCTGTGCCTGTAGTCGTTTGCACTCATCGTAATGGGGGATCTTGCTATCTGCGCGTCCTTTTGCAGAGTCGCAGATCTGAACAACCTCGTTGTTCCATGAAAAATGGCTGACAACGGTGATCACGGATACGCCAAGCATTGCCAGAAATGCATAGAGCGCCAGCGCAGAAAATCTGGCCAGCCAGCCCTTCCCTTTCACTCGATGCGTCAGCCCCTCTTCAAAGCGAAGAACCGCAAGCACCATCCAGAGGCATGCTGTCATGGCGCATGCAATAAACACGTGTTGCTCCCAATGTTGTGGGCCATCGATGGTCTCCGTCCGGCTAGCAACCAGTCCTGCAGATGCTATGGCTACAGCAAGCGCCCAATTCCTTCCAAGTTCAAGAATTCCTTCAAGGAAGTAGCTTCGGGTGATGTTCTCTTCAGTCATCTGCTTTTGGCCTCCTGATTTGGGCCGAATTCACCCATAAACCAGTCGCAAGGCCTGCGACTGGGAGTGACGGACTGGCGCGCGCCAAGATCGCGAAAGCACCTGCTCCCCAGTAGCCGCTGCGCCAAAGGGGAAGGTCGCCCGTTCGAATCGGGCCGGGGTCACCATCTTCCGCAGGCGCATGGCAGCTGCACTCCGGGGCTCTACAACAACCCCAGCCCACCCAGCACCGCGTCCACCTCCTCGCGCTCACCGTCCCGCAGCCCCTGCAACGGCAACGGCAGGCAGTTCTCGCTGCACAGCCCCAGCAGCGCCGCCGCGCAGGCCATCACGCGAATCCCGCCAAACCGGTCGTACAGCGACCACAGCGACGCCAGCCGTGCGGAGAGGGCAATCGCACCTTCCTCATCGGCGTTTTCCACGGCCCGCACGATCTGCAGCGCAACCTCGGGGAACAGTCCGGCAGTTACCGAATACCAGCCATCGCACCCCGCCAGCAGTCCACGTACGGCCGACGCGTCACCGCTGACGCCCAGCGTCACATGCGCAGGAACGCACGCGCGGAGTGCGGCAACGCGCGCGACAGCCTCGGCGGGATCATCAGCAAGGCGCGGAATCTTGATCGAGGCGATGTTCGGTAGCGCGGCGATCCGGCCATGCAGTGCATCGGAGAAACGGAAGTGCGTGGTGCCGGGGTTGTCATAGACGCAGATGGGCGTGCGCACCGCCGCGCATACGGCTTCAAAAAGCCCTTGCACCTCATGGTCCTTCAGAGGCTGGTAGGACACCGGGGCAAGCAGCAGGCCTGCAGCACCTGCATCCTCCGCATCCAGCGCCAGCTCCAGCACATCGCGGGTACGCAGTGCACCGATGCCGGCGATGACCGGTACGCCTCCTGCGTGCGCCAGGGCTTCGCGCAGCACGCGCTTGCGCTCGTGCTTCTCCAGATAGGCGTAGCTGCCAGTGGAGCCAAGCACGCCCATCGAATCAACATCGGAATCGGCCAGGCGCTCGATCAGTCCGGCAAACGCACGAAAGTCGATGCCGGCTTCAGAGAGCGGGGTCAGTGGAAACGCGCTGAGGCCTTTGAACATGGGATCTCCCGAAGGGGGAATGGGCTGGACGCCTGGAATTGTTTATTGTCCTATGACAAAACTCAAGTGTCGCCACGCAGCGTGTCTAATCGTCACGAATGACGCACCATGCGGGTCATGAAACCAAGCCTTTGCGCCGTCCAGCCTTCCCACTACGCCACCATTGCCGATTGGCTTGATTCCGCCGAGGCCACCCAGCGCTGGGCGGGCCCCGGCGTGCCGTTTCCCTTGCCGCAGGAACGGTTCGCGCAGGTGCTCGAACTCGGGCTGCGGCCGGGCTGGGCGCTGCTTGACGAGCAGGGCCAGTGCCTGGGCTTTGGCCAGTACTGGATGACCGACGCCGGTGCCGCGCACCTGGGCCGCATCATTGTTTCCCCGCTGGCACGCGGGCGCGGCCTTGGCCGGCTGCTCATGCAGGCCTTGAGTGCACAGGCCATGCGCGAAGCCGGTGTGCAGCGCCTCACGTTGCGCGTCTATCGTGACAACGCAGCTGCCGTGGCCCTGTATCGCGACCTCGGCTTCCAGCAGGTTGATGCGTCCTCGACGCCGGAACTTCTGTTCATGCAGCGCACGTCGGCCTGAACTTCGCTCATGCTGGCAAGGTGGCCTGCAGGGCAAACCATTGCTCGCGGGTGATGCGGCTGATGTGCTCGGTGCGGTAGTCGCCGAGGAAGCTGTTGAACTTGTTCACTTCGGTATGGTGATGCTGGAAGCCGCATTTGCTCTGCGCGCTGAGCGATTGCAGGTTGTCAGCGAAGTAGCCGCACCACAGTGCGTCCAGTTCCAGTTGCATGAAGGCGTGCCGCATCACTTCGCGCACCGCTTCGGGCACCAGTCCGCGGCCCCAGTACGGAACGCCGATCCAGTAGGCGATCTCACCCTCTCGATCGCTGATCTCGAAGTTGCTGTCGGTGCCGATCAGGATGCCGACACAGCCGATCGCGTGGCCGTCCTCGCGGCTCTGCAGCGCGTAGACCTCTGGCCGGTTGAAGACGGTGCGGATGATTTCGGTACTTTCCTCAACGCTGGTGTGCACCGGCCAGCCGGCGATGGGGCCCACGCGCGGGTCGCGGGCGTACTCGTACAGATCGGCAGCGTCGGTGTCGCGCCAGGGGCGAAGGATCAAGCGTTCGGTGTGCAGCTGCATGTCAATTCCACGGGAACAAAGAGAGTGCACAGGCTAGGTCGCCAGGCGCGATCGGCCCAGAGCGGGACCTTGATGGTTTCGGTACTTTTCACAACGGGTGGCCGAGCCCGGGTATGCTGGGGCCCGGAATACAGCCGGGTCGGCCCATGGATCGCGTACCCCAGCTCCTGGACCAGGACGAATCCATGCGCCTGGAGGTCAGTACGCTGGCCGAAGGGCAAGGCATCCCGTTGTCGTTCGGCCACGCTTATCTGGCGGTGCTGGTATGCGTATCGGGGCGCGCACGCTTTGCACTGAACTTCCGCGAGGTAGCGGTGCAGCGGCACGATGTGCTGGTGCTGGCAGAGGACACGCTGGCGCTGCTGCGGCAGCGCTCACGCGGCTTTCTGGCGGTGGTCTGCCTGATGCCCAAGGCGCTGGCATCGGAGGTGGCCTATGTGCTTCCCAATGCACTGTTCAAGTTCCTGCACGATCAGCCCCACTGCGTGCCGTCGCCGCTGGACGTGCCGCTGCTGCAGGGCTGGCTGCAGCAGTTGATGGATGCACAGCACAATGGCGGCCGCTATCGTCACGTGATGCTGCGCAACCTGCTGCAGACGTTCTTCCTCAAATTCGCAACGCTGTTGCCGGCGCGCGGTGTGGCCGTGGCGCAGGTCAGCCGACGCGAGCGCTTGGCCTGGAATTTCTGGGAACTGGTCGGTGAGCGCAGCACGCGCCAGCGCGACGTGCAGTCCTATGCCGACGCGCTGTGCATCACCCCGTTCTATCTTGCGCAGCTGACCCGCGAGTGCTTCGACGAAACGCCTAAGGCGTTGATTGATCGCCAGGTGGTGCTGGAAATCAAGGCGCTGCTGACCTACAGCGAATTGCCGATCGGTCGCATCGCCGAGCGCCTGTGCTTCGAGGATGCATCCTACCTGTGCCGCTACTTCCGGCGGCACACCGGGCAGTCGCTGACCGGCTATCGCCGGGCAGGGCAGGGCGGTACTAGTGCGACACGAACAAGGGCGCCGGTACTTCGGCCAGCAGATCCTCGGTGACCCCGCCGAGCACACGCTCGACCACCCGGCTGCGGCTGTAGGGGCCCAGCACCAGCAGGTCGGCGTCGGCATCGAGCACGTGCTGGCGGATGGTCGCGGCAACGCCGCCCTGGCTTGAACTGATCGCCTGGATCTCTACTTCGACGCCGTGCCGCGCCAGGTGCTGGGCCATCTCGGCGCCAGGTGTGGCCTCGGCCCTGGGCGTGTCGACCATCAGCAGGTGCACCGCTTTTGCACGTGCGAGCAACGGCAGCGCATCGGCTACCGCACGGCGTGCCTGCTTGCTGGCATTCCAGGCCACCACGATGCGATGGCCGACCTGGTCGCCATGCCAATGCGGTGGCACCAGCAGCATCGGCACGCCGGTCTGGCGCAGCGTTCCCAGCGGGTGCCAGCCAGAAGGGGCGCCGGGAGTACGCGGATAGCCGGCGATGATCAGGTCGCAGTACAGCGACTGCAGGGCCAGGTCGGCGCCGCCCAGATAGTCCGAGACGATGCGCAGTTCGGTGCTGATCTGCAGCGGCTCGGACACGGCACGCAGGTTCTGCATCAGCTGCGCGGTGCAGGCGGCATCCGCGCGCGCCTCGTGGTCGAGTGCGGCGGCGATGCCGGCACCGCGCGCGAAGCCGTTGGCGATGTCGGTGGGATGCTGGGCGGTGGAGACCGCGACCAGATGGGCCTGCTGTGCCTGCGCCAGATGGGCGGCGATGTTGAGAACGCGGTCCCCGGTGTCGCTGGCGTCGAACAACACAGCGATATCGCGTAGTGGATGCAGCATGGCGTTGTCTCCTTCGATGCCTGTGACGCGTTCCCTGCCGTGCACCGACCCGGGTGCACCGGACGCATCCCTGTTTTAGCGCATCGGTGATCGGAATGAATCATCGTTGATTCAGTTTATTAATTGGTGATTCATGCTAGCGTGAGGGCGAACCCACACCTCAGCGCTTTCATGCGACCTGCTGCAGCACGCACCCGCCGCGACCTGCCCCACGCGCTGGCGGCCACCCTGGTCAGCCATCCGCGCTGCACCCTCAGCGAACTCGCGCGCGGGGCGGGTATCAGCCGCGCGACCCTGTACCGGTTTGCGCCCACCCGGGAGGCGATCGACGAGGCACTGTTCGCGGCCGGCTTCGAGCGCGTGGAAGCGGCGGCGGTCTGGTTCGATGAGGGCGGTGATGCACACCACGTGCTGGAGCAGGTCACCGCCACGCTGCTGGCGGACTGGGAACTGGTAACGCTGCTGTTCGCGCGGATGATGGAAGAGCAGCAGCGCCAGGGTGACCTGCATCTGCTGCCGGAGCGCTGGGCGCCGATCGGCGAGCGCTTCGAGGCCTTCTTCCTGCGTGGTCAGGCGGCCGGAGAGTTCAATGTTGGTTTCACCGCAGTGTGGCTCGCGGACTTCTACTGGACCTGCTTCTACGGCATCACCTGGTCACTGGCGCGCGGTCGGCTGGCGCCGGCAGCGGCAGCCTCTACGCTGCTGGCTTCGTTCCAGCGGGGGGCGATGACGGGTTGACCGCAGGGCCCTGCTGCCGGGGCACCGTGCCTTACGCTTGCTTCAACAACTGCACCAACTGGCGCAGCCGATACGGCTTGGGCAGGAATTCCACCTGTTCCGGCAGGGGCGGCAGTTGCGAGCGCGCATAACCGGACGACAGGATCATCCGCGCCTGCGGCTGTTCGCGCGCCACATGCTCGCTCAGTTCGATGCCGGACATGCCGTTGGGCATGCTGACGTCACTGAACACCACGTCGAAACGCGCTTCGCCCTTCAGCAGGGCGGCGGCCTCATGCGCATCGGCGGTCGTGGCCACGTCGATGCCGAGGTCGCGCAGGGCCAGGCCGATCATTTCACGCAGATCGGTCTGGTCTTCCACCATCAATACGCGGATCGGGTCATCGGTCATCGGCAGGGTCCTCCATTGCGGGGAGCAGCAGGCTGACCGTGGTGCCGACACCGGGCGTGGTGGACACGTCGACGAAGCCGCCGCTCTGGGTAGTGAATCCGAACACCTGGCTCAGGCCCAGGCCGCTGCCTTTGCCGATGTCCTTGGTGGTGAAGAACGGCTCGGTCGCCCGTTCGGCGATGTCGGCCGCCATCCCGTGGCCCTCATCGCAGACGCTGAGGGTGACATAGCCACGTTGCAGCGTGGAGTCCGCATCCGGGTCGAGGCGATGCTCCAGTGCAGTGCCGATCAGGATGCGGCCGCCTTCAAGGGTAGCATCCGCGGCATTGGCGACCAGATTGGCCAGCGCCGTCTGCAGCTGCAGCGCATCGGTGTTGATCGCAGGCAGGCCGGGCGCCAGCTGGGCATCCAGCACCACCGTGGGCGGGCAGGCGCGTTGCAGGTCCGGCAGCCACTGCCGTATCAGCGCATTGATATCCAGTGGTTCGCGGATCAGGGTCTGGCCGGTGCTGAAGGCCAGCAGCTGGCGGGTCAGCAGCGCACCACGATCGGTCGCGGTCTGCGCCGCATCAAGCAGCTCGGCGGCGCGTGCATCGTCACCGTTCACGCGCAGGGACAGCAGGTCCAGGGCGTTGCCGATGGTGGTCAACAGATTGTTGAACTCGTGCGACAGCCCGCGGCTGAGGCGGCCGACGGTCTCGAACTGTTGGGTATTGCGCAGCGCACGCTGGGCATCACGCAGCAGCCGCTGTGCCTGCCACTGCTCGGTGATGTCGCGGGTGATCTTGACGAAGCCGAGCAGCTCGCCTGCTTCGACGACCGGCTCGATGACCACGCTGGCACGGAAAGACGAGCCATCGCGGCGCACCCGCCAGCCTTCACTGGCGACGTGACCGTGCTGCGCTGCGAGGCGGAGCAGGCGCTGCGGTTCCCCGGCTTCGCGATCGGCAGCCAGATAGAAACGGCCAAAGTGCGTGCCGACCACTTCACCGGCTGAATAGCCCTTGATGCGCTCCGCGCCGGGGTTCCAGCTGCAGACGATGCCATCAGGATCAAGCAGGTACAGCGCATGGTCGCGCACGCTGTCGATCAGCAGTCGCAGTTGGCGGGAAGGGTCCGTCAGCACGGACGTCGTAGAAGCAGCTGCGTCCACGTGGAAATGAGCATTACCCCTGGGAGGGACGTGAAGCTAGGCAGTGCAGTGTGAAGAGTGCGTGCAGGCGCGGCACGTGCCAATGGTCCTGTGCGGCTGAATACGACACGGAGTACCATCACCCACCCTTTGTGCTCTGGAACCGACCTGCATGCGTCCTGGTGCGACTACGCGTGACCGCTGGATCTGGATGACCTCCGCCGTACTGCTGGCAGCGACCATTGCGTTGGAACTGGTGGTTCCGCTGGGCTACGCCGTCTGGCTGGCGTACTTCCTCGCTGTCGGCGTCACGCTGTTCCAGCGCAGTGCACGCGCGCCGTTCATCGTGGCCGTCGTCGCCTGCATCCTGTTGATCATCGGCTACAACGTTGCCCCGGCCAGCTCCAACTCGGCGTTCTCGTTCGTCAACCGCAGCATTGGCGGGTGTGCGTTCCTGATGATCGCGCTGATCGTCTCCCGCGCCATCCAGGCGCGGCGCGAAGCGATGCGCGCGCTGTGGCTGCAGGAGGCCGAGAACGCGGTGGCGATGAGCCTGCGCGGTGACCTGGGTCCAGAGCAGATCGCCGAGGCGGCGGCAACCAGCCTGGGGGCTCAGCTGCAGGCCGATGTCGCCGCCGTCTACCGTCTGGAAGGGGGAAGACTGCAGCTGACCGGCGGTCTGGCGTTGCCGTCCGGTATGCCGGCGTCGCTGGCATTGCAGGAGGGCGTGGCCGGGCAGGTGGCACGGGACGAACGCATCCGCCACCTGCATGGGGGGGATGATGCGGTGCTTGAGCTGCAGACCAGCCTGGGGCGGTTGCCGGTGCGCGAGCGCATCCTGGCGCCGATCAGCAGCGATGGTGCGGTGGTGGGCATCATTGAACTGGGACGCACCCGCGCCGGCGAACAGGATCGACTCGATGTCGAGCTGCTGGAGCGCTGTGCCGAGACCATCGGAATGGCGCTGCGTGCCTCGCTGCTGCGCGCACAACTGGTGGTACTGCTGGAGGAATCCCAGCGCCAGGGTGAGGAGCTGCAGGCCCAGCAGGAAGAGCTCCGCGTGGCCAATGAGGAACTGGAAGAGCAGAGCCGCAGCCTGCTGCAGTCGCAGAGCCATCTGGAAGAACAGCAGGCCGAGCTGGAACAGAGCAACGTCCAGCTGGAAGAGCGCACCCACGAGCTGGAGGCGCAGAAGCAGGCGCTGCTGGTCGCGCAGAGCCAGCTGGTGCGCAACAGCAACGAACTGGCCGCCACCTCGCGCTACAAGTCCGAGTTCCTGGCCAACATGTCGCATGAACTGCGCACGCCGCTGAACAGCTCGCTGATCCTGGCCAAGCTGCTGGCCGACAACAAGGACGGCACGCTCACCGAAGAACAGGTGAAGTATGCGCGCGCGATCCTGTCGTCCAACAACGATCTGCTGGCGCTGATCAACGACATCCTGGACCTTTCGCGCATCGAGGCCGGCCACGTCGAGCTGGCCGATGAAGTGGTGGTGACGGGCAGCGTACTGCAGCGCCTGCGTGAGACCTTCGAGCCGATGGCGCGGCAGAAGGGCCTGGCCCTGCAGATCGAGGCCGATGCGCTGGCGCCGAGCCAGCTGGTGGTCGACAGCCAGCGCCTGCAGCAGATCCTGAAGAACCTGCTGGCCAATGCGGTGAAGTTCACCGAGCATGGGAAGGTCAGCCTGCACGTGCGTGCGGGCGGTCAAGGACGCATCCGTTTCGAGGTCTGCGACAGCGGTATCGGCATTGCCCGCGAGCAGCTGCAGGTCATCTTCGAAGCCTTTCGCCAGGCCGATGGCAGCACCCGCCGCCGCTACGGTGGCACCGGCCTGGGCCTGTCGATCTCGCGCGATCTGGCCGAGCGCATGGGTGGCAGCATCCAGGTCGACAGTGAACCGGGTCGCGGCAGCTGCTTCATCCTGGAACTGCCGTTGCAGGGCGCGCCGGTTTCGGAACCGGGCGAAGTGCCTGCCGCCGCCTCAATAGCGCCTGCGCCGCAGCCTGCGCCGCCGATCGCTGCGCGCACCGCTGTCGCACCGACCGTTGCATCCGTGGCGCCCGTCACCGCCAGCGTGGCCGATGACCGCGGCCGTCGCCAACGCGCCGGCCGCTTGATCCTGGCCGTCGAGGACGACGCCACGTTCGCCGAAGCGCTGGTGGCCCTGGCCCATGAACTGGACTTCGACTGCGTGGTGGCCGGGACTGCCGAAGAGGCACTGACCCTGGCCAGCGAACTGCGCCCCAACGGCATCCTGCTCGATATCGGCCTGCCGGACGTGTCCGGCCTGAGCGTGCTGGAGCGCCTGAAGCGCAACCCCGATACCCGGCATATCCCGGTGCACGTGGTTTCGGCGATGGACCGCAGCCAGGTGGCGCGCGAGCTGGGTGCGATTGGTTTCGCGATCAAGCCGACCACGCGCGAGCGGCTGGTGACGGCCATCGAACAGCTGGAACAGACCAGCCAGCGCGACGTGCGGCGCCTGCTGATCGTCGAGGACGACAGCGAGCTGCGCCACAACCTGGAACTGTTGCTGGGCCGTGATCAGCTGCAGATCGTTGCAGTGGGAACGCTGGCCGGCGCGCTGGAGCAGCTCAGCACGGTCACCTTCGACTGCATGGTGATGGACCTGTCGCTGCCCGACGGCAGCGGCTACGACCTGCTCGAGCACATGGCCGGCAATGATGATGTCGGCTTCCCGCCGGTGATCGTCTATACCGGTCGCGCGCTCGGCCGCGAGGAAGAGCAGCGCCTGCGCCGCTATTCGAAGAGCATCATCATCAAGGGCGCGCGTTCGCCCGAACGCCTGCTGGATGAGGTCACCCTGTTCCTGCACAGCGTGGAAGCCAGCCTGCCCACCGACCAGCAGCGCCTGCTGCGCGAGGCCCGCCGTCGCGACACCGTGCTCGATGGCCGTACTGTTTTGCTGGCCGAGGATGACGTGCGCAACATCTTCGCGCTGTCCAGCGTGCTTGAGCCGCTGGGCGTGACGCTGGAGATCGCGCGCAACGGCCAGGAAGCGGTGGATCGCCTGGCTGAGCGCGAGGTCGACCTGGTGCTGATGGACATCATGATGCCGGAGAAGGACGGCCTGGCCGCGATGCGCGAGATCCGCGCGCAACGTCACCTGCAGGACCTGCCGATCATCGCGCTGACCGCCAAGGCCATGCCCGATGACCGCGAGCGTTGCCTGCAGGCCGGTGCCAACGACTACATCGCCAAACCCATCGACGTCGACAAGCTGGTCTCGCTGTGCCGGGTCTGGTGCTCGCGGCAATGAACGAACAGGCGTTGTTCGACCTGGAGCTGAAGGTCCTGCTGGAAGCGCTGTACCAGCGCTACCACTACGATTTCCGCAGCTATGCGGTGTCGTCGCTGCGCCGGCGCATGCGCCAGGCGATGCAGCGCTATGAGTGCGAACGGCTGGTCGACCTGCAGTACCGGCTGCTGCACGAGCCGGAGCTGTTCGCCCAGGCCATGCAGTTCTTCACCGTGCAGGTCTCGGAGATGTTCCGTGATCCAGCGTATTTCCGTGAACTGCGCGAGCAGGTGGTGCCGGTACTGCGCACCTATCCCTCGGTGAAGCTGTGGGTGGCCGGTTGCAGCACCGGTGAGGAGGTGTGGTCGCTGGCGATCCTGCTGCATGAGGAAGGCCTGCTTGATCGCAGCATCGTCTATGCCACCGACATCAATCCGGCCGCGTTGGCCACCGCCGAGGCGGGCGCCTATGGCATCGACCGGATGGCCCAGTTCAGCCGCAACTACCTGGCGGCCGGTGGCACGGCGTCGTTGTCCGACTACTACGCCACGGCCTACGACGGCGCGGTGTTCGACCGTCAGCTGCGCCGCAACGTGGTGTTCGCCGACCACAGCCTCGCCACCGATACCGTGTTCTCCGAAGTGCACCTGGTGTCGTGCCGCAACGTGCTGATCTATTTCAACCGCGATCTGCAGGACCGCGCGGTCGGCCTGTTCCGTGAGGCGCTGGTGCATCGAGGCTTCCTCGGTCTTGGCAGCAAGGAATCGCTGCAGTTCGGATGCCACCATGACGCCTTCGAGGTCTGTTCGCGCGAGCACCGCCTGTACCGGAAGGTGGCCTGATGGCGCTGCCGGCGCGTCCTGCCGTGCTGGTGATCGGCGCGTCTGCCGGTGGCGTGGCGGCCCTGCAGGCGGTACTCGGTGCGCTGCCGGCGACGCTGCAGGTGCCGGTACTGGCCGTGCTGCACCTGCCGCGTGACCGCACCAGCCGCATCGCCGAGGTGCTGGCGCCGTACTGCGCGCTGCCGGTGCGCGAAGCTGAAGACAAGCAGCCGTTGCAGCTGGGCACGGTGACGTTCGCGCCGCCGGATTACCACCTGCTGGTGGAGGACGAGGGGGCGGTGGCGTTGTCGGTGGATGCGCCGGTGCTGTTCTCCCGTCCGGCCATCGATCCGCTGTTCGACTCCGCTGCTGCGGTGTTCGGCAGGCGGGTATTGGCCCTGCTGCTGACCGGTGCCAGCAGTGATGGAAGCGAGGGCGTTGCCGCCGTGCGCCGTGCCGGTGGCCGTGCCTGGCTGCAATGTCCCGAGGAAGCCGAAGCGTCGATGATGCCGGCCTCCGCCCTGCAGTACGCCGGCGCCGATGCCGTGCTGCCCCTTGAACTGATGTGTCGCCGCCTGAAGGAGTTGTTTGCATGAACCTGCTGCCACCGGACCCTGCGCAGTCGCAGTCCCCGGTCAACCTGCTGATCGTCGATGACGTACCGCAGAACCTGGTGGCCATGCGGGCGCTGCTGCAGCGCGAGGGCGTGAATCTGCTGCTGGCCGGCTCCGGCGCGCAGGCGCTGGAGCTGCTGCTCGAGCACGAGGTGGCACTGGCCCTGCTGGACGTGCACATGCCGGAGATCGATGGCTTCACCCTGGCCGAACTGATGCGCGGTTCGCATCGCAGCCGCGACGTGCCGATCATCTTCCTGACCGCCTCCCCGGATGATCCCCTGCGCGTGTTCAAGGGCTACGAGAGCGGTGCGGTCGATTTCCTGCACAAGCCGGTGGCGCCGCAGGTGATCCTGAGCAAGGTCAACGTCTTCATTGAGCTGTACCAGCAGCGGCAGCTGCTGAAGACGCGCAACGAGGCGCTGGAACGCGCGCTCAAGCTCAACGAAACAATGGCGGCGGTGCTGACCCACGACCTGCGCACGCCGCTGTCGGCGATCCTGCTGTGCAGTGACAAGCTGGCGATGGAGATCCCGCAGGACAATGCGGGCGCGCAGCAGACCCTGCAGTACCTGGAGGCAAGCACTCTGCGCATGGCACGCATGGTCGAACAGCTGCTGGACTTCTCACGGATCCGCAGCGGTGGCCTGCACCTGCAGGCCAGTGCCTGCGATCTGGCCGACGTGACCCGCGCGGTGGTGGCCGAAGCGGGCAGCGCGCATGGCGCGGACCGGATCCATCTGGACATGCACGGCGATACGCGGCTGCAGGGCGATCTGGACCGTCTCGGCCAGGTTGCCGCCAATCTGGTCGGCAACGCGCTCACCCACGGCAGCGAGGCGAGGGTGGAGGTGGACGGGCGCGATCCGCGCAGCGTGCTGCTCCGGGTCAGCAATGCCGGCCGGATCGACGACGCGCTGCTGCCGCGGCTGTTCGAACCGTTCAAGGCCAGCTTCCACCAGAGCAAGGGCCTGGGGCTGGGCCTGTACATCGTCGATCAGTTCGTGCGTGCGCACGGGGGGCGCATCGCAGCGCGCAACGAGGCCGGGCAGGTGGTGTTCGAAGCGCTGCTGCCGAGACGCGCAGAAGGGCTGCCTGCAGCGGCAAACTGAATTCTTCAGGAAACATCCACGGGCGCTGAGACGGACTCGTCCGCAACTGCTACCGTGGGTGTACATCTTGTCAAGGAAGCACCATGCCACTGCGTGCCATCGCCTACGTCAGCCAGGCGTTGCCGGATCTTTCCGCTGAACGGTTGCAGGCGCTGGTCGACGATGCCGCCCGCTTCAACAAGATGGCGGGCGTGACCGGTGTGCTGCTGCATGACGGCGGGCGATTCCTGCAGTACATCGAGGGGCCGCCGGACGGTATCGATTCGGTGTACGAGCGCATCCTGCAGGCCGGCAGCCATGTCGACATCATCGAGCTGGCGCGCGGCCGCCTGGGCCAGCGTCAGTTTCCGTACTGGTCGATGCGCGCGTTGCCGGTGGATGCAGCACTGCTGCGCCAGCTTTCGGCCAGCGACTGGTCGGGTTTCAGCCGGGCGCTGGAAGGTGATCGTTCGGCGCCGACCCCGGTGGATCTGCTCGACAACGTCGTGCAGCCCGCCCTGCACGCCGGCTGAGCGTCAACGCGAAGTGCCACCGCAGTAGGCGGCATGCAGCGCCTGCAGCACGCCCAGTGCGGGCCCTTCAATCACGCGGTAGTGGATGGTCTGCGCTTCGCGACGCGTCGCGACGATATCCAGTTCGCGCAACACCGCCAGATGCTGTGACAGCGCCGATGCGCTGAGGCCGGTCAATGCCTGCAGTTCCGGTACTGGTGCCTCACCTTCGACCAGGCGGCACAGCACGCGCAGCCGCGCAGGATGGGCCAGGCTCTTGAGCAGCGTTGCAGCCTCTGCGGCGTGTTCGGCCATGGCGGCGCTGTCGAGCGGGGTGCGGGCCATGGTTGACCTTTTTGTTTAGAAGTGTCTAATTTAGATAAATCTAAATCAAAGGGCAATCCCATGAGCGGCGTGAAGGAGGGCAGGGCGTGAACCTGCCATGGACTGCGGTGGCTGGCGGGGCGCTGATCGGCGCCGCCGCGGTGTTGCTGCTCGCCACACTCGGGCGCGTAGCGGGTATCAGCGGGATCGCCGCGGGCAGCCTGCGCGCAGCGGAAGGCGAGCGCGGCTGGCGCTGGGCATTCCTGCTGGGCCTGCTCACAGCAGCGGGGCTGGTGCTGTGGTGGCAGGCGTTGCCCGAGGCCTCGCCACGCGTGCTGCTGCGCGATGCCTTGCCGGCCTGGCAGTTGATCGGCGCCGGCCTGCTGGTGGGCTTCGGCACGCGCCTGGGGAGTGGTTGTACCAGTGGTCATGGCGTCTGTGGCATGGCCCGAGGCTCGAAGCGCTCGCTGCTGGCAGTGCTGGTGTTCATGGCTTGCGCGATGCTGACCACGTTCCTGATCCGGCACGGCGGAGGCCTGGCATGAGTCGCGGGGTATGGGCCGCCGCTGTGTCGGGTGCGCTGTTTGGCGCTGGGCTGGCGCTTTCCGGGATGACCGACGCGCGTCGCGTGCTCGGCTTCCTCGATGTCGCCGGTGATTTTGATCCGACGTTGATGTGGGTGCTGGCCTCGGCGCTGCTGGTCAGTGCCGTCGGGCAGCGCTGGGTGCTGCGACGCGCGCGTCCCGGGTATGCGGCCCGCTTCCAGCTGCCCACCGCACGTGATGTCGATGCGCGCCTGCTGCTGGGCGCCGCGCTATTCGGTATCAGCTGGGGATGGGCTGGTTACTGCCCCGGACCGGCCATCGCCGGGCTGGCTGTCGCATCGCGTGAAGCGCTGTGGTTCGTGCCTGCCATGGTGGTGGGCTTCTGGCTGCACGATCGCTTCGTGCGCTGAGGCTTCACCCCTGTGTCACCATGGATCGGGTCAGATCGACGGACCACGGGGAAAGGAGCGTAACGACATGGCACGGATGAAGTGGAAGGGAAAGGCAATGCTGGCCATGGCGCTGGCATCTGCGATCACGCCGGCACTGGCCTGCACGCGTGCGGTGTATCGGGGCGACAACGGCGATGTGATCACTGCGCGCTCGATGGACTGGAAGGTCGATGTGGCGACCAACCTCTACGTGTTGCCGCGTGGCATCGCACGCACCGGCCTGGCCGGTCCGAAATCGCTGGCCTGGACTGCGCGCTACGGCAGCGTGGTGGCCACCGGCTACGACGTGTCGACCACCGATGGCATGAACGAGAAGGGGCTGGTGGCCAACCTGCTGTGGCTGGTGGAATCGGAGTATCCGCAGCAGCGTGGCAACAAGCCGGGACTGGCGATCTCGCTGTGGGCGCAGTATGTGCTGGACAATTTCGCCACCGTGGACGAGGCGGTCGCGGCGCTCAAGCGTGAGCCGTACTCGATCGTCACCGACAAGGTGCCGGGCGAAGACCGCCAGGCGACGCTGCACCTGTCGCTGTCCGATGCCACCGGCGACAGCGCCATCGTCGAGTACATCGGCGGTCGCCAGGTGATCCACCATGACCGGCGCTATCAGGTGATGACCAATTCGCCGATCTTCGAGCAGCAGCTGGCCCTCAACAGTTACTGGCAGCAGATCGGCGGCACGGTGATGCTGCCGGGCACCAACCGCTCCGCCGATCGTTTCGCGCGCGCCTCGTTCTACATCAACGCCATACCCAAGGCCGAAGACCCGGTGGAGGCGCTGGCCAGTGTGTTCAGCGTGATCCGCAATGCGTCGGTGCCGTATGGCATCACCACGCCGGGTGAGCCGAACATCTCATCCACGCGCTGGCGCACGGTGGCCGATCACAAGCGGCGGCTGTACTTCTTCGAGTCGGCGTTGACCCCGAACACCTTCTGGGTCGATCTGAACAAGGTCGATTTCGGCGGCCAGGTGCTCAAGCTCGATCTTGGCAAGGACCAGCGCAATACCTTTGCCGGCGATGCACTGGGCCAGTTCGTGCCCAGCGCACCGTTCACCTTCCTGGGCGTCGACGGTTAGTTCGACGCCTGGCTGGAGGCCGGGTAGACCGCCTCGATCGCGCAGCTGCCGCGGGTGTACTGCGGCAGCGGGGCGATGCTTTCACCGCGCAGATCGTCTGTCTCGAACTCGGCAGTCATGATCCGATCGCCGGGATTGCCACAGATCAGGCCGTTCTGCAGGCCCGAGTGGAAGCTCAGCTGCGGCGCACGGTCGAGCTGGCGGCAGTGGCTGCCGAGTTCGACCCGGTAGTAGCGGTGGCCGCCATTGCGGCGCGGATTGGTCTCCACCAGCATGCCCTGCGGGTCGGATGACCAGGCACGCACGTTGCGGGTGGCAAAGCAATACGACGGTGAGCCGCCGAAGCTGCGGCGGATTTCCCTGCGCTCGCGGATGGTCACGGCGGGCAGGGTGGCCGTGCGCCGGCGGTCGCTGTCGCGGGCGACGCTGGCGTAGTCGCGATCCTGCAGCGGGGTGACCGCACTGACGGCGCAGCGGCGGCCGTCGACCACGACGCGTTCGCTGGGACGACCACAGGCCCAGCCGGCAGGTGCTTCCAGCTTCAGCGAGGTAGCGCCACGGACGCCGGGGCAATCCTCGCTGAAGTCGATGCGATAGGCCTGTCCGGAGGCGGCGCGCAGTGCGATCGAGCGCGGTGATGCCTGCTCCACTTCCTGCACGCCGACCGCGTCCATGCAGTGCGGGGCCGGGGGCGTACGCTCCTGTGCGGACGCCGAAGCTGCGAGCGCCAGGCCGAGGCTGCTGGCGAGCACCAGTGACACCTGCCGATGGGTCATGTCCTGCACTCCCTGCGTTGGATGACGGATCGACTATAGCAGCGGTTTGCACGGCCGTTGCTACACGCGCACACTGCGCGGATGGGCGCCATCTTCCATCTGCGGCACTACGGCCAGGCCACCGGCCTGGATCGCCATGACTACGCGCAATGGGTGCTGCCGCTGCAGGGCGAACTGCACTTCGAGATGGAAGGCCGCGGTGGCCGCCTGGACCTGCTGCAGGGGGTTTTCGTTGCGGCCGGCGAAGCGCATGACCAGATGGCCGATGGCCCGAACGGTTTCGTGATCGTCGATTGTCCTCCCGGCGTGCTTGATGACGGCACGCAGGAGCATCTGTGCCGGCAGCGCTGGCTGCACCTGCCGCATGCGCTGCGACAACGCCTGGCGGGCGTGCAGGACGGGCAGCCGATGCCGGCCCTGCTGCCGCAGCTGCTGCAGGTATTTGCACCGGCCGGCAGTGGCGCGCGCATGCAGGGACTGTGTGCGGCAGTGCAGGCCGATCCGGGCCAGGCGTGGCCGGTGGCGCGCATGGCCGCGTCTGTCGGGGTCAGCGAGAGCCGGTTGCACGCGCTGTTCCAGCGTGAGTTCGGGCTCAGTCCGCAGGCCTGGCTCAGTGCAAGCCGGTTGCGCTGGGCCAAGCACCAGCTGCGCACCAGCACGGCGCCGATCAGTGATATCGCGCTGGCCGCAGGCTATTCCGAGCAGAGCGCACTGACCCGCGCGCTGCGCCGTGAGTGTGGGCAGACCCCCGCCGCGTGGCGCAGGAACGCCGGACTGTAGCGTCGAGCCATGCTCGACGGCTTCTGCACCGGCCACCTCGCGAACGGCAGTCGAGCATGGGGCGCCGCTACAAAGGCGGGCGGGCAGTAGCCTCGGTCAAGAGCGCCCAGCGGCCAGCGCTTACACTGCGCGGCCTGTTCTCTCCTCCCGAAGAACCCGAATGCGCAACAACCCGATGGCCCTGGGCATCGCCAATGGCGTTGCCGCTGGCGCGCTGTGGGGCGTGGTCTTCCTCGCGCCCGCCGTGCTGCAGTCGTTCAATGCCCTGCAACTGTCGGCCGGCCGCTATCTGGTCTACGGTCTGATCGCCGTAGCCCTGCTGCTGCCGCGCTGGAAGCGGCTGGCACCACGGCTGGGCCGCGCCGAGTGGATCGGCCTGTTGTGGCTGAGCCTGGCCGGGAACCTGGTGTATTTCCTGCTGCTGGCGACGGCGGTGCAGTGGGCTGGCGGTGCGGCGGCGTCCTTGATTGTCGGCCTGATTCCGGTGGTAGTGACCCTGGTCGGTGTGCGCGAGCAGGGCGCGGTGCCGCTGAAGCAGCTGCTGCCGGCACTGGGCCTGTGCGTGCTGGGCGTGGCACTGGTTGGCTGGGAAGCACTGATGTCTGAGCACCTCGCGACACCGTGGCGGCAGCGCCTGATCGGCCTGCTGTGCGCATTCGGCGCGCTGTTCTCGTGGGCGTTGTACTCGATCGGCAACAGCCGCTGGCTGGCGCGCCGACCGGATCTGTCCAGCCACGACTGGTCGCTGCTGACCGGTGTCACCACCGGCGGCCTGGCTCTACTGCTGGTGCCGATGGCCTTCATCGGCCACAGCGGCGGGCACACGGCGGCGCAGTGGGGTGGTTTCTGGGCGATCAGCGCAGGTGTGGCGGTGGTCGCCTCGATCCTTGGCAATGCGTTCTGGAACCGTGCCAGCCGCCTGCTGCCGCTGACCCTGACCGGCCAGATGATCGTGTTCGAGACCCTGTTCGCGTTGCTCTACGCATTCGCCTGGCAGCAGCGCTGGCCCTCCCTGCTCGAAGCGCTGGCGATCGTGTTCCTGGTGGCCGGCGTGATGCTGTGCGCGCATGCGCATCGCACGCCCCGCGCGATCGCCGAACATGCCGGCTGAATGCGGTCGTCAAGCATACTGATGGCCGCTTTGTCTCAGATGCAACCAAATGCCGGCATGTTGGCCGATGATCGCGGCAACGACTTTTTGCACCGCAGCACTTGACAGCGGCCCGGCGCACGGTGTTTTCTGTGCGTCATGGTTCTTGATGCCGCCCACGCCAGCCTGATCGCCCCCGCTACTGCGGGCCGTTCGACTGCGCCGGTCGCCACCACCACCATTACCACCACCACCGTCACCACTGCCCTGGTGCGGCCCGTCGTCTTCGTGTAACTCCCGAAAACCACGGCCCCGCACCATACAGGTGGCGGGGAAACTCGACACCTGCATGCGACGGGGCCTCCTACCGAGGTCTGCATGTCTTCCCACGCCCCCGCTCATCCCGTTGCCCCGGCCGATCTGGCTGCACCGCCCATCGTCGTGCACAAGTTCGGCGGCACCTCGGTGGCCGATGCCGAACGCTACCGCCATGTTGCCGGCCTGCTGCTGGCCCGCCCCGAATCGCTGCAGGTCACTGTCGTCTCGGCGATGAAGGGCGTCACCGACGCACTGATCGACCTGGCCCAGCTGGCAGCCAAGGGAGACGAAGGCTGGCGCGAGGCCTGGCATGCGCTGCGCGCGCGCCACCGTGGTGCCGCCGTGGCCCTGCTGGGCGAGCAGGTGGGCGAGACCGTTGAATGGATCGACGCCCGCTTCGATCAACTGGCCGACGTGCTGGCGGCGTTGGCGGTGATCGGCGAGCTGCCACGCGAAGTACTCGACCGCGTGCAGGGCCTGGGCGAAGTGTTTTCCGCGCAGCTGCTCGGCACGCACCTGCAGGCGCTGGGCGCAGACTGTGCAGTGCTGGATGCGCGCGACGTACTGGTGGTGGGGCATGGCGAACTGGGCGTGGATGTCGACTGGGAAGCCAGTGCCGACCGCCTGGCCAAGTGGCGCCTGCAGCATCCGCAGCCACGCCTGGTCGCCACCGGCTTCGTCGCCCGTGACCGTCATGACCGCATCACCACGCTCGGCCGCAACGGCAGCGATTACTCCGGCGCGATCTTCGCCGCGCTGTTCAACGCCGATGAACTGCACATCTGGACCGATGTCGACGGCGTGCTGTCGGCCGACCCGCGGCTGGTGCCCGAGGCGGTGCAGCTGGAGTCGCTGAGCTACGACGAGGCCTGCGAGCTGGCTTATTTCGGCGCCAAGGTGGTGCACCCGCAGACGATGTCGCCGGCGATCCGCCTCGGCCTGCCGATCTTCATCCGCAATACCTTCCAGCCGGCGCATCCGGGGACGCGCATCAGCGCCGAGCGCTCGCCGCGCGGGCCGGTGAAGGGCCTGACCCTGAGCCCCGGCTTGGCCCTGCTGAACCTGGAAGGCACCGGGCTGATCGGTGTGCCCGGTACCGCCGAGCGTGTGTTTGCCGCCCTGCGTCAGGCGCAGGTGTCGGTGGTGATGATCTCGCAGGGTTCGTCGGAACATTCGATCTGCTGCGTGGTGCGTGCTGCTGAAGCCGGCCGTGGCCGCGAGGCGCTGCTGCATGCGTTCGCGCATGAGCTGTCGGTGGGCCAGGTGCAGCGCGTGCAGGTCAGCGAAGGCGTCAGCGTGCTGGCCGCGGTCGGAGACGGCATGGCCGGCCAGCCCGGTGTGGCCGCACGTCTGTTCGAGGCGCTGGGCCGTGCGCAGGTGAACATCCTGGCGATCGCGCAGGGCTCGTCCGAACGCAACATTTCGGTGGCGGTGGACAGTGCCGATGCCACCCGCGCCTTGCGCGCTGCACATGCCGGCTTCTGGCTGTCGCCGCAGACCTTTGCGGTCGGTGTGATCGGGCCGGGCAACGTCGGTGCCGCACTGCTGGACCAGTTGCTTGCCGCACGCCCGCAGCTGCTGGCCAAGGCCAATGTGGATCTGCGCCTGCGCGCGCTGGCCTCGCGTTCGCGCATGCGCCTGGAAGTGGATGGCCTGCACGCCGACTGGCGGGAGGCCTTGCGCGAAGCGGGCGAGTCCAGCGATCTGGATCGTTTCACCGAACACCTGCTGGCCGCCCACCTGCCGCATGCGGTGGTGATCGACTGCAGTGGCAGTGCCGAGGTGGCCGAGCGTTATGAGGGCTGGCTGGCGGCCGGCATCCATGTGGTCACCCCCAACAAACAGGCCGGTGCCGGGCCGCTGCCGCGTTACCAGCGCATCCGTGCTGCAGCGGCGGCCAGTGGCGCGCGCTTCCGCTACGAGGCCACGGTCGGCGCGGGCCTGCCGGTGATCACCACGCTGCGCGATCTGGTCGATACCGGTGACGAGGTGCTGGCGATTGAAGGCATCTTCTCCGGCACGCTGGCCTGGCTGTTCAACCGCTTCGATGGCAGCCAGCCGTTCTCGCAGCTGGTCGCGCAGGCGCGGTCGATGGGCTACACCGAGCCGGACCCGCGCGATGATCTTTCGGGTGTGGATGTGGCGCGCAAGCTGGTGATCCTCGCCCGCGAAGCCGGCCACGCGCTCAGCCTGGAACAGGTACAGGTGGAAAGCCTGGTGCCGGCGCTGCTGCGCGAGGGTAGCGTGGATGAGTTCATGGCGCGGCTGGGTCAGTCTGATGCCAGCCTGCTGCAGCGCCTGCAGGACGCGCGGGCGCGGGGGGCGGTGCTGCGCTATGTGGCACGGCTGGGTGCCGATGGCGCGTCGGTCGGTCTGCAGGAGCTGCCGGCCGATCACGCCTTCGCCAACCTGCGGCTGACCGACAACGTGGTGCAGTTCCGCACCCGTCGCTACTGCGACAACCCGTTGGTGGTGCAGGGTCCGGGCGCCGGCCCGGAAGTCACCGCGGCGGGTGTGTTTGCCGACCTGCTGCGGGTCGCGGCCGGTGAAGGAGCGCGGCTGTGATCGCACGTGCGTTCGCGCCTGCCTCGGTGGCCAACGTGGCGGTGGGCTTCGATATTCTCGGCCATGCCATTGCCGGCATTGGCGATACCGTGAGCGTGCGCCGCATCAATGAGCCCGTGGTGCGCATCGAGGCGATCCGTGGCAGTGCCGTCGAGTTGCCGCTGGATGCCGCCGGGAACACTGCGGGTGCAGCGTTGATGTCGCTGCGCGCAGGGCTGGGCCTGGACTTCGGTTTCGCGGTGGAGATCGACAAGGGCATTCCGTTCGGTTCCGGCATGGGCGGTTCGGCAGCGTCGAGTGTTGCGGCGCTGGTCGCCGCCAACGCGCTGCTGGATGTGCCGCTGTCGCGCGAGGCGTTGTATCCGTTTGCGCTGGATGGCGAGGCGGTGGCCAGTGGTGGCCGCCACGGTGACAACGTGGGGCCGCTGCTGCTGGGTGGTCTTGCGCTGTGCACGGCCGACCGGCTGCTGCCGATTCCGGTGCCGGCTACCTGGCACAGCCTGCTGGTGCATCCGCATGCGGTGCTGGAAACGCGCCGCGCACGCCAGGCGCTGCAGGGCAGCTATGCGCTGGGCGAGTTCGTGGCGCAGAGCGCGAACCTCGCGCTGGTGCTCAGTGGCTGCCATCGCAGTGACGCGGCGCTGGTACGCGCGGGCCTGCGCGATGTGCTGGTCGAACCGCGACGGGCCGGATTGATTGCCGGCTTCGAAGCCGCCCGTGATGCGGCGCTGTCGGCCAATGCAATGGGCACAGGCATCTCCGGTGCCGGTCCCAGCGTGTTCGCCTGGTTCGAGGATGCCGACCAGGCGCGTGCCGCCGCCACACCGGTGCAGGCGGCATTCGCCGCCGCAGGTTTTGACAGCGATGCCTGGGTGTCACCGCTGGATGCACCGGGAGCCCGCTTGTGCTGAATCCTTCCCCTTTACTGGATACCGAACCCATGCAATTTGTTTCGACCCGCGGCCAGTCTCCGGCCGTTGGCCTCAGCGCGGCGATCGCCGCCGGATTGGCGCCTGATGGTGGGCTGTACGTTCCGCAGACACTGCCGGCGCCACGCGAGCTACAGGCCGGGGCGACCCTGGCCGATACCGCCGCCGATCTGCTGATGCCGTTCTTTGCTGGCGACGCGCTGGAGTCTGCACTGCCATCGATCTGCCGCGAGGCGTTCGACTTTCCGGTCCCGCTGCGCGCTCTCGGCGATGGTGACCACGTGCTGGAGCTGTTCCATGGACCAACCGCGGCGTTCAAGGACATCGGCGCGCGCTTCCTGGCCGGTACGCTGTCGCGGCTGCAGGCCGGCAAGGACCGCGATCTGACGATCGTCGTCGCCACCTCCGGCGATACCGGTGCCGCCGTTGCGGCGGCCTTCCATCGCCAGCCCGGCGTGCGCGTGGTGGTGCTGTATCCGGATGGCCGCGTATCTCCGCGCCAGGCGCATCAGCTCGGTTGTTTCGGCGACAACATCCAGGCCCTGCGTGTGGCGGGTGCGTTCGACGATTGCCAGGCGATGGTCAAGCAGGCACTGGCTGACCGCGAACTGCAGGCGCAGGTGCCGTTGAGCTCGGCCAACAGCATCAGCCTGGGCCGACTGCTACCGCAGATGAGCTATTACGCGCATGCGGCGTTGAGCCACTACGCGGCGCATCGTCGCCGGCTCAATCTGGTGGTGCCGACCGGCAACCTGGGCAATGCGATGGCGGCCGTGCTGGCGCGCGCGCTGGGCGTGCCGATCGGCCAGATCGTGCTGGCCACCAATGCCAATGCGGTGCTGCCGGTGTACTTCAATGGCGGCGAGTACCAGCCGCAGGCCAGTGTGGCGACGGTGGCCAATGCAATGGACGTGGGTGCGCCGAGCAACTTCGAGCGACTGCGCTGGCTCTACCACGGCGACGACGCGGAACTGCGTGCTGCGTTCCGCGCGTTCGCGGTGGATGACGTGACCATCCGCGCGACGATTGCGGCAGCGCATGCCAGCCGCGGCGAGCTGTTCTGCCCGCACACGGCGACGGCGGTGAAGGTGCTGCAGGACCTGCGTGCACGCGGTGCCAAGGGCGACTGGGCGGTGGTGGCCACGGCGCACCCGGCCAAGTTCGAGGCTGTGGTCGAGCCGCTGATCGGCGAAACGGTGGCGGTGCCGCCTGCGCTGGATGCGTTGCTGCAGCGGCCGGCGCACGCCGAACCATTGGCGGCCGATTACGCGGCGTTGCGTGAGGTACTGCTGCGCTGAGCGGAGAGGGACGCGGGTGGGGGGGGGGGGGGGGCGCCCCCCCCCCCGGGGGGGGGGGGGGGCCCGCGGGGGGGGGGGGGGGGGGGCCCCGCGCCCGCGCGCCCCCCACCCGGCGGCGTGCTTCAGGGCGTCCCCCCCCCCCCCCCCCCCCAACCCCATGAACCGCGATGCGGTCAGATCAACCCTTCACCGGCCAGCGTGCGCAGCCCATCCTCGTCGAGGATCTCCACCACGTTCAGGTGGGGCAGGGCGATCAACCCCTGCTGGCGCAGCTTGGTGAAGGTGCGGCTGACCGTTTCCATGGTCAGGCCCAGATGGTCGGCAATATCGCCGCGGCCCATCGGCAGCGATACGCGCAGGCCGTCGCCGCCCAGCTTGGCCTCGCGCGCGGCCAGGCGCAGCAGGAAATCGGCCAGCTTCTCGGCCGGCTGCAGGCGCGCCAGTGCCAGCGCGGCGTCCTGCGCGGCATCCAGTTCCTGGCAGGCACGCTGCAGCAGCTTGCGCTCCAGGTGCGGGAAACGGCTGCGCAGTGCCTTCATCTGTGGCAGCGCGACGCGGCAGACGCGGCTGTCGGCGATGGCCTCGATGTCGTAGCGATGGTGGTCGCTGCCACTCAGGCCCAGGTAGTCGCCGGGCAGCACGAAGCCGTTGATCTGGCGGCGGCCGTCGGCCAGGGTGCGCACCAGGCGCAGTGCGCCGCCGGTCAATGTATAGACATGGTCGCGCTCTTCACCGGTGCGGGCCAGCGTGCTGCCCATGCTGACCTGCTGCGAGACGGTGACCTGCTCCAGCGCCTGCACTTCATCGGGCGACAGCGCCGAGCACACCGCAAGGTGGCGAACCGAGCAGTGCAGGCAGTCCAGCGTGGCGCAGGACGGCGAGGCGGGATCGTTGGTGGCGGGCGGAGCGCCGGAAGGCCGTGACATGTTGCGGGGGGCGTATCGCGGGCGGGGAGGGCCTTATGATACTTCAAGCGGCCGTTCGACCCTGCCCGTGGCGGGGGCGCTAGAATGTCGCCCCCTCCCACGTCCCGTTCCAGCAGGAGTTCCGCCCGTGATCAAGCCCCGTACCCCGCCCGGCACCCTTGAACTGCTGCCGCGCGAGCAGATTGCGTTCCAGCGCATGCTGGACGTCATCCGCCGCAACTACGAGCGCTTCGGGTTCCTGCCGGTGGAGACGCCGGTGTTCGAGCTGTCCGACGTGCTGCTGACCAAGTCCGGTGGCGAGACCGAGCGCCAGGTGTACTTCGTGCAGTCCACCGGGGCGCTGGCGAACGCGGCCGAGTCGGGCGATCGCTCGCTGCCGGAAATGGCGCTGCGCTTCGACCTGACCGTGCCGCTGGCGCGCTACGTGGCCGAGCACGAACACGAACTGACCTTCCCGTTCCGCCGCTACCAGATGCAGCGCGTCTACCGCGGCGAGCGCGCCCAGCGCGGCCGCTTCCGCGAGTTCTACCAGTGCGACATCGATGTGATCGGCAAGGACAGCCTGAGCGTGCGTTACGACGCTGAAGTGCTGGCGGTCATCCATGCGGTGTTCTCGGAACTGCGCATCGGTGACTTCAGCATCCAGCTGAACAACCGCAAGCTGATGCGCGGCTTCTTTGAAAGCCTGGGTGTGGCCGAGGGTGAGCGCCAGCTGGCGGTGCTGCGCGAAGTGGACAAGCTGGACAAGCGCGGCGCCGACTACGTGCGCGAGACGCTGGTGGGCGAGGGCTTCAACATCCCGGCAGAACAGGTCGAGAAGATCCTGGCGTTCGTCGCCGTGCGTTCGCAGGGCCATGCCGATGCGCTGGCGCAGCTGGCCACGCTGGAAGCCGACGCCGGTTCTTCGGAGATCCTGCGTACCGGCGTCGCCGAACTGCGCGAAGTGCTGCAGCTGGTGCAGGCGCTGGGCGTGCCGGAAACCGCGTATTGCCTGAACTTCTCCATTGCGCGCGGCCTGGATTACTACACCGGTACCGTCTACGAGACCACGCTGACCGACCACCCGCAGATCGGTTCGATCTGCTCGGGCGGCCGTTACGAAGACCTGGCCAGCCACTACAGCAAGTCCAAGCTGCCGGGTGTGGGTATCTCCATTGGTCTGTCGCGTCTGTTCTGGCAGCTGCGCGAGGCCGGCCTGATCGACGGCATCGAAGCCAGCAGCGTACAGGCGCTGGTGGCGCTGATGGACGAGCAGGGCATGCCGCAGTCGCTGGACATTGCCCGCCGCCTGCGTGCCGGTGGCATCAACACCGAAGTGCAGATGGAGCCGAAGAAGATCGGCAAGCAGTTCCAGTACGCGGCCAAGGCAGGCATCCGCTTCGTGGTGCTGGCGGGTGAGGATGAACTGGCGCGCGGTGTGGTTGCGGTGAAGGACCTGGTGCGCGAGCAGCAGTTCGAAGTCTCCCGCGACGAACTGGCCAGCACCCTTCTGGTGGAGCTGGAGCAATCGAAGGCGATGGTGTGAAGCCTGCCGCCGCAGGAGTGCTGAGCGTGCTCCTGCTGGCGGGCTGCCAGAGCGACCCGACGCTGCACAGTACGCGGATCGGTCCGGCGCAGTATCGGCTGGTGGTTGATCGCTGCCATGCGATCGACCGCGCACAGCTGGAGGACGATCTGCAGGCCCTGGCCTCGCGGACGTGCTGGGCGGGAGCGGGGGCGTTGGAGAACATCCAGTCCCTGCCGAGCCGGCAGGGCAGCCTGTTCGCCGAATGCCTGCGGCGCGGAGCGCTGCAGGCCGAGGTGCGCTGCCTGCCCTGAGTCGGGCCAGGTTGTTGATTTGAAAGCATAACGCCCGCCCTTTGGTGGGCGTTTCGCGTTTGTGGACCAAGAGCAGTCGAGCATGGCTCGACTCTACAAAAGCCGGTTCCGATCAGTTTCCCAGCGAGATCCAGCAGATCGCGGCCAAACGTCGAAGGTGGGGTGGGTCCGGTTGAGGGGGCGTGAGCGCCATGGATGGCGCGACCGGGCTTACATGGGTGAGGGCGCTTTGCTCGTGAAGCATTGCTTCGCAAGCGCCCGAACGCACAGCCGCCAGCGGCTGGGCCGGGCCCCGTAGGGGTACTTGCAGCGCCCCCCTCAACCGGATCCATCCCGCCAACCCTCGGGAAACCAGCTTTTGCTGTTGCTCTGGCTCTTGCCTCTGCGGGTGCAGGGCAGCAGCCCTGCCGCCCCCTCAATCCTCGATTTGACGCACTGCGCAATAATGCGCTAATGTACTAACGCGCTATTACATTGATGCATGGATACGACCCCGTGAAAGCCCGCCCCGAGATTGCCGCCAAAGACCCGAAGGCCGACCTGGAAGCCCTGGCCCAAGCCTTTGCCGCCCTGCGCGAGCCGGAACAGGTCGAAGCCTTCCTGCGTGATCTGTGCACCCCGGCCGAGCTGGAAGCCATGGCCGACCGCTGGAAGGTGGTGCCGCTGCTGCAGCAGGGCGTGCCGTACCGCGAGATCCACGAGCGCACCGGCGTCAGCGTGACTACTACCGGACGGGTGGCGCGCACGCTCGAGCATGGCCATCGAGGCTATGCCGCCGCCATCGACCGCCTTGCTTCGCGCTGATCCGCGCCCCGTTCCGAACTTCGAGACCTCCCCCATGAGTGCAACCCAGGCAGCGCCGGCGCGAGACCGGCTGCGTATCGCCATCCAGAAGAGTGGCCGGCTGGCCGAACCCGCCCGCAACCTGCTCAGCGCCTGCGGCCTGAGCTGGCGCGAGAGCCGCGACAAGCTGTTCTGCTACGGCGAATCGCTGCCGGTGGACCTGCTGCTGGTGCGCGACGACGACATCCCCGGCCTGATCGCCGACGGCGTCTGCGATCTCGGCATCGTCGGCCGCAACGAGCTGGACGAACAGGCCGCCGCGCGGCGCCAGATCGGTCTGCCGGATGCCTACCAGGCATTGCGCGGGCTGGGCTTCGGCCAGTGCCGGCTGATGCTGGCGGTGCCCGAGGAATGGCAGTGGCAGGGTCCGGCGCAGCTGGCCGGCACCCGCATCGCCACCAGCTACCCGGCCATCCTCAAGCAGTGGCTGGCCGAGCAGGGCGTGGACGCACAGGTGGTCGAGCTGTCCGGTTCGGTGGAAATCGCCCCGCGCCTGGGCACCGCCGACCTGATCTGCGATCTGGTCTCCAGCGGCGCCACCCTGCGCGCCAACCAGCTGACCCCGGTGCACAACCTGCTGGACAGCGAGGCGGTGCTGGCCGGCGCGGTGCGCGTGCCGGATGATGCACGTGCATCGCTGCGCGCGATGCTGCTGCGCCGCCTCGACGGCGTGGTTCAGCGACAGGACCGCAAGCTGCTGATGTTCCGTGCCAGCGAAGATCGCGTCGACGCGCTGGCGCAGCTGCTGGCCGATGCCGAGCCGCTGGTGCGGTTGCCGGCCGATGGCGGCGCGCTGCGCCTGCAGACCATGTGCCCCGGCCCGCTGAGCTGGCAGCGCATGGAGGAACTCGAGCGCGCGGGTGCGCAGGGCCTGATGGTACTGAGCGTGGAGCGGTCGCTGGCATGAACCGTCTGATCTGGTCCCGACTTGATGAGGCCGCGCGCAGCGCGGCATTGACCCGCCCGGTGCAGACCGTGGCGCAGCAGACCCGTGACGCGGTGGCGGCCCTGATTGCACAGGTGCGCGCGCAGGGCGACGACGCGCTGCGTGCGATCACCGCGCGCTTCGATGGTGTCGAGCTGGCTTCGTTTGAAGTTTCCGAAGCCGAATTCGCCGCTGCCGAAGCCGCCGTGCCCGCCGAACTGCGCCAGGCGATGGTGGACGCCGCCGAGCGCATCGCGCGCTTCCACGCCGCTGGCATGGGCAAAGGCTATGCAGTTGAAACCGCGCCGGGCGTGGTCTGCGAACGCATGTTGCGTCCGATCGGCCGGGTGGGCCTGTATGTGCCGGCGGGCAGCGCGCCGTTGCCGTCCACCGCGTTGATGCTGGGTGTTCCGGCGCAGCTGGCCGGCTGCCCGCAGGTGGTGCTGTGCACGCCGCCGCGCGCCGATGGCAGCGCCGATCCGGCGGTGCTGGTAGCCGCGCGCCTGACCGGCGTGCAGCGCGTGTTCAAGCTGGGTGGTGCGCAGGCGATCGCCGCGATGGCCTATGGCACGGCCAGCATTCCGGCTTGTGACAAGCTGTTTGGGCCCGGCAACAGCTTCGTCACCGAAGCCAAGCAGCAGGTCGCACAGGATGGCGCCGCCGCCATCGATATGCCGGCTGGTCCCTCCGAAGTACTGGTGATCGCCGATGCCGGCGCCAATCCGGCGTTCGTTGCCGCCGACCTGCTGTCGCAGGCCGAGCACGGTCCGGATTCGCAGGTACTGCTGCTGACCGACGCCCCCGCGATGCTGGCGGCGGTCGAGGCAGAGGTGGAGCGCCAGGTGGCCCTGCTGCCGCGCCAGCAGATCGCGCGACAGGCGTTGTCGGCGTCGCGGCTGATCCAGGTCGATTCGCTGGACGAGGCCTTCGCGATCAGCAACCGCTATGCGCCCGAGCATCTGATCCTGGCCCTGCGCGATCCGCGCGCGTGGCTGGACAAGGTGCAGGCGGCCGGCTCGGTGTTCCTGGGCGATTACACCCCCGAAGCGCTGGGCGACTACTGCAGCGGCACCAATCACGTGCTGCCCACCGCCGGTGCCGCGCGTGCCTACAGCGGTGTCAGCGTGGCCAGCTTCCAGAACCTGATCAGCGTGCAGAGCGCCAGCGCTGCTGGACTGGCGGCAATCGGCGGCTGTGCGCGCATCATCGCCAGCGCCGAAGGGCTGGATGCGCACGAGCGTGCAGTGGCCCTGCGCATGGAGGCCGCCGCATGAGCGCCGCCATTGATGAAGTGCTGGCGCTGGTGCGCCCGGATCTGCAGGCCTTCGCCGGCTACAGCTCGGCGCGCAGCGCGGCGGTGCAGGGCGAGGTCTGGTTGAACGCCAACGAGTCGGCCTGGGCCAATCCGGCTGATGCGGCGGGCAACAGCCGGCGCTATCCGGAACCACAGCCGCTGGCGTTGCGTGAGGGCCTGGCGGCGCTGTACGGCGTGACGCCGCCGCAGCTGCTTATCGGCCGTGGCAGCGACGAAGCCATTGATCTGCTGGTGCGCGCGCTGTGCGTGCCGGGCCGCGATGGCGTGCTGGTCACGCCGCCGGTGTTCGGCATGTATGCGGTCTGCGCGCGCCTGCAGGGGGCTGCACTGATTGAGGTGCCTCTGGTGGACAGCGAAGATGGCCTGCGCGCCGATCTGGATGCGGTGATCGACACCGCCAGGGCACGCAATGCCACGCTGGTGTTCCTGTGCGCACCGTCGAACCCGGCCGGCAGTGACATCGCCCTGGACGAGATCGAGCGCGTGGCCACTGCTCTGCGTGGGCAGGCGCTGGTAGTGGTGGACGAGGCCTATGTCGAGTACGCACAGCGCCCGTCGGCAACCACGTTGCTGGCCACGCACGCCAATCTGGCAGTGCTGCGCACGTTGTCGAAGGCGCACGCACTTGCGGCCGCGCGCATCGGCACCCTGATCGCCGCGCCGGAACTGATTGCCGTACTGCGGCGCTGCCAGGCGCCGTACCCGGTGCCGACCCCGTGCGCCGAGCTGGCCGTGCAGGCGCTGCAGCCGGCCGCACTGGCACGCACCGCCGAGCGCGTAGCCACGGTCATTGCCGAGCGCGAACGCCTGTTCGCGGCGCTGCCAGGCCTGCCCGGCGTTCGTCGCGTGTACCGCTCGGCTGGCAACTACCTGCTGGTCCGCTTCGCTGATGCGCAGGCAGCGTTCGACACCTTGCTGGATGCCGGTATGGTGGTGCGCGACCAGCGCGCCGCGCCGCAGCTGGGTGATGCACTGCGCATCAGTATCGGCAGCCCCGAAGAGAATGACCGCGTGCTTGCGGCCCTGTCGGCGCGGAGGGCCGCAGCATGACACCGATCCTGTTCATCGACCGCGACGGCACCCTCATCGAGGAGCCGTCCGATTTCCAGATCGACGCCTACGAGAAGCTGCGCTTCGTGCCGCAGGTGATTCCGGCGCTGCTGAAGCTGCGCGATGCCGGCTACCAGTTCGTGATCGTCACCAATCAGGATGGCCTTGGCAGCGACAGCTACCCGCGCGCCAGCTTCGATGGCCCCAACGACCTGATGCTGCAGATCTTCGAAAGCCAGGGCATCACCTTCCGTGACGTGCTGATCGACTGCAGCTGGCCGCAGGACAATGCGCCCACCCGCAAGCCGGGCATCGGCCTGATGACCGCTTACCTGCAGGACCGCAGCATCGACTGGGCGCGCTCGGGCATGGTTGGTGACCGCATCACCGACCTGCAGTTCGCCGACAACCTCAACATCCGTGGCTTCCAGCTGCGCACCGAACAGTTCGGTGGCGAGTGGGACTGGCCGGGCATCGCCCACGCACTGGCCGACGCGCCACGCATCGCGGTGGTCCAGCGCAACACCAAGGAGACGAAGATCCGCGTTGAACTGGATCTGGACCGTGCCGGTGATGCGCGCATCGCCACCGGACTGCCGTTCTTCGACCACATGCTGGAACAGATCGGCAAGCACGGCGGGTTCGCGCTGGACATCCAGGCCGAGGGCGACCTGCACATCGACGAGCACCACACCATCGAGGACACCGGGCTGGCGCTGGGTCAGGCCCTGCGCGAGGCGCTGGGCGACAAGCGTGGCATCGGCCGCTACGGCTTCACCCTGCCGATGGACGAGACCCTGGCCAGCGCTGCGCTGGATTTCAGCGGCCGCCCCTATTTCGTGTTCGAGGGCGAGTTCAAGCGTGAGCGCGTGGGCGATATGCCGACCGAGCTGGTGCCGCACTTCTTCCGTTCGCTGTGCGACGCCAGCGGCCTGAACCTCAACCTGCAGGTGCGCGGCGACAACGACCACCACAAGGTCGAGGCCTGCTTCAAGGCACTGGCGCGCGCGCTGCGCCCGGCATTGGCCCGCCAGGGCAGGGCACTGCCGAGCACCAAGGGGGCGCTGTGAGCGACGTTGCGCTGATCGACGCCGGCGGTGCCAACCTGGGCTCGGTGCGCTACGCATTGGAGCGCCTGGGCGCGACGGTGCGGCTGGTGCGCGATGCGGACGGTCTGGTCGGTGCGCAGCGGGTGATCCTGCCCGGCGTCGGCGCCGCTGGTCCCGGCATGCAGCGCCTGCATGCGCAGGGCCTGGTGGAACCGCTGCAGCGACTGGAGGTGCCGCTGATGGGCATCTGCCTCGGCATGCAGCTGCTGTTCGAGCGGTCCGAGGAGGCCGGCGTCGAGACACTGGGATTGATTCCGGGCGTGGTGCGCAAGCTGGTACCGGCCTGTGGCATCCGTGTGCCGCACATGGGCTGGAACCGCCTGCTCCCGCTGCGCGAATCGCTGCTGCTGCAAGGCGTGCCGGAGCGCGCCAGCGCCTACTTCGTGCACAGCTATGCGGCGCCACTCAATACCCACACTGTTGCTGCCTGCGACCACGGTGGCCTGTTCACTGCCGTGGTGGAGCAGGGGCGTTACTACGGCGCACAGTTCCACCCCGAGCGCTCCGGTGAGACCGGTTCGCTGATGCTGCGCAACTTCCTCGAGGGCACTGCTGCATGAGTTTCATCGTCTACCCCGCGCTGGATATCCGCGACGGCCGCGTGGTGCGGCTGCGCCAGGGTGACTACGCGCAGGAAACCTCGTATGGCGACGATCCGCTGCCGCGCACGCAGGCCTTTGCCGCGCAGGGCGCGCAGTGGATGCACCTGGTCGACCTGGATGCCGCGCGCGCCGGGGGCTACACGCTGGCACCGCTGCTGTCGTCGATCCGCGCGCAGACCACGCTGCAGGTGCAGACCGGTGGCGGCGTGCGTGGCCGTGACGACGTGGCGCGCATCCTCGATGCCGGCGCCGGCCGCGTGGTGGTGGGTTCGCTGGCAGTACGCCGCCCCGACGAAGTGGTCGGCTGGCTGCAAGAGTTCGGTGCCGAGCGCATCACCATCGCGCTGGATGCCCGCCAGGATGCCCGGGGCCAATGGCAGCTGCCGGTGCACGGCTGGACCGAGAACGCCGGGGTGACCCTGGATGACCTGGCCCAGCGTTATGCGCGTGCCGGCATGCGCCACCTGTTGTGCACCGACATCGCCCGCGACGGCATGCTGGCCGGGCCCAACATCAGCCTCTACCAGCACCTGTCGGCGCTGCTGCCGGGCGTGGCCGTGCAGGCCTCCGGCGGTATCCGTGACGTGGCCGATGTGGCCGAGGCGCGTGCCGCCGGCTGCGGTGGCGCGATCCTCGGCAAGGCGCTGCTGGAGCAGCGCATGGACCTGGCGGAGGCGCTGGCATGCTGAGCCGTCGCATCATTCCCTGCCTGGACGTGCGCGACGGCCGCGTGGTCAAGGGTGTGCGCTTCCGCGACCACGTCGACATGGGCGACATCGCCGAGTTGGCGCAGCGCTATCGCGACCAGGGGGCGGACGAGCTGGTGTTCTATGACATCGGCGCCAGCCCCGAGGCGCGTTCAGTCGACGTCGCCTGGATCGAGCGCATCGCACGCCTGATCGATATTCCGTTCTGCGTGGCCGGTGGCATCGACAGCGTGGAAACCGCGCGCCGCGTGCTGTTCGCCGGTGCCGACAAGGTGTCGATCAATTCGCCGGCGCTGGGCCGCCCGGAACTGATCACCGAGCTGGCAGACGAGTTCGGCGTGCAGTGCGTGGTGGTCGGTGTCGATTCGGTGCGCGAGACTGATGGCCAGTGGCGGGTACGCCGTTTCAGTGGTGACCCTGACAAGACCCAGGCGGTGCCGCTGCGCACGCTGGACTGGATCGTCGAAGCACAACGGCGTGGCGCAGGCGAGATCGTGCTGAATTGCATGGACAGCGATGGCGTACGCCGTGGCTACGATGTCGTGCAGCTGCAGCAGGCGCGGGCCCTGTGCCAGGTGCCGCTGATCGCCTCGGGCGGTGCCGGTGAGATGGAGCACTTCGCCGAGGCCTTCGACCAGGCCGATGTCGACGGCGCGTTGGCGGCCAGTGTGTTCCACAGCGGCGCCATCGCCATTCCAGAATTGAAGCGCTACCTGCGCGGACAGCAGATCGAGGTGCGGGATGTCTATTGAAGTGAGGCCGTCGCTGGATGCGCTGCAGGCGCTGGACTGGGGCAAGGGCGACGGCCTGCTGCCGGCGGTGGTGCAGGATGCCGACACCCTGCAGGTGCTGATGCTGGGCTATGTCAGCGCCGAATCGCTGGCGGCCACGCTGGCCATCGGTCACATGACCTTCTTCAGCCGCAGCAAGCAGCGGTTGTGGACCAAGGGCGAGCAGTCCGGCAACGTGCTGGTGGTGCAGTCGATCAGCGTCGACTGTGATGCCGACACCCTGCTGGTGATTGCACGCCCGGCCGGGCCAACCTGCCACACCGGTGCCGAGAGCTGTTTCGACCAGGCGCCGAAGGACTTCCTGGGCGGGCTGGGCCAGCTGGTGGCGATGCGTGAGGCGCAGCGCCCGCCGGGCAGCTACACCACCAGCCTGTTCGAGGGCGGCATCCGCCGCATCGCGCAGAAGGTGGGCGAGGAGGGCGTGGAGACGGCGCTGGCGGCGGTGGCACAGGACGACGAGGCGTTGCTGGGCGAGGCCTCGGACCTGCTGTATCACCTGCTGGTGCTGCTGCGCGCGCGCGGGTTGTCGCTGGATGATGCGCGGGCGGTGCTGGAAAAGCGCCATCGTTGAGGAAGGCGTGCGGACCAACGGTCCGCACCCACCTCTGCAATGCAGCCGAGCATGGCTCGGCTCTACAATAGGGAGTCTTCTTCTTTCCCGGACCGCCCATGAAACTGCCTGCCGCCTGGCTGTGCTGCCTGTTGCTGACCTCGCCGGCCTGGGCCGCGGACACCGTGGTCAGCGGCAAGGTCTACCTGGAGCGCGACGGCAAACCCGGGCGCGGTGCGACCGATCCGGGCCTGGCCGGGGTGCAGGTCTCCAACGGCGAGGCCATCGTCAAGACCGCCGCCGACGGCAGCTACAGCCTGCCAGTGCGCGACGGCCAGACCGTGTTCGTGATCAAGCCCGATGCGTATTCGTTCCCGAAGGCGGCCGATGGCCTGCCTTCGTTCTGGCGCCACTACCGCCCGAACGGTTCACCGGCACTGAAGTACGGTGGCATCGCCGCGACCAGCGACGTCACCCGCAACTGGGATTTCGCCCTGCAGTCGGACCGCCATGACAGCCGCCGTGGTTTCCAGATGCTGGTGTTCACCGATTCGCAGACCGCCAGCCTGAAGGACATCGGCTACTACCAGCAGTCGATCGTGGCGCCGCTGGTTGGCCAGACCAGGGCGCGCATGGGCACCACCCTGGGTGACATCGTCAACGACGACCTGACCCTGTACCCGGCGATCAACAAGGTCACCACCGCGCTTGGCGTGCCGTGGTTCCACGTGCCGGGCAACCACGATCTCGACTTCGATGCGGCCAGCGACGAACACTCGCTGGACAGCTGGCGCAACATCTACGGCCCGGACACCTACGCGGTGGAAGAGGGTGGCGCCAGCTTCGTGTTCCTGGACGACGTGGTCTACGACCCCAAGGCCAAGCCGAAGTACATCGGCGGCCTGCGCGAAGACCAGTTCGCTTTCCTCGCCAGCTACCTGAAGGGCCTGCACAAGGATCGCCTGCTGGTGCTGGGCATGCACATCCCGCTGTTCGACGCGGCGGCGGGGCGCGAGACTTTCCGTCACGCCGACCGCCAGCGCCTGTTCGATCTGCTGAAGGACTTCCGCAACGTGCTGGTGCTCAGCGGCCACAGCCACATCCAGCAGCACGTCTACCACGGCAAGGCCGAGGGCTGGAACGGTGACAAGCCGCTGCACGAATACAACGTCGGTGCCAACTGCGGTGCGTTCTGGTCGGGCGTGAAGAATGCCGCCGGCGTGCCGGACAGCACCATGAGCGATGGCACACCGAAGGGTTATGCGCTGCTCGACGTGGCCGGCAACGGCAGCTACAAGCTGCAGTACCGCGTGGCCGGCCAGCCGGCCAGCGAGCAGATCGGCCTGCATGCACCCAAGGTGCTGCGCCAGGGCGCCTACCCGGCCTGGGGCATCTATGCCAACGTCTACATGGGCGAGGACGCCAGCGTGGTCGAGTACCGCGTGGATGGCGGCGCCTGGCAGCCGATGAAGCAGGTCAGCCAGCCCGATCCGCGCCTGATGGTGGAGAACGTGGCCGATGATCTGGCCAGCAGCCTGCGTGGCTACGACCGTTCGCCGGAGGCCACTGCATCGCCGCACCTGTGGCGCGGCGCGTTGCCGACCGATCTGGCCGTGGGCAGCCACAAGGTCGAGGTACGATCCACCCAGCCTGATGGTGCAGTGTTCACCGCCACCACCAGCTACAGCCTGCAGACTGCCCAGCCCTGATCCAAGGGCGTCGCTGCCCAACGCGAAAGGACCCCGCATGGATATCCGCTTCATGGCCGGCACTACGCCGGTGACCCTCAGCCGCCACTGGTTCACCGGCGCGATGCTGCTGCAGAGCGCTACCGAGAAGGTCTGGGTGCAACACCCGCTGCATCCGGGCACCCACTTCTCGTTCTCGCTGGTACAGTCGTGGCTGCGCCACATCGCCGGCCACGAAGTGCTGGTCGAGCGCACCCGGCCGCTGTTGTTCGCCGGCTTCCGCCCGCAGCGCCTGCGCGTGCTGGTGGATGGCGTGCAGGTGGCCGAACAGGAAGGCATGTAGACCAACCTGAACCATCGGCGCGCTAGGCAAAGCCGCCCCGATGCCTGAGAATCGGGGCGATTCAATCGATCCAAGCAGGCCAGCGTGACCATCGCAGCAGCGTCCCCGGTTTCCTCCGACTCCGCCCGCGGTGGTCTTCCGCGCCATCTGGTCGTTGCCGATGTCGGCGGCACCTTCGCCCGCCTGGCCTTGGCTGAGACCCAACCCGGCCACGCGCCGCTGCTGGGCAGCCATCGCACCTATGCCTGCGCCGAGCATCCCAGCCTGGCCGCGATCCTGGCCGATTTCACCGCAGGCCTTGGCCAGCCGGTGCAGACCGCGGTGGTCGCCATCGCCGGCCTGCTCGATGGCGATGTGCTGATCAACTCGAACCTGCCGTGGACAGTCTCGCTGTCGACCACGCGCGAACAGTCCGGCCTGCGCGAACTGCAGCTGATCAATGATTTCGAAGCGGTGGCGCTGGCTATCCCGTACCTGCAGCCGGAAACCCTGGACCCACTGAATGGCGACGCCGATCCGGCGCAGGCCTTCCCGGCGCTGGTGCTGGGTGCCGGTACCGGCCTGGGTGCCGCGCTGCGTTTCGCCGATGGCGAGCGCCCGGTGCTGGCCAGCGAGATCGGCCATGCCGCGCTCGGCGCCGGCAACGCGCTGGAACTGCAGGTGCTGGGCAAACTGCTGCAGCGCTGGCCGCACGTGGACAACGAACGGGTGCTTTCCGGCAGCGGCCTGATGAACCTGTATCCGTGCCTGTGCGAACTGCGCGGCGTCACCCCGGTGTGGACCAGCACCGAGGCACTGATCGGCGCCGCGCGCAGTGGCGAGGACGCGCTTGCTGTGGAAACGTTGCAGGTGTTCTGTGCCTGGCTGGGCAGCCTGGCCGGCGACGCGGCGATCGCCGTCGGCGCGCGCTCGGTATACCTGGCCGGGGGCATTTCCGCGCATGTGCAGGATTTCCTGGCCGATGGCCGCTTCCGTGAGCGCTTCCTCAACAAGGGCGTGCTGACCGAGGTGCTGCGCCAGGTGCCGGTATGGCGGGTGGAGCACGGCCAGCTGGGCGTGCTCGGTGCAGCGGTCTGGCACGCAGCGCGGCAACCCACGCACGACTGATCGGCAGGGCCGGCATCGGGCCGGCCATGCATTGCAGACTGGGAGGGGAAGATGGTGGATCGCAGGCAGTTCCTGCAGGCCGGTGCACTGGCCGCAGGCATGGCGGCATTGCCGGGCGTGCATGCGCGCACGCAGGGGGGGGCCAGGGTGGTTTCCACCTGGGACTTCGGCGTGCCGGCCAACCAGGCCGCATGGAAGGTGCTGGCACAGGGTGGCAGCGCGCTGGATGCGGTGGAGGCGGGTGCACGCTGGGCCGAGAGCGAGCTGTGCAACCCCACCGTCGGCCATTGTGGCAACCCGGATCGCGACGGCGTGCTGAGCCTGGACGCGAGCATCATGGACGGCGATGGCCGCTGTGGTGCAGTGGCCGCGCTGGTCGACATCCTGCATCCGGTCTCGGTGGCGCGCAAAGTGATGGAGAACAGCCCGCACGTGCTGCTGGTGGGCGAGGGCGCGCAGCAGTTCGCGGTGCAGCAGGGTTTCGAGCGCAAGCACCTGCTGACGCCGCAGGCCGAAGCCGCCTGGCGCGAGTGGTTGAAGACCGAGAAGTACCAGCCACAGATCAATGCCGAGCGCCGTGGTATTCCCGGCAACAGCGACAACCACGACACCATCGGCATGCTGGCACTGGATGCCAAGGGCCATCTGGCCGGTGCCTGCACCACCAGCGGCATGGCGTGGAAACTGCACGGCCGCGTTGGCGACAGTCCGATCATCGGTGCTGGCCTGTACGTCGACAACGAAGTGGGCGCGGCCACTGCTTCGGGCGTGGGTGAAGAGATGATCCGCAACGCCGCCTCGTTCCTGGTGGTCGAGCTGATGCGCCAGGGGCGCTCGCCGGCGCAGGCCTGCCGCGAAGCGATCGATCGCGTGGTGCGCAAGCGCCCCGAAGCGAGCAAGACACTGCAGGTGTGCTTCCTGGCCATGAACAAGCAGGGCGAGGTGGGCGCCTACGCGTTGCATCGCGGCTTCGTCTACGCGGTCTGCGATGCGCAGCGCCAGGATGACCTGCGTGATTCGCCATCGATCTACACGAGCACCCAGGCGTGAGCACGCGGCTCACCCTGGAGATCGCCAGCAACTCGCTGGCTTCGGCGCTGGCGGCACAGGCCGGCGGCGCCGACCGCATCGAGCTGTTCGACAACCTGGCCGAGGGCGGCACCACGCCGTCGTTCGCCAGCATCGCGATCGCCCGCGAACGCCTGTCGATTCCGCTGTTCGTGCTGGTGCGGCCGCGCCCGGGCGACTTCCACTACGACGCACTGGAAACCGAACTGATGCTGCGTGACATCGCGCAGTGCCGTGCGCTGGGCTGCGATGGCGTGGTGATCGGCGCGCTGGATGTACAGGGCGGGATCGACGTGGCGCTGTGCCGCGAGCTGGTGCAGGCTGCCGGGCCGTTGCAGGTGACCTTCCATCGCGCCTTCGACGCTGCCCGCGATCTGCCGGCGGCGCTCGAGCAGGTGATCGGGCTGGGTTGCCAGCGCGTGCTGACCTCGGGTGGCCAGGTCAGCGCCGAGGCCGGTGCCGATGTGCTGGCAGGCCTCGTTACCCAGGCAGCGGGCCGCATTACGGTGATGGCTGGTGCCGGATTGGCACCGGGCAACATCGCTACCGTGGCAAGGCAGACCGGCTGCACCGAACTGCACGCCTCGGCCAAGGGCCTGCGCCGCTCGGCCATGCAGTTCCAGAACCCGGCGCTGCGCGGACTGGACCCGGACTGGAGCCAGACCGCAACCGCCACCGTAGCCGCGCTGCGGCAGGCGCTGGACGCCTGATCGCAAGCCCGGGGTCGGATCCCTTCGCAGAAGGGCTCTGACCCCATCTGGATGCGCACGCATTGCCGAAAAGCGACGCTTTTGACGCGCTCGAATAGCCAGAGCATTCGCCAAACAGCGGAACGCAGGGGCATCCGTGTTTCCGACTGGACGATCCAATCGAGATTCTCGACAGTGGGGGCCCACATCCCTGTGGCAACGATCCTCCTTCTGCATGCCTCGACTGCTCTTGCTGCTTCTCTGTCTGCTGCCTGCCGCTGTAACAGCTGCGGAAGAGGGGCAGTCCCCCGTGTTGATCTGGAAGGCGGCCGGTCCCGAGGGAATCCGCATCGACACTGTCCTGAGCGGGGTGACGCTGACTCCCGCTGCTAATGGTGCGTTCGTCGACACGCGCGAGCATCTGATTGGAAATCAACGCTTTCGGGCGATGTACCAGGTATTCGATTCAAACGCCGATAGCCCGATGGGCCATTGTGGCGCGGGGCGTGAGATCGAACTCTTCGTCTACGAATTGATCCCGCCCAAACCTGTTGAGCGGGGCAGGATACTGATCAGTAGTTGCCTTGAGACCGTGTCCCTGGCCAGCCAGAACTCGGGAAGTCCCGAAAGTGAGTCCGACTTTTCCTCGGTGGTCTGGCAGCACGACGGGTTCACCATCACGTGGTGGGGTGCCGGGCCTGACGGGAAGGCCTCAAGCCACTATGCACTCCGCAATGGCCGTTTTGTCCCGCTTCAATCGGACGAGAGAAGCCGCTGAGGGCGGACAAAACAGTTCCGCGCACGATTGTCGCGATCGTGTCATTGACGTGTGCGCCGTCTTATCAGCGATGTTTCGCAACCCGTTGATTGTTCTGGATACCTGCAGCCGATAACGGCATTACGCCACGTGTTGCTGCGTCGCCGCATGCCGGGCGTGGTTCAGCTGTGCTTTAGTTTGGATCGATCCACAGGGGAGGGTGTCGGGACGGTCTTGAACCGATCCAGGTGCCCGGATCAGCCGTAGTGCCGCGCCACCACCCGTCCGTGCGTCCACACTTTCGAAGAGCAACCACCCATGGCTCAGATCGTCCGCAAGCGTCGTCACCTGCTGTCCCAGGCCTTGGTCCTGGCCCTGTTGCCCCTGGCGGCCAGCGCGCAGGAGGCCGCCAACTCGTCCACCAAGGATCTCGACGCGGTCACCGTCACCGGTTCGCGCATCAAGCGCGCCAGCGTCGAAGGTCCGGCGCCGGTCAACGTGATCACTGCCGCACAGATCCAGAAGGAAGGCTTCGTCAGCGTGTACGACGCGCTGAAGACACTCACTGAAGCCACCGGCACCGTCGAGGCGGCCTCGCAGTGGGGCTCGCATACGCCCAATGCCAGCGGCCTGAACCTGCGCGGGATGGGCCCGAACCGCTCGCTGCTGCTGGTCAACGGCCGCCGCGTGGCCGACTACCCGCTGCCCTACGGTGGCGAAACCAACTTCTCCAACTACGGCAACATTCCCGCTGCCGCAGTCGAGCGCATCGAAGTACTGACCGGTGGCGCCTCGGCCATCTATGGCTCGGATGCGATCGCCGGCGTGGTCAACGTCATCCTGAAAACCAACTACGACGGCGACGAAGTGCGCGTGCGCGGCGGCACCTCCACCGAAGGCGGGCGCGATACCTGGGACCTGTCCTGGGCCGGCGGCAAGACCGGCGACAACTGGAGCGTGACCTACGCGCTGCAGTACACCAAGCGCGATCCGCTGTTCGGACGTGACCGTCCGCAGATGGACGATGCCGACGATGCGCCGTACCCGTCCTGGAACATGGAACAACGCAAGGTCGGCTTCCGTCCCACCGCCGGCCTGGCGCTGATCGATCCCACCACCGGCCAGCGCCTGGCGCCGCCCACCGGCACCTGCGAGAAGTTCGATGGCGAGTACTACACCGCCGATCGCCTGGTCTACAACTACGCCGCCAACACCATCACCAACACCGGCCGCTTGTGCGGCATGAGCGCCGACTACGCCAACTGGCTGCTCACCGGCGGTGCCGAGAACGTGTCCGGCAACCTGTATGCCACCTTCGATTTCAGCAATGACCTGCAGGCCTGGACCAACCTGGCGGTGTACCGTTCCGAAGCGATCTGGGGCACCAATCCGCCCGGCGTGTCGCTGATCGACGATGACAACGGCTACTACTGGGACGCCAACCGCAACCGCCCGATCCTCGGCGTGCGCCAGTTCACCCCGAACGAGGTGGGCGGCCTGGATACGCTGCGCAACACCAACCGCGAACTGTCCTGGGACTGGAGTGCGGGCCTGCGTGGTCGCCTGGCCGATCGCTTCGACTGGAGCGCCACGGTGGGGCGTTCCTACTACCGCGTTGAAGAGCGGCAGAACGTGGTCGACAAGCAGAAGTCGTACGACTATTTCCTAGGCCCGAAGCTGGGCACTACCGCCGACGGCGAGGCGATCTACGCACTGAACGAATCGCGCTGGTGGAACCCGCTGACGCCGGACCAGTACTGGCAGATGGGCACCGTGGCGAAGAACCGTGCGTCCTCATGGGTCAACCAGGCTTCGGCGGATATCACCGGCGAGTTGTTCCAGGGCTGGGCCGGCCCGATCTCGTTCGCGGCGGTGGCCGAGGTTGCGCAGCAGGGCTATCACCTCAGCCCCGACCCGCGCGCCGGCATCGACTTCGACCTGCAGAACGTCGATCGCGGTGGCGGCGAGCGCACCCGCTATTCGGCCGGCGTCGAGTTCAAGATTCCGCTGCTGGAAAGCGTGACCGCCACTGCGGCCGCGCGCTATGACCGCTATGGCAGCTACAAGGCTGACAACAGCGGCGAAGCGCTGGACATCGGCAGCCAGAAGGAGACCACCTGGAATGTCGGCCTGGAATGGCGCCCGGTGGAGTCGCTGCTGGTGCGCGGCTCCTATGCCACCAGCTTCCATGCGCCGGACATGCACTACCTGCTGGGCCAGCCCAGCAGCTCCGAAGTGCAGACCTATGACCGCCTGCGCTGCATCCAGAGCGGCGCGTACCTGGTCAACAACTGTGGCGTGGGCAATACCGATGTCTGGTACACGTTCGACGTGAACCGGCGCGGCACGCCGCTGCTGCGCTCGGAGACCGGTGATTCGTGGACGGTCGGTTTCGTCTGGGACGTGATGCCCAATCTGTCGGTCAGTGCCGACTACTGGGCAATCAAGCTGGAAGACATGATCGTCGACGTTGGCGCCGACGAGGTGCTGGCCAGCGAAGCGGGCTGCCTGACCGGCAAGAACATGGACGGTACGCCGTGGGCCAATCCGGCCGGTGGCGAGTATTGCGCTGGCATCCTGGCCCGCGTGAACCGTGACAGCAACGGCCGCCTGGTATCGATCGAGCGCGGCCCGTTCAACCTGGCCAGCCGCGAAGTGCGCGGCATCGACCTGACCGCGCGCTATCGCCTGGAAACCGCGCAGTGGGGCAGCTTCCAGCTCGGCCTGAACTACACCAACCAGATCTCAACCAAGGAACAGCGTTACGCCAACGATCCGAACCCGGAGCGTCGTGACCGTGACCTGCGCAGCAAGCTGCGCGCGAGCCTGGCCTGGCAGCGTGGCAATTGGAATGCCAACGTCTATGCCGATCGCATCGGTTCGGTGCCGGGCGTACGCTACCACTGGGGCACCGATCGCCTGAACAATCCTGGCGGCTGCCTGCCGTTCGCCGATGGTTACGTGCCCAGCGACAGCCCGTCGCTCAACTGCCTGGAGCCGGCCACGCGTCCGGACGGCTCGCCGAATCCGAATCCCAATGCCGGCCAGCAGACGGCGCGCTACTACGGGCGGGTCGGGCCGTTCATCACCTGGAACTTCAACGTGGGCTACCAGGTGACCGAGCACGCCAAGGTCAATGTCTACGTCAACAACGCGTTCAACTCGGCCAGCTGGAACCACAAGGACCCGTACAAGCTGGACTACGATTTCGCTCCGACCCGCCTGCTCGGCGCGGTTGGCCGCGAGTTCGCGCTGGAATACGTGTTCACCTTCTGAGGTGGACGGCGGGGGCGTCGGGCCTTGATCCGCAAGGCGCCCCCGTCCGCCCGGTAGATCCACGCCATGCGTGGATGAACCCCTTCATGAACCCCGGGGTGGCTGGATTTGACCTTCCCACGATGGCAAGGTTTAGCCTGTCCGCATCCAGAAGGAACCCCGGGAATCCGATCATGAGCACGCCCCGCGCCACTGCAGTCCCCGCAAGCCCATCCACCATCAGCCTGCCCATCGAGGGCATGACCTGCGCCAGCTGCGTCGGTCGTGTCGAAGCGGCGCTGTCCAAGGTCGAGGGCGTCGGCAGTGTTTCGGTCAATCTGGCCACCGAACGTGCGGATATCCGCGCGTCCGGTCCGGTCGATCGCGCCGCGCTGATCCAGGCGGTGGAGCGGGTGGGTTATGACGTGCCGGCCGGCACCATCGAGCTGGCAGTGGAAGGCATGACCTGTGCCTCCTGCGTCGGCCGCGTCGAGCGCGCGCTGCTGGCGGTACCGGGCGTCAGCCAGGCCAGCGTCAACCTGGCCACGGAGCGTGCGACCGTGCGCGGCGTTGCGGGCGTAGACGCGCTGATAGCGGCCATCGACAAGGTCGGTTATGCCGCCCGTGCCATCGAAGCGGGCGTTCAGTCCGATGACGAAGCGGCGGAAAAGAAGGATGCCGAGCGCGCCGAACTGAAACGCGACCTGATCGTGGCCACCGCAGTTGCACTTCCGGTGTTCGTGCTGGAAATGGGTTCGCACCTGATTCCCGGCATGCACGAATGGGTGATGGCCACCCTCGGCATGCAGACCAGCTGGTACCTGCAGTTCGTACTGACCCTGCTGGTGCTGGCCATTCCCGGCCGCCGTTTCTACCAGAAGGGTTTCCCGGCACTGCTGCGGCTGGCGCCGGACATGAACTCGCTGGTGGCGGTGGGTACCGCCGCAGCGTTCGGTTACTCGGTGGTGGCGACCTTTGCACCGCGGTTGCTGCCGCCGGGCACGGTGAACGTCTACTACGAAGCAGCGGCGGTGATCGTCGCGCTGATCCTGCTCGGCCGCTTCCTTGAGGCGCGCGCGAAGGGCCGTACCTCGGAGGCGATCAAGCGCCTGGTCAACCTGCAGGCCAAGGTCGCGCATGTGATCCGTGACGGCCGCACGATCGAGATCCCGGTCAACGAGGTTCTGAGCGGCGATGTGGTGGAAGTGCGCCCGGGCGAGCGCGTGCCGGTCGATGGCGAGGTGATCGAGGGGCGCAGCTACATCGACGAGTCGATGATCAGTGGCGAACCGATTCCGGTCGAGAAGCAGCCGGGCAGCAGCGTGGTCGGCGGCACGGTCAACCAGAAAGGTGCATTGACCGTGCGTGCCACGGCGGTGGGCGCGCAGACCATGCTGGCGCAGATCATCCGCATGGTCGAACAGGCACAGGGCTCGAAGCTGCCGATCCAGGCGGTGGTCGACAAGGTTACCCTGTGGTTCGTGCCGGCGGTGATGCTGGCCGCACTGGCGACCTTCGCGGTCTGGTTGATCTTCGGCCCATCGCCGGCGCTGAGCTTCGCGCTGGTCAATGCGGTGGCGGTACTGATCATCGCCTGCCCGTGTGCAATGGGCCTGGCCACGCCGACGTCGATCATGGTCGGAACCGGTCGTGGCGCCGAAATGGGCGTGCTGTTCCGCAAGGGTGAAGCGCTGCAGTTGCTGAAGGACGCGCAGGTGGTGGCGGTGGACAAGACCGGCACGCTGACCGAAGGCCGCCCGCGCCTGACCGACCTGGAGATCGCCGACGGCTTCGATCGCGCCACGGTACTGGCCGCGGTGGCTACCGTGGAGTCACGTTCGGAGCATCCGATCGCCCGCGCCATTGTCGATGCAGCCACCGAGCAGGGCCTCGCGCTGCCGTCGATGATTGATTTCGAGTCGGTCACCGGCATGGGCGTACGCGCCAGCGTGGAGGGTGCGCGTGTGGAGGTCGGCGCCGATCGTTTCATGCGCGATCTTGGCGTGGATATCACCGCGTTTGCAGCGCTGGCGGCCGAACTCGGCGCGCAGGGCAAGTCGCCGTTGTACGCGGCCATCGATGGACGCTTGGCAGCGATCATCGCAGTATCCGATCCGATCAAGCCGAGCACGCCGGCCGCGATCGCGGCACTGCACCAGCTGGGCCTGAAGGTGGCGATGATCACCGGCGACAATGCCGGCACCGCGCAGGCGATCGCACGCCAGCTGGGTATCGATGAGGTAGTGGCCGAGGTGCTGCCGGAAGGCAAGGTCGAGGCGGTGCGGCGCCTGAAGGCCACGCATGGCCACGTCGCCTTTGTTGGTGACGGCATCAACGATGCGCCGGCGCTGGCCGAGGCCGATGTTGGCCTGGCGATCGGGACCGGCACCGATATCGCGGTGGAGTCGGCCGATGTGGTGCTGATGTCGGGCAACCTGCAGGGTGTGCCGAATGCCATCGCGCTGTCGAAGGCGACGCTGGGCAACATCCGGCAGAACCTGTTCTGGGCCTTCGCCTACAACACCGCATTGATTCCGGTAGCGGCCGGCGTGCTGTACCCGGTATGGGGTGTGCTGCTGTCGCCGGTGTTCGCCGCCGGTGCGATGGCGCTGTCCAGCGTGTTCGTGCTGGGCAACGCACTGCGCCTGCGCCGCTTCCAGCCGCCGATGGCGGATGCCCCCGCTGCGAGCCACTGAAGGAGAACCGCATGAACATCGGTGAAGCCGCCAAGGCGTCCAGTGTTTCGGCGAAGATGATCCGCTACTACGAACAGATCGGCCTGATTCCTGCGGCCGATCGCACCGAGTCCGGCTACCGGGCATATTCGCAGGCGGACATCCACCGCCTGCGCTTCATTCGGCGGGCGCGCGATCTTGGCTTCCAGGTGGCCGAGATCACCGATCTGCTCGGCCTGTGGAACGACACCTCGCGGCACAGTGCCGACGTCAAGCATCTTGCCGAACAGCACATCGCCGACCTGGAGCAGCGTATCGAAAGCATGCGGCAGATGGCCGACACGCTGAAGTCGTTGATCAGCTGCTGTGCGGGCGATGAGCGCCCGGAATGCCCGATCCTGCAGCGGCTGGGCGAAGACGAAGAGACCCTGGCACCGCCGGAGACCGCGAAGACCGGTGCAGTACGGCGCCGCACGCACAAGCACTGACCTGGCGTTGCATACATGAAAAACCCGCCCGGTGCAGCTGCACCGGGCGGGTTTTTCGTTGCAGGCGCAGGCTAGGGGATCAGGCCGTGCGCGGCGGGAAGCCTGCATCGGTCAGTGCCGCCACGATCTGCGCTTCGCTGGCCGAGGTCTGCACCTGCACGCGACGGCTGGCCGGATCTGCCTGCACGCTGGCCTGCGGATCGACCAGCTCGATCGCCTTGGTCACGCTGCGTGCGCAGCCGCCGCAGGTCATGCCTTCAACGTGGAATTCCATCTGTAGCTCCTTCGGTGCTCTTGGGGTGGCGCCAGTGTGCACCTTCCAACATTGGCAGGGTCAAGCGCAGGGCTGAACCGAAGACAAAGCACCAATGAAAACGGCAGCCACCTGTACCAGCGTGGCTGCCGTGGAGGAACGTCCCCGCCAGGGAGGGGCGTGGGTTGCACCGGGGCGGGCCCGGGCAACCCGGTGTTGCCTTAGAACTTCCAGGTAGCGCCGAAGTACAGCTGGCGGCCTGCGTAGGTATTGGAGATCAGGCGTGCCTTGGTGTCGCTTCCCAGGTGCACGCGCTGCTCGGACTTGGTGGCATTGATCACCGAGGCGGTCAGGGTCCAGTCCGGGGTCAGGTTGTAGGCCACGTTCAGATCCAGCTGGTCATACGGCTCGGTGTAGACGGTGAGGCCATTGTTGAGCCCACCGACCACCTGGCCGCGACGGTTGAACGAGGCGCGCGCGAGGAACTTCTCGTTCTCGTAGAACACCGTCACGTTGGCCTGGTTCTTGGCGCTGCCGACCAGCGGCGAGGAGCCGATTTCCTGCCCGTCCAGAACAATGGAAGCCAGGTTGGTGTCGTTGTAGGTGTAGTTGGCCTGCACGCCGAAGCCGAAATCGAAGGTGTACTGGCCATACAGCTCGACGCCCTGCGAGACACCATCGCGGCCATTGGCCTGGGTCTCGTAGCGCTGCACGTTCACCGCTTCACCGTTGATGACCATCGGCGTGTCGCGCACCACCGGCAAGGTGAAGTTGTCCACGTTCTTGCGGAACAGGCCGACGCCGGCGACCGCGCCCGGCTGGAAGTACCACTCCAGGCCCAGGTCGAACTGGGTGGCCTTGAACGGTTCCAGTTGCTTGTTGCTGCCCTGGCCGACCCAGCCTGCGGTCGATGCGCCACCGGCAACGCGGCGATCATTGACGTACTCTTCGCTGTAGTAGCTCAGTGCGCCCGGTGCTGCGATGTCGGTGTAGCCGGGGCGGGCGATCACCTTCGATGCGGCACCACGCAGCACCAGCGTGTCGGTGATGTCCCAGGCGATATTGAAACTCGGCAGTACGTCAGTGTAGGTGCGATCCACGCCGATCAGGCTGTAGGTCTTGCTCTGCGCCAGATCGTGCGGCAGGCGCACGAAGCCGCTCTCGCAGCTGTAGGTCGGGTAGGCCGCAGCGGCCGGATCGGTGCACGCCATCGGTGCGCCGGACGCGTTGTCCAGGAAGTAGTCGTTGAACTTCTCGATCGAGTCGGAGGACTGCGCGAACTGCTTGGTGCGCACCACGCGCACGCCGACATTGCCGCGCACGCGTTCGGTGCGGAAGTTGGCCTGGAAGTAGCCCGAGTAGATCTTCTCGTTGACGTTGTAGACGAAGTCTTCCTCGGTGCGGTTGTGCGAACCACCGTAGGTCTTGTTCAGGTAATCGATGTAGGCCGGGTAGTTGATGCCCGGGAACACATTGGCATTGAAGCCGCCCGCGATGTTGTTGATCGGATTGGACAGGAAGAAGCCCGGCTGCGCGTCGCCCGCAGTCGGATCGCAGCCACTCTGGTAGCGGCTGTTGTCATAGTCGGCCGGGTCGCGGCCCGGGCACACCCAGTAGGTGTTGCCGGTATTGCGATGGACCTTGCCGTCACGGTACTTGGCGCCGAACTGGATCGAGTCCAGCCAGCCGGACTCGAACAGCTTGGTGACGTCGGCCTGGAAGTAGTTCTGCTTGACCTCGGTGCGCTTCCACGACGAATCGGTCGAGCCGGTGTCGACTTCGGCGGTGCCGTTCATCAACTGCTGCTGCAGGTCGGGCGAGAAGGTGGCCGACGGCGTACCGGTCAGGTCCCAGGCGCTGTACAGGTTGCCCAACAGGTAATCGTTGCCGACCTTGCGGCGCGGCTTGGCCGACATCCGGAAGTTCATCGACGGACCACCTTCGGACCAGGTGCGGCCACCGGTGAACGAGGCCTTCCACAGCGGGCTGATGTCCCAGTCGATGGTCAGGTCAGCGGTCTGCGAGAGTGCCTTTTCCTTGCTGTAGCCACCGGTCAGCTGCGGCGTCGGAACCGTGCAGTCGTCCGGGCCCCAGCCGCCGGGCTTGAGGCCAGCGGCCTTGGCCTGGTCTTCGCTGCAGTAGTAGGTCTTTCCAGCCAGCTTTTCGAACTGGGCGCCGGTAACGGTGTTGCCGCTGGGATCGAAATCCAGGCCGTTGAGCAGGCGGCCGCCGGCCCAGTTTCCATCGCCGTTGAAGCGGGCCATGCTCCATTCCGGAATCTTCAGCATGTTCTGGGTGTAGTCACCCTGCAGCTCGAAGCGGAAGTAGTTGGCCGTCATCGTAACGTTGTCGACGGGCTTGAACTGGAAGGTCAGCTGGCCGCCCTTGCGTTCGCGCTTCTCTTCCTTCACCGCGAAGTTGACCGACGTCGGCATGAAGAAGTCGCTGTAGTTGCCCCCGGTCTGGTTGTTGAAGCCGGACTTGCCCCACCAGTAGTGGATGCCATCCTGCGCCTGCACGTTGCCATAGGCATCGCGCGCCTTGCCGGCGCCGTACCACTGGTAGTCCTCGGTGCTGGCTTCCATGGTGCGGGTGGTGCGCTTCTGCTGCGTCACGCCGATCAGCACGCCGAAACGCTCGTCCTTGCTGTGCCACGAATACAGGGCCGAGGCCTGCGGGTCGATATCGTGGTGGGTATCGGAGGAGGTGCCCTCGAGCGTGACGAAGCCCGAGTTGGACTCCATGTCCAGCGGACGGCGGGTGTGCAGGATGACCGTGCCGCCGATGCCGCCTTCGTCGATGCGGGCTTCCGGCGATTTGAACAGCTCGGCGCTGGACAGCATGTTCGACGGCAACAGGGTGTAGTTGAACGAACGGGTGGCTTCGTCGTTGGTTTCCGACGTGGCCACGTAGTTGCCGTTCAACTGGGTCAGGGTCAGGTCGGGTGCCAGGCCACGCACGCTGACGCTCTTGCCTTCGCCGCCACTGCGGGTGATGACCACGCCGGGCACGCGCTGCAGTGCGTCGGCCACGTTCTTGTCGGGGAACTTGCCGACGTCTTCGGCGGTGATCACTTCGACCACGGCGTTGGCGTCGCGCTTCTGCTCAAGGCTCTTTTCAATGGCGTAGCGGTAGCCGGTGACCTGGACGCTGTCCAGGTTGGTGGCTTCCTGCGAGCCGGTGGAAGCGGCCTGCTGCGCGGCGGCGCCAGCCGGAATGACGGCGGCGGCCAAGGCCAGCGCGATGGCCAGCGCCAGTGCGTCCTGGCCATGCGTACGTGTTGAATGCTTCATTCCCATCTCTCCCTCTCTCCTGGATTGATCCGGTGACGTGGCACGGACAACTTGAATCGATCTAATTTGAAGTGACATTGTCGCTATTGCCATGCAGTGGCAGTAGCACCGTGCGCGTGGCCTGGTACGTCCTGTTGCTGCTCCCCCAACTCCCGGCCATCGCAATGTCGTTCTTGGATCGATCTAAGCGATGGGCGGGCGTTTTTTAGCATGGGTCGCCCGCGGGCGCATGCTGCTCCGCAATATGGTATTGGCGTGGCGAAGGCATGACGGTTTGCTGAAATCAGTGAAATCGTTTTCGTGCGCAGGGGAGGGTGGGGCGGCAGGGCTGCGCCCTGCACCTGCGGTAGTGCCGGCCGCTGGCCGGCAACAGCCAAAGCCAAAGCCAAAGCGGCTCTGGGTTGTCTGTGGTTTGGCGGGGCGGTGTCGGATTGCGGGGACGCCGTGAATCCGTCCCTGGAGGCTTGGCCGCGGCATCCATGCCGCGGACACCCCGCAA
>NZ_JAWIRU010000014.1:0-30456 GCF_036320025.1 Stenotrophomonas sp. SMYL86
CATCGCTGGGGCAAGGTGTTGAGCCACTGGGCTATGCCGGCCCGGGTGTTGGCGATCCTGTCGCCGGCCTTGCGGTCGGCCACTGCCGGTACGAATTCCTTGGAGTCCACGTCCACGCCAATATCGAGAGAATCTGACATTTGTACGGCTCCCAGCTATCTTTAAGGGGCTGGGGTGGTACCGCACCGACGTTAGCTTGCCTACATCGACGATCCCCTTTGGGGGCCGTACGATCCTTTATCGACGTTCGTGTGCGGGATGGGGATCGCTCGACTCGTCTGTCGGCTAGTATCCGCAGATGCATGCTTGACGGTCCCTCCACCCTGGCTCCTACATACCTCGTAGGAGCCGGGAGGAACATACAAGCAAGCTCGACTCTACCCCCGTCCTGCGCGCACCATGGGGGCCTGTCCGAAACGATGGGCCGTCATGCAGAGTTCCGCTGTATCTTCCCGCGTCGAGGCGTTCTGCCGGCGCTTTGGCGTATCCGTTCCGATCCTGCTGGCCCCGATGGCCGGCGCCTGCCCGGTGCCGTTGTCGGCTGCGCTGGCCAATGCCGGCAGCATGGGGGCGATGGGCGCAGTGCTGTCGTCATCGGCCGATATCGGCCACTGGATGGATGACTTCCGCGCTGCCTCGACGGGCCCCGCACAGGTGAACCTGTGGGTGCCGGACCCGGCACCGACCCGTGATGTCGCCGCTGAAGCCGCCAGCCGCGCCTTCCTCGCGCAGTGGGGTCCGGACGTGCCGGCCAGCGCCGCCGATGCCACGCCCGCCGACTTCGAAGAACAGTTCGCCGCACTGCTGGCGGCGCGCCCGGCGGTGGCCTCGACCATCATGGGCGTGCTGCTGCCGCGCCACGTACAGCAGTTGAAGGATGCCGGCATTGCCTGGATCGCCTGTGCGACCACCTTGTCCGAAGCGCGTGCGGCACAGGACGCCGGTGCCGACGCGGTGGTGGCACAGGGCGTGGAAGCCGGTGGCCATCGCGGCGCGTTCGATCCGGCGATGGCCGAGCGTCAGTTGGTCGGCCTGTTTGCGTTGTTGCCGCGCCTGGCCGATCACCTGCAGATTCCGGTGATCGCCGCCGGTGGCATCGCCGATGGCCGTGGCATTGCTGCCGCACTCACCCTGGGGGCCAGTGCCGTGCAGATCGGCACTGCCTTCCTGCGCACGCCCGAAGCGGCGATCGCTTCAGCGTGGGCAGATGGATTGGCGGCCAGCGAACCCGAAGATACCTGGCCGACCCGCGCCTTCAGCGGCCGCCTGGGCCGTGGCCTGGCGACCCCCTATGTGCGCGCCGCCGCTGCGGAAGGCGCACCGGCGCCACGCCCGTACCCGGTGCAGCGCGGCCTGACCGCGCCGATGCGCAGGCAGGCCGTGCAGGAAAATCGTCTGGCGGCGATGCAGGCCTGGGCCGGGCAGTCGGCGTGGATGGCCCCGGCACAGCCGGCCGCCGACGTGTTGCGCGGCATGTGGGAACAGGCGCAGGCGCTGCTGCGATGACCGTGACCTGCAACGGCCAACCGGTGCAGGTGGAGGATCTGCTGCCTGCGCTGGTCAACTATGGCCACTTCACCTCGCTGCAGGTGCGCGGTCACGCCGTGCAGGGACTGGACCTGCATCTGGCGCGGCTGTCGCAGGCCACGCGCGAACTGTTCGGCAGCGAACTGGACGCGGCGCAGGTGCGGGGCTGGATGGCGCAGGCGCTGCAGCAGGCCGGCCTGGCCGATGCCTCGCTGCGGGTGATGGTGTACTCGCGCCGCTTCGATTTCCGCAATCCGCTGGCGGCCGTACCGGTGGACGTGCTGGTGGCGGTGTCCGCGCCGGTGGCGCTGACCGCACCGAAGCGGGTGCGCAGCGTGATGTGGCAGCGCGAGCTGCCGCAGATCAAGCACGTCGGCACCTTCGGCCTGTTTGCCGAGCGCCGTGCGGCGATGGCGGAAGGGTTCGACGATGTGCTGTTCGTGACCGCCGATGGCGAGATGAGTGAAGGCAGCACCTGGAACCTGGCCGTGCACGATGGTGAGCGCCTGCTCTGGCCACAGGCGCCGGCCCTGCGCGGTACTGCCGAGACGTTGTTGAAGCAGCATTGGCCGGGGGCACAGCTGACGCGGCCGTTGGCATTGGCTGAACTGGATAGCGTGAAGGCCGCTTTTGCCTGCAACGCCAGCGGCCTATGGGCGCTGGACGCCATCGACGGGCATGTCCTGCCGGGTTCGCAGGCACTGGCTGAACAGGGCAGGGCAGTGCTGGCGGGCGTGCCGTGGCAACCGCTTTCCTGAACGAGGCGCGCGGGCTGCCGGTCCTTCGGCATGACGCGGCGCTACCTTGAAGCGTTGTAGCGGGTAGCGCCGGGCCATGCCCGGCTGATGCTTCCGCAGCGAACAACACTCAGGAGTTCCAATCAGATATGGGCACGGTCACCGAGCAGCATCGCGCGGTAGCGATGCACGCAATCAAGATCATGGGCGGTGAGGGGCGGCCCATGGTCCAGGCCTTTCACGATGATCATCGCCAGCGTTCGGTCGATATCCTCACGACGTTCAGCTCTCCGGAAACAGGGCTGAAGTCCATCTCCTCCATCGGCCTGTCGGATTTTGTTTTACGTCATGCGGAGGGTCACGAACTGGAAACCCGCGTCGAGCTGTGCACGTGTGCAGAACAGGACGCGCTGCATTTGGACAACGTCGTCGCCTCGACGGCTTTCGCGATTATGCGTGATCGTACGGCGGTGCGGCCTGGTAGCGTGATTCCGGACATCCTGCAGGACTACTTCCCATCGACCCGGATGCCGCACGTCTATCTGGTGCCGCCCTTCTTCTGGAATGACGCCAGGTTCCCGGGACTGCAGTTCCCGCCGGTGGCAATCAACTGGCTGCAGTGCATCGCCATCCACGAATCCGAGCGACAACTTGTCGAGCGGATTGGCAGCGAAGCATTTGATGACCTGCTGCAGCAGCAGGAGATGGACGTGCTGGACATGCATCGGGAGCCTGTCACTGGAGCACTCTGACGTTATTGCCTTGGGGACGTCGGCGTGGCCAGCCGGAGATTCATCACGTTGCTGAACGAAGGCCGCCGGGCATGGCCCGGCGCTACCGTGAAGGTAGGCCACCCTTGGGGTTGGCTCGGCCGGGCTCTGCCGCTATAATCGCCCGCTTACCTCGCCATCCTGGCGACTGGGCAATAGGAAAAACACCATGGTCAAGATTCGACTGACCCGCGGCGGCGCCAAGAAGCGTCCGTTCTACCACATCATCGTCACCGACGTGCGCAGCGCGCGCGACGGCCGCAACATCGAGCGCGTTGGCTTCTACAACCCGGTCGCCCAGGGCGCCGAGAAGCGCATCGAGCTGGACCTGGCCCGCGTTGACCATTGGGTCAAGAACGGCGCCCAGCCGACCGACAAGGTCCGCAACCTGATCAAGGAAGCGACCAAGTCCCAGGCCGCTGCGGCCTGATCCTGACGGGCCACGCTTCGGCGTGGCCCTCTTGGTTGAAGCAGATGAAAGATATCGAGCGCCGCATCCTGCTGGGCAGGGTTGTCGGCGCTTTTGGTGTGCGCGGCGAGATCAAGCTCGAGTCCTGGACCGAGCCACGTTCCGCCATTTTCCGTTACCAGCCGTGGATCGTGCGCAGCCCGTCCGGCGTGGAAACCACGATTGAAGGTGTGCGTGGCCGCGACAGCGGCAAGCACCTGGTCGCCCGTTTCCCCGGCGTCGAGGACCGCGATACCGTCGAAGCGATGCACGGCACCGAGATCTACGTGGCGCGCAGTGCGTTGCCGCCGCCGAAGCCCGATGAGTACTACTGGGTGGACCTGGAAGGCCTGGACGTGAAGACCACCGAGGGCGTCGCCCTGGGCCAGGTCTCGCACCTGTTCAGCACCGGCGCCAACGACGTGGTGGTGGTCCGTGGTGACCGCGAACGGATGATTCCGTTCGTGCAGCCGGACTTCGTCAAGTCGGTCGACTTCGAGGCCAACCTGGTCGTGGTCGACTGGGATCCCGAGTTCTGAGTGTGAGCATGCGTTTCGACGTCATCACCCTGTTCCCCGAGTTCCTCGCCCAGTCCGCTGGACTGGGCGTGGTCGGGCGCGCGCAGGAGAAGGGCCTGTTCAGCCTGCATGGCTGGAATCCCCGTGATTACGCCGAAGGCAACTACCGCCGGGTGGACGACCGTCCGTTCGGTGGTGGCCCGGGCATGGTGATGCTGATCGAGCCGCTGCAGGCCTGCCTGCAGGCGATCCGTGATGCTGATCCGACCCCGGCGCGGGTGATCTACCTCAGCCCGCAGGGGGCGCCGTTGACCCAGGCCAAGGTGCGGGAACTGGCGGCGCTGCCGCGCATGGTCCTGCTCTGTGGTCGCTACGAAGGCATCGACGAGCGTTTCCTGGAGGCCAATGTCGACGAGGAGATTTCCCTCGGCGACTACGTGCTGTCCGGTGGCGAGCTGGGCGCGGCGGTGATCATCGACGCCGTGGCCCGCCTGCAGGACGGTGCCCTGAACGACGCGGAATCGGCGGCGCAGGACAGCTTCGAGGGTGACCTCGGCCTGCTCGACTGCCCGCATTACAGCCAGCCGGCCCAGCACCCGCTGGGTGACGTGCCGGACGTGCTGCGCTCGGGCAACCACGCGGCCATCGCGGCCTGGCGCCGCCAGCAGTCGCTGGTCCGTACCGCCCAGCGGCGCCCGGACCTGCTGGATGAACAGGCGCTGGGCAAGGCCGACCGCAAGCTGCTGGAGCAAGGCCGTCAGGCCCAGAAACACAAGGCCAGCCCCTAGCGCAGGGCTGGCGTTATCGGCTATCATGGCCAATTCCCGTCGGCCCCGGCCGGCGCGCGCAGTACCCAAAACAAACGTGCAGCACAGTCCGGTGACTGCATGAGCCTACGTTGTCGATACGACACGCCCACCCGAACAAGAATCGGTGTAACCCATGAGCAAGCTGAACAAGTCCATCGTCGCGGAATTCGAATCCGCCCAGATCACCCGTGAACTGCCGAAGTTCAGCCAGGGCGACACCGTTGTCGTCAACGTGAAGGTGAAGGAAGGCAGCCGCGAGCGCGTGCAGGCCTACGAAGGCGTTGTCATCGCCACCAAGAACGCCGGCCTGAACTCCTCGTTCACCGTCCGCAAGATCTCGCACGGCTACGGCGTCGAGCGCGTTTTCCAGACCCACAGCGCCATCATCGACTCGGTCGAAGTGAAGCGTCGTGGTAAGGTCCGCGCCGGCAAGCTGTACTACCTGCGTGGCCTGGAAGGCAAGGCTGCCCGCATCAAGGAAGACCTGGCTGCCGCTGCTGCCGCCAAGGCTGCCCGTCTGGCCGAAAAGGCCTGATAAACAACTTCGGTTGTTGCCGCGACGGCCACCTTCGGGTGGCCGTTTGCGTTTCCGGCATCGCATCGGCCACGATCAGGGGATGAACGACATCAATCCGCGCTATCCCGCCGTGATCCAGTCGGCGCTGCGCTTCCTCGACGGCAAGGGGCTGGCGCGCGTGCAGTCGGCACCGCTGCTGCATCGCCTTCTGTGGCGCATGGGCATCGCACTGCCACCGCCGATCCTGGCCGGCTTCGGCACCAATGCGCTGGTGCAGGGCCTGCTGTTCGGGCTGTTCTGGACCGCGCTGATGTGGCTGATGCTGTGGCAGGGCAGTGAGCGCCCGCTGGCCCTGCTGCTGGCGGCCGGCCTGGTGGCCGGTGCGCTGTTCGGCATTGTGATGGCGGCGCTGATGCGTTCGCTGCGCCGCCACCGCAAGCTGCCGGACTGGCAGCAGTTCCGGGCGCGGCAAGCGGACTGAGCCGATGGCGCACTGCGCCGTGACCGTTGGGGACAGGCCGCGCTAGGCTGCGGTTTCATCCCGATGGACGTGCTGTGCGATGCCTGCCAAGCGAACCGCACCTTCCACCGCGCCCGCGCTGTTGTCAGGCGGCAACCCGCAGATCGCCAAGGGCGAAGGCGATGCGCCGGTGCAGGCCTATATCGCGGCGATGCCGGACTGGAAGCGGCCAATCGGAGCACAGCTGGACGCGCTGATCGAACAGGCTGTACCCGGTGTGCACAAGGCAGTGAAGTGGAATTCGCCGATGTATGCGGTTGCGCCGGGCGAAGGCTGGTTTCTCAGCTTCCACTGCTTCACCCGCTACATCAAGGTGGCGTTCTTCCGCGGCGCTGCGCTGGAGCCGGTGCCGCCGGAGCCGTCGAAGAGTGCTGATACGCGCTACCTGCACATCCAGCAGGAGGGTGCGTTGGATGAGGCGCAGTTCCTCGACTGGGTGCGCCAGGCCGCGGCATTGCCCGGCGAGCGCATGTAAGTGCATCGTTCCGATCTCCCTGCCGACGAGAACCGCTGATGGCCACGCATGCACCGAACCCTGCCGATGCCGGAACCCCGGCCGCTGAACTGATCGATGCACGCATCGCCGAGCTGGGCGACTGGCGTGGCGAGGCGCTGGCACGCGTGCGTGCCTTGATCCATGAGGCGCTGCCGGACGTGCAGGAAACCTGGAAGTGGCGCGGCACGCCGGTGTGGGAGCACAACGGCATCCTGTGCACCGGCGAAACCTACAAACAGGCGGTGAAGCTGACCTTTGCCAACGGTGCGGCGTTGGCGGACCCGAAGGGCCTGTTCAACGCCAGCCTGGACGGCAACACGCGACGTGCGATCGACATCCATGAAGACGCGATGCCGGATGCCGCCGCGTTGAAGGCACTGCTGCGCGCGGCGGCCACGTTCAACGCTGCCAAAAAGAAGAAGCGGTAGAGCCGGCCGCTGGCCGGCTGTTGCGCGATGTTTCCGGAGAGGTTTGAAGGTGCCGGCCAGCGGCCGGCACTACCGCAGTGGCGCGGCATCCGGGTCGGCCACCGGCGACGGCGGGCAGGCCGGAATCTCCGACGGCGTGGCCAGTTCTTCGGCGTGCGAGGGCTTGCCCATCATCTTCGCCTTGCGCCAGCCGCCCCAGCGGTAATAGGCCAGCGACAGCAGCATCGACACCAGCGAGCTGACCGGGAAGCTCCACCAGATCGCGTCGGCGCCCCAGTACGGCTGCAGCAGTTCGGCGAACGGCACGCGTACGCCCCACAGCGAACCGGCCAGGATCAGCAGCGGCGGAATCACTGCGCCGGTGGAGCGAACCACGCCGGAGATCACGAAGCTGACGCCGAAGAACAGGAACGAGCCGATCACCACGTGGTTGAGGTGGCGGGCGATGTCCAGCGCCTGGCTGGCCGGCGGCAGGAACAGTGCCAGCAGCTGGCGATCGAACACCACCAGCGGCAGGATCAGCGCGCCGGTCAACAGGAAGTTGAACAGCACGCCCTGGCGCGCGGTGCCGCGCACGCGATCCCAGCGCTGCGCACCGACGTTCTGTGCCGCCATCGAAGAACACGCCGCACCGATCGCCATCGCCGGCATCTGCAGGTAGTTCCACAGCTGCAGGGCAGCGCCGTAACCGGCGCCGGTGTCGGTGCCGTACTGGTTGACCATGGTCATCAGCAGGATCACCGACAGCGAGATCAGCACCATCTGCAGGCCCATCGGCACGCCCTTGATGACCAGCGCCTTGAGGATGGTCAGGTCGAGCTTGAACAGGCGCATGTCGGCGCGGCCCAGCCACAGGGTGTGGCGCTTGTGCCGCATGTACAGCAGCAGGCCGGCCAGCGACAGCGTCTGCGCGACCAGCGTGGCCCAGGCCGAACCGGCAATGCCCAGCGCCGGGAACGGCCCCATGCCGAAGATCAGCACCGGGTTCAGCACGATGTCCAGCGCCACCGACACCATCAGGAAACGGAACGGCGTGCGTGAATCACCGGCACCGCGCAGCGCGGCGGTGAGGAAGGCGAACGCGTACAGCGTCGGCATCGCCAGGAAGATGATCTGCAGGTAGGCCTCGGCCAGCGGCAGCGAGGCGGCCGGCGTGCCCATCGCCGCCAGCAGCGGATGGGCCATGAACCAGCCGGCGATGGCGATGATCACCGACAGGCCGATGAAGAAGGTGGCGCTGGTACCGACCACGCGCCGTGCCTGCGCGATGTCGCGCGCACCGATCGCCTGGCCGATCAGGATGGTCGAGGCCATGCCGAAGCCGAACACCGAGCCGATCAGGAAGAACATGATGTTGTTGGCGTTCGCGGTGGCGGTCAATGCCGCCTCGCCGAGGAAGCGCCCCACCCAGACCGCATTCACCGAACCGTTCAGCGACTGCGCGATGTTGCCCGCCAGGATCGGCAGGGAGAACAGCAGAAGGTTGCGGCCGATCGGGCCGGAGGTCAGGTCAAGCGGCGCTTTGGCCATGGAGTGGTGATCGATTCCCGGGAGGCGCACACTAGCACCAAGCCGGTTTGCAGGATGTGGCAATGCATCAACGACTGCAGGTGAAATGGAGCCTGGCGATGGCCTTGATCGGCACCGCACTGGCCGCATGTTCGACAGGTGACCGGCTGGGCGATACCCAGGTGCGGCCGACCGACCGACCCGAGTGCCTGGTCGGCAGCCAGCGCCAGGACCTGTCCGCTGGTGTACCCACGTTGATTGGGGGCAGCGGCTGCCGCACCGACCCCGACCATCCGCGTCCTCTGAACAAGCCACCGGAGTAGTCCGCACCGATGCCTGAGCTTTCCCCGTTGTCGCCCAGTGTCCGCCTGGACATCTGGTTGTGGGCGGCCCGTTTCTTCAAGACCCGCAGCCTGGCCAAGCAGGCCATCGAGACCGGCAAGGTCAGCGTGGCCGGGCAGCGCCCGAAGTCCTCGCGCGCGGTGCGCGTGGGTGAGCAGCTGCAGGTCGACCGCGGCGAGGAGCATTTCGAGATCCAGGTGCTGGGCCTGAGCGACCAGCGCGGGCCGGCGCCAACGGCACAGCAGCTGTACGCCGAGAGCGAGGCTTCGAAGGCGCGCCGTGCCGAACAGCGTGCACTGCGCATTGCCGCACGCGATGGTTTCCAGCCGCCGGAACACAAGCCGGACAAGCGCGCGCGGCGTTTGATCCGGGCCTTGGGTGACATCGACGCGCTCTAGCGAAATCCTGATTCCAACGGATTGTTCCTATCGCGGTGCGAAACAAGGCGCCGGTCACGGTGCGTTCGGATTGCGCTGGGCAGGCTGGTTTTTCACCTATCGAAGGCCTGCCCATGCGTCGTCTGCTGTTATGCCTGTCCCTGCTTGCTGCTGCGCCACTGCACGCTGCCGACATCACCTTCTGGGACGTTCCGCAACGCGGTGGCAACAGCATGAACATGTCGCCTCCGGACCGGAAATACTTCGAGGCGCTGCGTGCGACCGGTGCGACCTGGGTGCGGCTGGTGCCGGACAAGTGGAAGGGGCAGGGTGGTCGTGACTTCCTGATCGGCAACGCCGATGACTATCGCGGACTGGTTCCGGCCGACCTGGCCACGCTGCGGCGGGTGCTGGATGACGCCGATGCGGCCGGGCTGAAAGTGGTGCTGACGCCGCTGTCGCTGCCGTTGCTGCGCTGGAAGCAGCACAACGGCGATGTGGTCGACCAGCGCCTGTGGCAGTCCTTCGACAACCATGTGCCGGCCCGTCGCTTCTGGCATGACCTGGCCACGGCGCTGAAGGGTCATCCTGCCTTGGCCGCCTACAACCTCATCAATGAGCCGGTGCCCGAGTACGGTGCAGGCCTGGCCGAGCATGCGTCCACCGAGGCGATGCAGCGATGGTATGCCGGTGTGCAGGACGGCCCACGCGATCTGCGCCGCTTCTACTCGGAGCTGATCGCCAGCATCCGCGAGGTCGACACCGCGATGCCGCTGATGCTGGATGCGGGCTGGTATGCCGCCGCCGACGGTTTCAACTACTGGCCGGCACCGTTGGCGGATTCGAAGCTGCTGTACAGCGTGCACATGTACGAGCCGTACGCGGCAACCAGTGCGCCGAACCAGACGCGTGCCAAACCCTGGCGCTATCCGGCGCAGGTGCCGTTCGGTGCAGGCAGCGAGCGTTGGGATGCGGCGCGTGTACGCCGTTACCTGCAGCAGCCGATGACGTGGGCCGCCTCGCATGGCGTCGGTGCCAACCGCATGGTGGTGGCCGAATTTGGCTGCATGCGGCGGTGGCCGGACTGCAGCCGCTACCTGCGGGATGTGCTGCAGGTGCTGGAGCAGGACAAGGTGCACTGGGCCTTCTACGCCTTCCGCGAGGATGGCTGGGACGGCATGGACTACGAACTGGGCGACAAGCCGCTGCCGTGGTCGTACTGGCAGGCGCAGGAAAAGGGCGGCCATGTCGAGCCGCCGCGTTCGATGCAGGCGCCCCTGTTCGCACCGATCCTGCAGCGTTTGAAGGCGGGCAACCGGTAAGCCGCCGGGCCTGGCCCGGCGCTACCCATGGCGATGCCGGTAGCGCCGGCCCATGTCCGGCCAGGCTTTCCTTCAGCGCTTGCCGCCGAGCAGATTGCCGCCCAGCTTGAGCAGATCGCCCACGCCCAGCTGACCATCACCATCCTGGTCCAGCAGGCTGCCGAGCAGACCACCGGCCAGGCCACCCTGCTGCTGCACCTGCTGCTTTTCCTGGCCGAGGGCCTGGCTGAGCGAGCCGGCATCGGCCTGGCCGCCGCCGAGGCGCTGGGCGAGGAAGGCCATCACGATCGGCGCGAGGATCTGCAGCAGCTGGCTGGTGCGGCCGCTGTCGAGCTGGGTGGCCTGGGCCAGGCCGGTTTCCACCTTCTGCTGGCTGCCGCCGAAGATGTGGCCGAGGATGCCGGCACCGTCGCTGGCGGCACCACCGCCACCACCACCCAGTACCGAGCCGAGCACGCTGCCCAGGTCCAGGCCGCTGTGGTTGTTCTGCAAGGCGCCGAGCAGTGCCTGCGCGCCCTGTGGCTGCGAGGCGTTGTTGCCCAGCGCGCCCATCAGTACCGGCAGCGCGGCACTGATCGCGCCGGAAGCCTGGGTATCGCTGATGCCGAGCTGCTGCGACACCTGCTGCAGCGGGGCGCCCTGCAATTTGGCGAGAAGTTCATCGGTCAGGCTCATCTGCGGAATCCTTGATTGGGGTTGGGCGTGCAGAAGGTACGACGCGGACCGTTAAAACGGCGACGCCGCCTCACTGGGAGGCGGCGTGCCGTTCACGGGGGAGGGCGATCAGAGCTCGATGTCTTCGGCGCCCGGGGTGGCGGTGGGGAAGTCCGCTTCCGGCTGCGCCGGCTTGAACGGATCCGACGGCTGGCTGGCCAGCGCCTTCAGCGCCGCGGCAACACCGGCACCGTAGGCCGGGTCGGCCTTGCTGCAGTTGTCGATGTGGCGCTGCTTGATGAAGTCCGGCGCATCGCCCAGGGCGCGGGCGGTGTTGGCGAACAGGCGGTCCTTCTGTGCCTGGTTGTAGCTGCGGAACAGCGCACCGGGCTGGCTGAAATAGTCGGCGTCGTCCTCGCGGAAATTCCAGAAGTCGGCGTCGCCCCGGATCTTCATCGGCGGCTCGCGGTACTGCGGCTGCTCCTGCCACTGGCCGTAGCTGTTCGGCTCGTAGTGCGGCAGGCCGCCGTAGTTGCCGTCCACGCGCATCGCACCATCGCGGTGGTTGCTGTGCACCGGGCAGCGCGCTGCATTCACCGGAATCTGGTGGTGGTTCACGCCCAGGCGGTAGCGCTGCGCATCGGAATAGGCGAACAGGCGTGCCTGCAGCATCTTGTCCGGCGACGGGCCGATGCCCGGCACCAGGTTGCTCGGTGCGAACGCCGACTGCTCCACGTCCTGGTACCAGTTGACCGGGTTGCGGTTCAGTTCGAACTGGCCCACTTCGATCAGCGGGTAGTCGCTCTTCGGCCACACCTTGGTCAGGTCGAACGGATGCACGCGGTAGGTTTCCGCGTCCAGCTCCGGCATGACCTGGATGAACAGCTTCCACTTCGGGAAGTCGCCCTTCTCGATCGCGGCGAACAGGTCGCGGCCGTGGCTTTCGCGGTCATGGCCGACCAGGATCTGCGCCTGTGCGTCGGTCAGCGATTCGATGCCCTGCTGGCTGACGAAGTGGAACTTCACCCAGAAGCGTTCGCTGTCGGCGTTGGTGAAGCTGTAGGTGTGCGAGCCGAAACCGTGCATGTGGCGGAAGCTGCGCGGAATGCCGCGGTCGCTCATCACCACGGTCACCTGCAGCAGGGCTTCGGGCAGCAGCGTCCAGAAGTCCCAGTTGTTGCGCGCGCTGCGCAGGTTGGTGTGCGGGTCGCGCTTCACGGCCTTGTTGAGGTCGGCGAACTTGCGCGGGTCGCGCAGGAAGAACACCGGGGTGTTGTTGCCGACCAGGTCCCAGTTGCCTTCTTCGGTGTAGAACTTCAGCGCGAAGCCGCGGATGTCACGCTCGGCGTCGGCGGCGCCACGCTCGCCGGCCACCGTGGTGAAGCGGGCGAACATCTCGGTCTGCTTGCCGACCTTCTCGAACAGCTTGGCGCGGGTGTACTTGCTGATGTCGTGGGTGACGGTGAAGGTGCCGAACGCGCCCGAGCCCTTGGCGTGCATGCGGCGCTCGGGAATGATCTCGCGGTTGAGGTTGGCCAGCTTTTCCAGCAGCCACACGTCTTCCATCAGCAGCGGGCCACGCGGGCCGGCGGTCTTGCTGTTCTGGTTGTCCACCACCGGCGCGCCGAAGGCCGTGGTCATCGGCGTGACCGGATCATCGCCATGCTTCTGCTTGGGCGTGGTGCTCAGCTCGCGCTGCTGCTCGGCGCCCTGCTCCGGCGACGGGGCGGTGTGATACGGGCACTTGGCGTTGTTGTTGTCGGACTGGCTCATCGGCTGGCTCCTGGTGGCGGTGAAGACGTGGGAGAAACATCTTCACTCGACTTTAGCTATGGCCAGATGAAATGAATAATCGAATGATCCGTTCAGATTGATAGGTTCTGTCAATTGAAACGAAGAATCGGATTTGCACAGTCTTTCAACAGGCCTCCCGCAAGGCGAGCGGGAGGCCATGGGCGTGCGCTGCGGCTACAGCAGTGCCTTCAACCGGTACAGGGCTTCCAGCGCCTGCTTCGGCGTCAGTTCGTCCGGGTCGATCGCGGCCAGCGCGTCCTGCGCCTTGCTCGACGGTGCTGCGAACAGGCCGAATTGCTGCGGCGCATCCAACGCCTGCGGCGCCAACTCGGCGGCATGGCTTTCACCACCGCGCTGTTCCAGCTCGGCCAGGCGACGCCGTGCCTGTGCCACGGTGGCGCGCGGCAGGCCGGCCAGTGCCGCCACCTGCAGGCCGAAGCTGCGGTTCGCCGGGCCATCCTTTACCGCGTGCATGAACACCAGCGCCTCACCGTGCTCGACGGCATCCAGGTGCACGTTGGCGATGCCGCTGCGGCCGCCCTCGTGCTGCTCGTCGGCCAGCGCAGTCAGCTCGAAGTAGTGGGTGGCGAACAGCGTGTAGCAGCGGTTCTGGTAGGCCAGGTGACGGGCCACCGCGTCGGCCAGCGCCAGGCCATCGTAGGTGGAGGTGCCACGGCCGATCTCGTCCATCAGCACCAGCGAATGGGCGGTGGCGTGATGCAGGATGTAGCTGGTTTCGGCCATCTCGACCATGAAGGTCGACTGCCCGCGGGCAAGGTCGTCACCGGCGCCGATGCGGGTCAGGATGCGGTCGATCGGGCCGATCAGCGCACGGCTGGCCGGCACGAAGCTGCCGATGTGGGCCAGCAGTACGATCAGCGCGTTCTGCCGCATGTAGGTCGATTTACCGCCCATGTTCGGGCCGGTGATGACCAGCATGCGACGGTCCGGATGCAGATCCAGATCATTGGGTTCGAACGGCTGCTCGCGCACCGCCTCGACCACCGGGTGGCGGCCACGCTCGATCTTCAGGCACGGCTCGGCCTGCAGCTCCGGGCGCGCCCAGTCCAGCGCCTGCGCGCGTTCGGCGAAGGCCGCCAGTACGTCCAGTTCGCTCAGCGCGGCGGCGCATTGCTTCAGCGGTTCCAGTTGGCCGCCGAGGGTGTCCAGCAGCTGCTCGTACAGGTACTTCTCGCGCGACAGCGAGCGGTCACGCGCGGACAGCACCTTGTCTTCGAACGCCTTCAGTTCTTCGGTGATGTAGCGCTCGGCATTGGTCAGCGTCTGGCGGCGGGTGTAGTGCACCGGCGCGCGGTCGGACTGGCCCTTGCTGATCTCGATGTAGTAGCCGTGCACGCGGTTGTAGCCCACCTTCAGGGTGGGAATGCCGCTGCTTTCGCGCTCGCGCTGTTCCAGGTCGACCAGGAACTGGTCGGCGTGGGTGGACAGGCGGCGCAGCTCGTCCAGCTCTTCATCGAAGCCATCGGCCAGCACGCCGCCATCGCTCAGCTTCAGCGGCGGCATTTCGGCGATGGCGCTGGCCAGCAGCTGCGCGCACTCGTCGTGTTCGCCCAGCGCCGCATGCAGCGTCTGTAGGCGTGGTGAATCCAGCGGCGCCAGCACCTCGCGCACCGCAGGCAGCAGGCCCAGGCCGTCGCGCAGGGTGGAGAAATCGCGCGGCCGCGCCGAACGCAGCGCGACGCGGGTGAGAATGCGTTCCAGGTCACCGAGGCGGCGGAACTGCTCGCGGATGTCCGCATCGCTGCCGCGATCGATCAGGGTTTCCACCGCATGGTGGCGCTGTACGAGCACCTCGCGCAGGCGCAGCGGGCGGTGCAGCCAGCGCCGCAGCAGGCGGCCGCCCATCGGCGTCACCGTGCTGTCGAGCACACCCAGCAGCGTATTGCGGGTGTCGCCATCAACACGCGTATCCAGTTCCAGATGGCGGCGGGTAGCGGCGTTCATCGCGATCGCCTCGCCGGCGGTTTCCATCGCGATCGAGGTCAGGTGCGGCAGGCGCTGCTTCTGGGTTTCCTCGACATAGCCAAGCAGGGCACCGGCCGCAGCGGTGGCGCGCGGCTTGTCGTCGATGCCGAAGCCGCTCAGGTCATGCAGCTTGAAGAAATTCAGCAGCTGGCGGCGGCCGCTGTCGGCATCGAACAGCCACGGCGCGCGGCGACGCACGCCGGTGCGCTGGCGCAGGAACTCCGGCCAGTTCTCTTCATCGGGCACCAGCAGCTCGGCCGGTTCCAGCCGTGCCAGTTCGGCTTCCAGCGCGTCGTCGGTTTCCACCTCGTTGACCAGGAAGCGGCCGCCGGCCAGGTCGGCCCACGCCAGGCCGTAGCCCTGCTTGCTGCGCGACAGGGCCATCAGCAGGGTGTCGCGGCGTTCATCCAGCAGCGCCTCGTCGGTGACCGTGCCGGGGGTGACGATGCGCACCACCTTGCGCTCGACCAGGCCCTTGGCCAGCGCCGGGTCGCCGATCTGCTCGCAGATCGCCACCGACTCGCCCAGCGCCACCAGCCGTGCCAGGTAGCCTTCATAGGCATGTACCGGCACGCCGGCCATCGGGATCGGTGCGCCGCCGGAGCTGCCGCGCTGGGTCAGGGTGATGTCGAGCAGGCGCGCCGCCTTGCGGGCGTCGTCATAGAACAGTTCGTAGAAGTCACCCATGCGGAAGAACAGCAGCAGGTCCGGGTAATCGGACTTGGCCGCGAAGAACTGCTTCATCAGCGGGGTGTGTTCCTTGGACGCCTTGGCGTTGCTGGTGTTGTCTTTTGTATCAGTCACTTGGGGCGTTTCGCGTCTTGGCAGGGCGTCGGGGCGTGGCCACGCGCAGGCATGGCCGGAGAGGACATTAGTGTAGCGACCTGGGGCGGTCGATGATCCGCGGCACCCGCGCTGGGCCCGGGGGCTGTCCGTGTGCCAACGCCTGCGCCCCTGCGCCGGCACTTTGGTTGATTTCCCCAGGGGCCCACGGTAGTGTCAGCCCCGGCGATTTCCGCCAAGCGGCCTCCATGGAAACCGGGGCGACTTATCCCCCGGGCGGGCGTTGATGGAAAGAACAAGCATGACTGCAGCCTGCATGGCCGCCGAACCTCGTTACACCTGGCGTACCGTCCTGCTGAGCATCCTGGTCGCCATCGTTCCGCTTGCCGGCTCCGCACCCTACACCTTGCTGAAGGCGGTGCTGCTGCTGGCTCTGCTGGTCACCGGCGTGGTTCTGATCCGCCGCCAGCCCGATGTCCGCCTGCGCTACCGCATCGCCCGGTTCATCGTGATCGTCTGCTTCCTGCGCCTGGCCTATGCCTTCTACAGCATCCTCTGGCACGGGCTGCGCTGGAACGAGCTGGATCTGCCGGCGCAGACACTGCTCTACCTGGGTACCGCTGCCGTGTTCGCCACTGCGCTGGACTGGCGCCTGATCTGGAAGATCTTCGCCGTGTCCACCCTAGTCTTCGGCGGGTCGTGCATCGTGCAGCACCACGTGATGGGCCTTGAACGCGCGCACGGTTTCAGTGGCGGCGAATGGACGGCGATCGAGTTCACCATGGTGACGCTGTGCATGGCGTTGTTCTCGGTCATCCGGTTGATCCAGCCCAATGTGCATCCGGCCGAACGCTGGCTGCACGGCGTGGCCATCGCCGTTGGCGTCTACGGTTCGATCCTGGCGCAGAGCCGCGGGCCGATCCTGGCGTTCATTCCCGCCATGCTGATGGTGATTGCGGTGCACGTCCGGCGCACCCGGCGCTGGCGGGGGGCACTGGTCTTCGTCGGTGCCCTGGTCATTGGCGTGGTCGGTGCCACCTCGGTGCTGAACCATGAGGTGATCCAGCGCTTCGGTGAGGTCAGTGGCGAGATCTCCGGTTTCAACCAGGAAAACGAGGTCGGCTCGGTCCGTGAGCGCATCGCCATGTGGGGCGTGGCGGTCGACGCCTTCGCCGAGCATCCCGTGGCGGGGGTGGGCCTGAACCAGTTCGGTACCTATGCACGTGAGGGCATCGCCCGTGGCGAGGTGTCCGAGTCGATCTTCCGCTACAACCACCCGCACAACGAGTACCTGGAAGCGGCGGTGACCGGTGGCGTGCCGTTGCTGCTGATCATGCTGCTGGTCTTCATCCTGCCCGGCATTCATTTCGTGCGACGTCTCGGCCACGCCGACGACATCACCGCGATGATCGCCACCGCCGGACTTGCCGTGGTCATCGTCTATGCGCTGTCGGCGTTCACGGACAACGTGTTCTACCGGGCGATGCCCCATTCGTTCTATTTCTACCTGGTGCTGGGCTTCATGCTGGCGACCGCCTTGCCTGCGCGCGACCTGCGCCGGCCAGGGAGTCCCTCCTGATGGCGCATATCCACCTGCTGGCCGCCGACAACCAGCGTGGCCTGTCCCATGACATCCAGGTGATCGAGCGCTCGTTGCAGCAGCTCGGGCACACGGTGACGGTCAGCCGTCTGGACGCGGTGCGCAATGGGGGGGCCTGGAAGCTCCGCGGGATGCGCCTGCGCAGGCTGCTGGCCTCGTGGCTGAGCCTGGGGCGCACGCCGGCCCGGTTCGACATCAACATCTCGCTGGAGCATGTCCGGCCGGCAAGCTTCGGACTGGCCGAGGTCAATCTGTTGATTCCGAATCCGGAATGGGTGTCCGCACGCAGCCTGCGGATCCTGCCGCGGTTCGATGCGTTGTTGACCAAGACCGAAGACGCTACGCGCATCTTCAACGCACTGGGCATGCGCGCGCTGGAAGTCGGTTTCTGCAGCCGTGACCGCTACGCCCCGGCGGTGCCGCGCAGGCCGCGCACTTTCCTCCATGCGGCCGGTACCAGCCGCATGAAGGGCACGGCAACGCTGGTCGAGGTCTGGAAGCGCCATCCGGAGTGGCCCTTGCTGACCATCCTGCGCGGCGGCCCTTCGGACGAAGATGAGGGCGGGGCCGCGAACCTGCGGATCGTCCGCGAGCGGCTGCCCGACCAGGAGGTGCAGCGCCTGCAGAACGAACATGCGTTCCACCTGTGCCTGTCGCAGACCGAAGGCTGGGGCCATTACCTGGTGGAAGCGATGAGCTGCGGGGCGGTGGTGATCACCTGCGATGGCGCGCCGATGAACCAGATGATCGACGACAGCCGCGGCATCCTGGTTGCCGCGCACGAGGGCGAGCCCTGCCATCTGTCCAGGACCTGGCATGTGGATGAGAAGGCGCTGGAACAGGCCGTCGAGCGTGCGCTGGCGATGGACGAGGCCGAGTGGACCCGGCTGGGCGCCAATGCACGCGCATGGCACCTGGCCAGCGAAGTGGCGTTCCCACGCCGGCTGGGCGAGGCCCTGGCCAAGCTTTGAGCTGATGGGGCTGGTTGCTGCAGAGTGCTCAGCCTGGCACCAGGGTGATCTGCGGATGGCTGCCGAAGATCTCCATGACGATCTCGAAGTAGGTCTGTCCCTGGCCAAGCGACAGTGCCGTCAACTGAGCGTGGATGGCCGGACCGTTGAACCTGCCGCCCTGATCGAGTTTCGACTGCAGCCAGGCACGCGTGGTCTCGCGGCCCAGTGCCTCGCGGCTGTGGGCGATGTCGCGCCACACCACCGTGGCGGTGGCATGACCGGCGAGCGCGCCGTAGCCCCCGTGCAGCAGGTCATCAAGCGCGTCCAGGCTTGCGCCCAGCTGCCAGTCTTCGTCGGCCATGAATACACGATTGATTTCCACGTAGAGGCTGGCGATGTCGTTGATGGACGCGCCTTCGATGTGCAGGATCCGTGTCATCTGCAGACTGTAGCCCTCCGGGGCGACGGTTGTGTCCGGCGCAGATAATCCGGGCCGCCCTGGACGGGGTGGCGTTATTATGGTGTTAATCCTGCGTGATTTTCATCGGGCGCTGGCGTGTCAGCGGTATTCGATAAGGATATGGCGCCATTATTGGCCGCTGCATTTTCTGACTGCCTGCACAGTTCCATATATTTGGATCGGTCCATATATAAAGTCCCGTAAAGTTTCCCTCCGCTGCGCCGCCATCGAACGTACGGCCACGATCAAGGGAATTGAGATGCTTGCCTTACGTAATCTCCGTGTGGGATCCCGGCTTGGCGCCGGCTTCGGTCTGCTGCTGCTGTTCATCATGGCCATCGTCGGCCTGGTGCTGTATGGGAATCAGCTGAAATCCGCCCAGTTCGAGAAAGTGGTGGACGTCAACATGGTGAAGATGCGCCTGTTGAATGACATGCTTGATACCAACAACGCGGTGCTGATGCATCGTCGCCTGATGGTGATCAAGCGGGGTGACGAGTTCGACAAGGATTACCAGCGTGCCCAGGAGTTGTCGCGGACCTATGACGGTATCTGGGCCAAGTACATCAAGATTCCGCGTGACGCTACCGGCGATACCCTGGTCGCGCGCATCGAGGCGGCCCGCAAGGCCACCGATGCATCAACCCAGCAATTGCATGAGCGCATGAAGGCGGGGGATTTCGATGGTGCAGCGAAGGAGCTGCTGGCCGAGCACGGATTGGCAACGGCCTGGAATGAATCCATTTCGGCCCTGCTGCGCCACCAGGAAACACTGACCGAACGCAGCCGCGAAGAGTACCGCGCAACCGAATCGTGGACCGGCACGCTGTCGATCGCGTTCGGGGCACTGAGCCTGTTGCTGGGGACGTTGGCGGCCTGGGCGATCACCCGCAGCCTGACCCGCCCGCTGGAAGGAGCGGTGAAGCTGGCCGACGGCATCGCCAGTGGCCGCCTGGACAGCAGCATCGACGCCACCGGCAACGATGAGGTGACCCAGCTGCTGAAGTCGATGCAGCGCATGCAGGCACAGCTGCAGTCGGTGATGGCGGCACAGGGGGAGCTGGCCCGCCAGCACGATGCCGGCAGCCTCAGCTACCGCATGGACGAGAGCGCGTTCCCCGGTGACTACGGGCGCATGGTGCATGAGACCAATGCGCTGGTTGGATCGCACGTGCAGGTACAGAACCGCTTGATCGAGGTGATGAAGCACTACGCGCGTGGCGATCTGTCGGTGGACATGGACCCGCTGCCCGGCGAGAAGGCGGCGATCACCCAGGCGATGGACGAAACCAAGTCCAGCCTGTCGGCGATCAACAGCGAGATCCGCCGGTTGGCGACAGCGGCTGCGGCAGGCGACTTCAGCCTGCGCGGCGACGAAGATCGCTTCGCCTATGATTTCCGCGACATGGTGGCCGGGCTCAACCGCCTGATGCAGACCACCGACGAGAACCTGGTGCAGGTCTCGACCCTGCTGCAGGCCATCTCGCGCGGCGACCTGACCGTGCGCATGCAGGGTGATTTCCATGGCGTGTTCGCGCGCATGCGTGATGACTGCAATGCCACCGTCGACCAGCTCAAGCAGATCGTCGGCCGCATCCAGTCCAGCGCCTCCAGCATCAATCTGGCCGCAGGTGAAATCGCTTCGGGCAACACCGACCTGTCGCGGCGTACCGAACAGCAGGCGGCGAACCTGGAAGAAACGGCAGCATCGATGGAGGAACTGACCTCCACCGTGAAGCAGAATGCCGAGCATGCACGGCAGGCCAACCAATTGGCCATCGGCGCGCACGGTGTTGCGTCCCAGGGCGGTGAAGTGGTGGGCCAGGTGGTCACCACGATGTCGGCCATCGAGGCATCGTCGAAGAAGATCGCCGAGATCATCAGCGTCATCGACGGCATCGCCTTCCAGACCAATATCCTCGCGCTGAACGCGGCGGTCGAAGCTGCGCGTGCCGGCGAGCAGGGCAGGGGCTTTGCAGTGGTGGCCAGCGAAGTGCGTACGCTGGCGCAGCGCTCGGCGGGTGCGGCCAAGGAGATCAAGGGGCTGATCGAGGATTCGGTCGGCAAGGTCGCCGACGGCTCGGCACTGGTCCGCCAGGCGGGCACCACGATGGGCGAGATCGTGGCCTCGGTGCAGCGCGTGACCGACATCATGGCCGATATCTCTGCTGCCTCCCAGGAGCAGAGCTCGGGCATCGAACAGGTCAACCAGGCGGTGGTGCAGATGGATGAGACCACGCAGCAGAATGCGGCGCTGGTCGAAGAAGCCAGTGCTGCAGCGCGCTCGATGGAGGAGCAGGCCAACCTGCTGGCCGAGGCGGTATCGGTATTCCGCACGGGGGCGGTGACCGCCGCCGCCGCGGTGCGCCCGGCGCTGGCTGCCGTGGCGGCATCGGTTGCGCCGGTACGCCGGCCCGCGGTGCTGTCGCCGCGGATCGAGCCGACGCTGGCCGCCAATGCGGGTGGTTGGGAAGAGTTCTAGAAGAGGGCAAGGCCGGCAGGGAGACGGCGCCCATCGCGACGGTTGGTCGCGATGGGCGCGGATTTTCTTCCTGAACGTGCGATGGCCGATGAAGTGGCGGACACGCGCATTTCACTTCCGGTTGCCAACCGCGGGAGGACACTGGCGCCATACCGGAACTCAGGAGATGGCCATGAAGACCTCGACCCGATTGCTTGTGCTGGGCACCCTGCTGGCAGCTTCGTCGGTGGCCGGCGCGCAGACCTATGGCCCGCGCGATGAGGGACGCAAGTTCAACGACGGCAGCCGCGTGGTCTGCAAGAACGTGGAAGTGCAGCGCAACTCGCGCGATCCGAACCGCATCACGGGTACCGCTACCGGCGCCGTGATCGGTGGCCTGCTCGGCAACCAGGTAGGTGGCGGCAACGGCAAGAAGCTGGCCACCGTGGCAGGCGCCGTTGCAGGTGGTGCGGCCGGTCGCCAGATTCAGGGCAACAGCCAGCAGAAGAACGGCGACCGCGTGGTGGAACGTCGCTGCGAACGCGTCTACCGCTGATCGATCGCAGCCAGACCCCGCTTCCCCTTCCACGCCGCAGTACTCGAACGTTACGGAAAAAGGGGACGGAGGGGATTAAGTCGCAATCCCCCAATCTGCCGTTTACGACTTAATCCCCTCCGTCCCCTTTTTTGCGAGGAGGCGCCAGCTGGCGAGGCTGCCGTAGAGCAGCAGCAGGACGGTGAGGGTGATCAGTTCGTGGCTGACTTCGGCCAGGCTGGCGTCCATCTGGTTCAGGCGCACCATCAGGTTGATGCCCGAGGTGGTCGGCAACAGCTGCGCCAGCCAGACCAGCGGTTGTGGCGTCATCACTGCCGGCCACGACAGGTTGGCCAGGAAGAACAGCGGGATCGAGGTGGCGATGATGTACTGGAAGGCGCGTTCGCGGGTGCGGAAAAAGCTGCCGACGAACAGGCCGAAGGCCACGGTGGCGGCGATGAACAAGGTGCCGCCGAGCAGCTGGCCCAATGGGTTGCCGCCGCGCGGATAGTCCTGCACCCAGGCGGTGAAGCCGGCGTAGTAGAACAGGCCGAACAGGCCGATCAGGCCGAAGCCCAGTGCCATGCCGGCCAGCGTCGGCAGGTCGAAGCGCAGGCGCCGGCCGAGCGCGAGACGACGGCCGCCGAGCAGGACGCCGATGCCCATCAGCAGCGTCTGGTGCACGATCAGCTCGGCCACGCCGGGCACGATGGCGCTGCCATAGCCTTCCTGGGTGTTGTACAGCGGGCGCTGCACCAGCGTGACCGGTGGTGCCTGCGGTGCGCCCATGAAGGCGGCCTGGCCGACCACGGCATCACGTCCGAACGCGCCCAGTGCATCGGCCACGCTGCCCAGCACCCAACTGGCACGGCCCAGGTAGGCGCCGTTGCCGAGCAGCACCAGCTTGGCCGGATGGCCGCGCAGGATGTCGCGCTCCAGGTTGGCCGGGATCAGCACGATGCCTTCGGCGTGGCCGGCTTCCAGCTGCTGGCGCGCGCTGTCGATGTCTGCCGGTTGCCCGACCACGCGTGCGACCCGCAACGCGTCGAGCTTTCGCAGCAACTCGCGGCTGGTGGCACTGTGGTCTTCATCCACCACCAGTACCGGCAGGTTGCCGGCCACCTGGTGGCGATACGCGGCCGGGTAGAAGAACGAGTACAGGATTACCGCGCCGACCATCACTACGATCGCATAGCGGTCGCACAGTACCGCCATCAGGGTCTGCCGCAGGCTGCGCCACAGTGCGCTCATGCGTCGGCCCCCGCCGGTTGTGCGGCTTCGGGCGTACGCGCGAAGGCGATCAGGCGCAGCCCACCGATGCCGCCAGCCACCACTGACATCAGCAGCAACGTGGCCAGCGGCCATACCGAAACCTGCAGCGGCGAACCGATGAACTGTAGCTGGGTCTGCAGCTTGATATAGGCGCTGAGCGGCAGCAGCTGATGCCAGACGCGGGTGAATAACGGCCCGTCCAGCACCGGGAAGGTGGCGCTGGAAAATGCCAGTGCAGTACCGATGCTGAGGCCGACCGCGGACAGCGCGGTACCCATGTCGCGGGTGACGCCGACGAAGAACAACGCGTAGGCGGCAGTAGCCAGGTAGAACAGAGGTTGTGCGAGCAGCAGCAGGAGCACGCTGCCGGCCACACCGTCGCCGCGCAGCCAGGCCAGGTAACCGATGCCGAGCGCGCCATACAGCGAGAACAGCAGGACGTACGGCGCGATCTTGCCGGCAATCGCCGGCCACGGTGTGCGGCCGAGCCAGGCGGGCAGGCTGCCGTCGCGGATCTCGCGGCCGAGGCTGCCGGCCACCGCAAGTGCCAGCACCAGCGACAACACCGCCGGGAAGATCAGCGGCAGCAGGAACAGCTCGTAGCTGCGCGCCGGGTTGTACAGGATGTCCGACTGCACCGCGATCGGTGCCGCACGCAGCTTGCCCGGGCCGACCTGCAGGCCGATGCGCTCGCGCAGCAGGCGTGCGTTCCAGGCCGAGACCGCGTCGCCGATATCGCGCGCCGCGGACTGGCCGGTGGTCATGTAGGTGGCGTTGTAGTAGGCGAACACCGTGCCCTGGCGTCCACGCAACGCCTGCCGGGTGACATCGCGCGGCACCAGTACGATGGCGAATACATCCAGCCGACGCAGCTGCGAACGTGCATCTTGCATGTCCGCAGGCTGGCTGGCGATGCGCACGCCGGGGCTGGCATCGAGCATGCGCAGCAGCAGGCGGCTGTCGCTGCTGTGGTCGAGGTCGACCACGGCGATCGGGATGTCGCGCATCACCGAGGGCGTGAACATCCACGCCATCACGGCCAGCATCAGCAGCGGCAGCAGGGTGACCAGCAGCAGGTCGGCGCGGTTGCCGCGCAGCGACCGCAGCTCGCGCCGCCAGCTGGCGGCGAAGCTGCTGCTGTCGGGGCTCAGTGCTGGGGCCATGCGAACAGCACGCTCATGCCGGGGCGGAAGCCCTCGATGCGGCGTACCGGGCGCACCCGCACCTCGAAGCTGCGGACGTCGTAGCCGGACGACTGGCGGGTGGTCCGCCAGGTCGCATAGTCACCGGCCGGATTGATGAAATAAACCTCGAACTCGCCGTCCTGGCCAAGCGCCGGTACGCTGCCCTGCAGCTTGCTGCCGACCTTCAGGCCCTGCATCTGCGATTCGCGCAGGTTCATCGCCACCCACATGCGGTCGATGTCGACCAGGGTGAACACCGGATAGCCCGCTGGCACCAGTTCGCCGGGGTCGGCCATGCGCTTGTTGATTTCGCCGGCGACCGGCGCGCGCCCTTCCACTTCGACACGCGCGGCGTTGACTTCGGCCACCGCGCCCTGTGCCTGCTGCACCTGGCCCTGCGCGGCACGCTTGTCCTGCTCGCGTGCGCCGGCCAGGGCCATGTCGTACTGCGCGCGGGCGGCGCGGGCCAGTTCTCGCGAGCTGGTGGCCTGGGCATGCGCTTCATCGCGCTTCTGCCGTGTCATCACCCCTTCGTTGAACAGGTTCTGCACGCGCTGGTAGGTGGCTTCAGCCAGCGTCGCACCGGCTTCAGCCCGCTTCCAGTTCGCTTCGGCGGCGCGGATGTCCTCGCTGCGCGCACCTTCGTCGGCCTTGTCGGCCACCGCCTGTGCGGCGGCCAATGCGCCGTGCGCCTGCTGCTCCTTGGCGGTCACTTCGGGGCTGTCGAGCAGGAACAGCACCTGCCCGGGCTGCACGCGGTCGCCCTCGCGCACCTTCAGTTCGGCCACGCGCGCGGTGATCTTGGCGGCCACGTTGATCGTGTCCGCATCGGCCATGCCCTGGATCTGGTCGGCCGGACTGCGCCAGGCCAGCCACAGGCCGAGCACCACCACGACCAGCAGCACCACTATCAGGATCGGGCCCAGACGGCGCTTGGCCGGGGGCGTCGTTGCATCGTCGTGCAGCACATCACTCATGGTCGATCACCTCGTCCGCACGGCGCCGGAACTCTTCGAAACGGTCCATCTGTCCACTGACCTCCAGCAACTGTGCCAGCGCAATATCGTATTGGTAGGCGGCCTGTGCGCGCTCGACGCGGGCGCCGCCGAGGCCGAGCCGCGCGTCGATCACATCCAGCGAGGTGGCCTGGCCTTCGCGGAACGCCAGCTCCTGCAGGCGCAGGTTTTCCTGTGCCTGGGCGATGCTGCTGTCGAGCAGCACGTACTGCTGGCGTGCGGTTTCCAGCTCGTTCCAGGCCTTGCGCACGCCCAGTGCGACCTGGTTCTCGGCCTCGCGCAGGCCCGCTTCGGCCTGTTCCTGCTGTGCACGCGCGGCGCTGATCTGCGCCGGCCGCGAGTTCGGCGACAGGAAGGTGTACTTCAGGCCGATGCCGAACGCCCAGTCCGGATCGGTCAGCATCTCGTCGCGGCGGCGGAAGTCGTACTGGCCGAAGGCGAAGATCTGCGGCTTCAGCTTGGCCTGCTGCACGCGCACGCCCTGTTCGGCCTGCGCCACCATCGCCCGCAGGCGTGCGATCTGCGGCTGGCGCGCCTGCGCCGTGCGCTCGAAGCTGGCCACCGGTTCCAGCGGCACGCGCTGCACGAACAGCGGCGACACCGGCTGCACCTCGCCACCACTGCGCAGCAGCGTGGCCAGCGCGGCCTTCAGCGTGGCCAGGTCGTTCACCGTCTTCTGGTATTCGCGCTCGGCCTTGTCGCGGGCCACGGTGGCCTGCAGGCGCTGGGCGCGGGTGGCGAAGCCCTCGCGTTCCAGCTTCTCTGCGTCGGACAGGTGGCGGTTCAGGCCATCGCGTACGTCGCGCCGCACATCCACTGCCTGCTCGGCCAGGCGCTGGCCGAAATAGGCCTGGGCCAGCTGCACGGTCAGCGATTGGCGTTGTGCTTCGCGTTCGGCACTGGCCTGTTCGTGGGCGGCGCTGGCCGCGCGTTGCGCGGCCGGAATCACGCCGCCGGTGTACAACGGCAGCACCGCGGTAACCACGGGCCGGGTACGCCAGTCGCGTTCGGTGAATGACAGCGGTGAGTCGATGCCATAGGCCTCGGCGACAGGTGCCAGCGAACCCAGTGGCAGGGTGAGGGTCTTCTGGAACTGCAGCCGGCGCACTTCGCCGGTGATCTCCGGCAGGCGCAGCAGGCGGGTGGCGTCCTGAAGGTCCTGCTTGTTGCGCACCGCTGCATCAGCGGCGGCCAGTGCATCGGAGACCTGCTCCAGGCGCTGGCGTGCCTGTTCCCAGTCCAATGCGGGTGCATCGGTGAGGCTCTGCGCCGGCACAGCCAGGGGCAGGCAGGCTGCCAGCGCCAGCGCGGCCTTCGCGCCGTGCATCCTTGTACGTCGGCCGTTCACGCCCATGCCGTCCCAATGGTGAAGAAGTGCGCAAACGGTAGTGCGCGCGGCGTGAAGCCCGGGTCTGCGGTCATTGGATTGTCCTCATCGTAGGGTGCCGCTGGCTGCAGTGCGCAGCGCCTGGGTGATGTGCTGCAGCGTGCTTGAGCGTACGGCGGCATGCTGCCAGTACAACGGCACATCGAGCCAGCGGCGGGGTTCCAGTACCACCACGCGGCCCGCGCGCACGGCGGGCGCGACCAGGGTTTCCGGGGCCATGCCCCAGCCGAGTCCGCACGCAGCGGCTTCGACGAAACCGGTGGAGGAGGGCAGGTAGTGTAGCGGTGGCTGCAGGCGCGCGCGGGTCAGGCGCCGCACGAAGCGCCATTGCAGTTCATCCTTGCGGTTAAACACCAGCATCGGTGCGCGCGCCAGTGCCGCAGCCTGCATGCCGTCGCTGAAGTACTGGCGGGCGAAGCCGGGCGAGGCGACAGCGTGGTAGCGCATGGCGCCGAGCGGATGCACGTTGCAGCCCTTCACCGGCTGGCTTTCGGCAGTGACCGCGCCGAGCACGCTGCCATCGCGCAGCAGCTGCAGGGTATGGTCCTGGTCATCCATGCGCAGGTCGAACAGGTAGCCATGGCGCTGGTGCAGGTCGGCGATGGCCGGTACGAACCAGGTATCGAGCGAGTCATCGTTGACCGCCAACGGGATCGGCGTGCGCGCTGCATCGCTGCCGCGTTCGGGCAGCAGTTCGGCCAATGCCTCGGCCTCCAGCGCCTGCATCGGCCGGACCCGGCGCAGCAGCGCTTCGCCTGCGGCGGTGGGCCGGCACGGTGCCTGACGTACCACCAGTACCTGGCCGAGCCTGTCCTCCAGCGCCTTGATCCGTTGCGACAGGGCCGACGGGCTGATCGACAGGCGGCGTGCCGCGGCGTCGAAGCTGCCTTCTTCCAGCACCGCAGCAAACGCGGCCAGTTGCGGATGTACCAGATCCATGCCGGTGCCTCTTCAGTTTTCCTGCACAGGATAAAGAAAAATCAGATTGTCTAAACAGGGTCAGCGGCCGCACCCTGCGCGTCCCCTCGCTGCCTGGCCTGTCCTGATGTGGATCGCCGCTACCGCCGCCGGCCTGTTCGCAGGTGCCGGCCTGATCATCGCCATCGGTGCGCAGAACGCCTTCGTGCTGCGCCAGGGCCTGCAGCAGCGCCATGTGGGCAGGGTGGTGCTGGCCTGTGCCGGCGCGGACATCGTGCTGATCCTGGCCGGCGTCGGCGGCATGGGCGCGCTGGTGCTGCAGTGGCCGCTGCTGCTGCAGGTGCTGCGCTTCGGTGGTGCGGGTTTCCTGCTCTGGTATGGCCTGCAGGCGGGGCTGCGCGCATGGCGCGGTGGCAGTGCGCTGGCCGCCGCCGAGGCGCAGGGCGGCAGCGGACGGCAGGTACTGCTGACCTGCCTGGCCTTCACCCTGCTCAACCCGCACGTCTATCTGGATACCGTGGTGCTGCTGGGCAGCCTGTCCACGCGCTACCCGGGCGATCTGCGCTGGGCCTTCGCCGCCGGTGCCTGCGCCGCCAGCGTGGCCTGGTTCTGCACGCTGGGCTATGGCGCGCGCCTGTTGCAGCCGGTGTTCCGCAGGCCGGGCGCCTGGCGTGTGCTGGATGCAGGCGTGGCGATCTTCATGTTCTGCCTGGCGACGTTGTTGCTGCTGCGTCCTTTATCGCCATGAGTGCGTGACGTACGCCGGTGTTGCGTATGTGTTCCACCGGTACGGTTCACGTGGCCGGAAACAGCGCGGATAATGCGCGCCTGGTCGCGACCCCGCCGCGCATGCCGTCGTTCGGCAGCCCCCCGGTCGCCTGTGTTCTCGTTGTACGACCGCCACGGCGCGGCATCGGTGTTGCATGAAAGACAATCTACAGCTGCTCCTGTCCCACCTGGGGCGCACCTTCCTGTTCGGCCTGATGATGGCGCTTCCGCCTGCGTTGGCCTGGCTCGACATCCATTGGCTGGGCAATGCAGTCGGCGAGTGGTCGCTGGTCGAACTGACCCAGGAAGGCTTCCTGGTCGCCAGCGTGGCTGCCTTCGTCCGGCTTGCATTGCGACGTGCCGATGATCGGGCCTTTGCCGTTCTGGCGGCCGCGCTGTTCGCCTGCATGCTCCTGCGTGAAATGGATGAGGCGCTGGACCTGATCGCACACGGCTTCTGGAAGTACCCGGTGGCCGTGCTGATCATCGGCTCACTGGCCTGGGCCAGCCGCGACTGGCGCCGGGCCATGCCGGCGCTGGTGCGTTTTCTCGTATCCCGGCCGGGTACCGTGATGACGATCGGCCTGGTTCTGCTGCTGTTCTATTCGCGTCTGATCGGCATGACGTCGTTGTGGACCGGACTGCTGGGTGACCAGTACATCCGCGTGTTCAAGAACACCATCGAGGAGACCACCGAACTCCTTGGTTACACCTTCATTCTCGCAGCCAGCGTCGGCTATGTGGCACAGCGGGTACGCGAACCGCTGACGGCACGGAAGCGCGCCGTGCACGAGGGTGCCGGGATGCAGCAACGGCCACTCTAGGCGGCATCCACCGCGCACAACGGCGTCTCGCCGGGGCGCAGGGTCAGTACCCGCACGCCGGTGCGGGTGACCGCCACCGTATGCTCGAACTGCGCCGACAGCTTGCCGTCGCGGGTGTACACCGGCCATTCGTCCGGCTGCTGGCGGATGGCCGGCTTGCCCTGGTTGAGCATCGGTTCGATGGTGAACACCATGCCTTCTTCCAGCACCATGCCGGTGTTGGGATGGCCGTAGTGCAGGATCTGCGGCTCCTCGTGCATCTCCTGGCCGATGCCGTGGCCGCAGTATTCCTTCACCACGCTGTAGCCGTGGCTGCGCGCGTGGCGGGCGATGGCGTGGCCGATGTCGCCCAGGCGCGCACCAGGACGCACGGCGGCAATGCCTTTCCACATCGCCTGGTAGGTGGTCTGCACCAGCCTGCGCGCGGCGTAGTCGACCTCACCGACCCGGTAGGTGGTGCTGGAGTCGGCGATGTAGCCGTTCTTCTCCAGGGTGATGTCGAGGTTGACGATCTGGCCGTTGCGCAGCACGTCGGTGGTGCTGGGTACGCCGTGGCAGACAACGTTGTCGATCGAGGTGTTGAGCACGTACGGGAAGCCGTACTGGCCCTTGCTGGCCGGCCTCGCCTGCAGCTCATCAACGATCATGCGTTCGACGAAATCGTTGATCTCCATGGTGCTTCGGCCCTGCAGCGGTAGCTGGTCGAGTGCGGCGAACACCTCCGCCAGCAGGCGGCCGGATTCGGCCATCAGCGCGATCTCGTCGGGGCGCTTGATGATGCCCATCGGCTCAGACCTGTCCCGGCGGCAGCAACGGGGGCTGCACGCCGGCGGCGCGCAGCTCGCTGGCGACGATGTCCTGGAAGCTCAGCGTGGGGTTCAGCTCGCACAGCATGCCGACCCGGATCCAGAAGTTGGCCTGGGCGTTGATCGAGCGGCTGGAGACGGTACAGGCACGGCGCAGCTGGTCGTGCAGGGTGTCATCGATGTTGACGATGCCCATGGGCGGTCCCGAAGGGGTGGATATACGAAGCGTATATGATTCGTATATTCGACTCAAGGCCGCCCGGTTCAGCTCGCGTCGGTGGCGAAGCGCAGGCGGTTGCCGTCGGGGTCACGCAGCAGCATCTCGCGGCTGCCCCATTCGGTGTCATGCGGCGGTTGCTCGATCGGCACGTTGGCGGCGCTGAAGGCGCGGTGCAGGGCGTCGACGTCCTCGACGATGAAGTACACCGCGCCGCCGACCTCGCAGTCGCCGCTGTGTTCGGTGAGGAAGATCGTCTGGCCGTCGCGGGTGAGCTGGGCGAACAGCGGAAAGCCGGGTTCGAAGCGGTGTTCCCAGTCAACCACGAAGCCTAGTCCCTGCACGTAGAACGGCAGGGTGGAGTCGGCGTGGCGCATGCGCAGCTGGGGGATGACGGTCTGGGCCATGGCGAGGGCTCCTGGGGCAGGCGTCCAGTGTAGTGGCGGGGGGGGGGGGGGCGCCCCCGGGGCCCCGGCGCACAACCGGTGGCGGCCCCCCGGCCGCCCCCCCCCCCCCAC